>WFWT01000138.1 GCA_015490995.1 Anaerolineae bacterium | reverse complement strand
GTGGGGGTCCAAGTGGGCGTGGGAGAGCTCGGGGTGCCGGCGCATCCGTCCGGCAGTTCGAGAAACTGACCGACCCATGTTAGGTCTGGCGCGTTCTCCCCTGGCACCGACTCGACCTGGACGGCCAGCCAGGAAGCTCCTGCCGGAACGGTTACGGTGAAGGTGTACACATCCCAATTGGCCCGTTCCGAGGTGGCGCTGAGCGCGTTCGTTGCGATGCGGATGCCCGTGTCATATATGTCACGATCCTGGCCTGTACCGTATCCGAACGACGGTGGCGTACCCGAGCCGGTTTGTACCCAAATGGCGTTGGGTTCTCCCGGTAAGATACCCCCCACCAGCGTAGTCAAGGTGGCCGTGCGAGACATCGGCGCAGGGTCAAAGGTGAACACGGTGGGAAGGGTGCCTGGGCCAGATCCGGGGGCGGAATGGCCACGGGCCAAGTCCTGACCACTGTGCAAGGCTAGCCACTGGGGCGGGCCGCTTGTTTCATACATTACCACTAGTGCGGCGCCGTACAGGTCGTATGCAAAGCCATCGACGCCTGTCACCTCGAATGCATGTGCTCCTTGCGTGACCAGGTTAGTGACGTCCGCACGATAAGTAAAGTCGAAGTGGAGTGAGGGCATTTCCCACTGGCTGGGACCGAACTGGCCATCTGTCGAAGCAACGACCGTGTAAGGCACGTTGTCCACTCGAAATTGCACCACGCTGTCTCCCCCGTTGACCGATTCATCGTCGGAGCCACTCCAGTATAGGTAAGCCCGGAGAGGGGGGGCGGGGATGGTCATATTGAAGCGAGAGATAAAATCGGTGCCACCCGGGACAAAACGAGCTCCGGCTACTGCTAAGTCCACCGAAGCGCACACGAGACGTTCCTGTTCTTGGAGGGGGATATCCGGGTTTCCGGCAAACACGAAAGGGGAGGAGGGTAGAGCGAGCACGGCCATTAGAATTGTCGCCAGCCCCACCGCGATAATCCCATGTACAACTTGTGCCCCACGGTGCGTTCGCGTTTCCATTCTGCCTCCTGGAGGACGGTGTGCCTGGGAAGAGCAGCGCGCTTATCGGTGGACATCCACCTGTCTTCCGTCCCGTACAGGGGGCATTGACAGAAGACAGGCGAACATCTCACTAAGGCCCTGCCCGGAGGCATCTCGTTCTGTGTTTTAGGACGTGGCCGCAGTTGAAAAGTTGCGGGTGATGTTCCTCCGCTGTAGCCCTGTTAGGAATGGGTTAACGGAGCGTCCACGGAATATAGTACCGCCACGGTGATGGGGCAATCACTACCATCGCAGGACCAAAGGTGGTTACTTCTCCGGATTGGGTGTGGGCAGTTACCCAGTAATACCAACGCCCGTCTCCAGGTGGGCGGTCTGTTGTCGTGTACCACACGGTGCCCGGTACACCTTGGGCCGGTAAGGTGGCTACCATAACCGGGCGTTCTCCCCCAACCGTCCGTGCTCGGTACACGCTGTACTCCTGGACCGCGCGTTCATCGCGCGCTGCCCAGCGCAGTATAACCTCTTGGCCGGTCCACTGGACATCGAGGGCGACCAGTTGTACAGAAGTGGGGGCAATGAAGCCAAAGTTGACATCCATAACCGAGGCATCCACAACGGCAACCGTTTTTTCTGTTCCTTCGGTCGGGACAAATCCATCAGGCACTGTCACACGCACTACATATGTGCCCGGTGTTAGACCGGTAAAGGCGTAAGCACCTGTGGTATCGCTGGTAGTGGACGCAAGCACCGTACCACCTGTGTCCAAGAGGGTAAGACCTACCCCGCCCAGTCCGGATTCGCCAGGTGAGAAGCTCCGACTCGCATCTGTATCCTGATACGTGTATCCCTGGATGGTAAATGTGGTTCCCACGTCACTGATGGTGACCGCTTCGTTGTTGGTGAGATTGCGGTCTCCGGTACCGGAGGTCACACGAACGCGGTTAATCAAGGAGGTACCGGGGGGAGTTGCCGGATTTACCCGGCCTCTAAGGGTGATGGTGACAGTTGTGCCAGGGGACAACTCAGGCATGTCCCAGATGTATGTCGTGCCGGGGCGTAAGGTTAAGGTGGGGTTGCTGGCAGTCCAATCCTCAGGGATAAAGTTGGCAGGGAGTGTTTCGGTGATGGTAACGTTCCACGCCGAAAGGGGGCCATCGTTAGTGAGTGAGATGGTGTACGTGACCGTGTCCCCCGGAGTGATGAAACCGGTCGGCGTCACCGACTTGTCCACGCGAATGTCTGGGCGAGGTACTTGTAGGCGCATGGCCGGATCGCCCAGCAGGGTGTAGGTTTCAATTAAATCTTTGAAGATGCTGTCGCTCTCGTACAGCTTGCGTTTGGCGAACAGAATCGCATCGCCAATGGTGGTGATGTTGTATTGATACACCGCTTCAAAGAAGCCGGTAAAGAGATATATCTGACCGGTGGCTACGCCTAGGCCGGTGGGACCCCACACCGCTACCGCGCCAATGGGATTCCCGTTGTCGTCCACTGCGCGGATTAAGGATTCGCCCAGTGAGGGGAGGCCAATATATTGGAATTGACTTTCCAAGCATGTCATGGGAAGGAAGACAGGCCACATGCCCGCGTTGGTGAGGTTAGGAATGGCGTAAATATCCAGCAAGGCACCACCGGACCAGCGGAAGGTGGTGGCGTGGCCGTTATATGTTACAAACGCAGCGCCCTGGTTAATGGCGTCTATTAACGCAGAGCGAGCGCTATTACCCGTGGGATACGGGATAACGCCCGGGCTGGCTTCATCCTGCAGGTATATTTTTATTCGTTCATACTCGTCCGGGATTAGCCCATCCATGTGAACGGGCCATGGGTTTTGGCCTGCGCTAAGGGTTAGTCCCTCCAGCGCGCCCCCAGGCTGGAAGTTGACAGGGTCGATCTCCACCAGGTAGTTGGACTTATCCAGGCCGTCAAATCCGTACCAGCCGCTCTCCACTTCCGGAGTGGCGGGGTTATCACCCGTCTGGACGGTGGCGATTTTGCGGTCCGGTGGCGAGAGGACGTTATTACGGTCCACATCTTCCCACAGGTTGATAATGACACCGTTTATGCCCGATTCTGTAACATCCGGCCAACCATCGCCGTCGCTGTCTAACCAAATGTAATCTCCGATGAATCCCATACGGGTGGTCACCTGCGGTGAGAGCACCGCGAGCGGTTGTAAGTCATCACGTTTGATCTCGCCTGTGGGTTTAACAGGCGCGCGTGGCGAGATAGGCCGAAAGCCGAAGTCTTGGTCAGGACACCGCTGTTGTCCGGCAACTTCGTCTGAGTGGCAGGTGAACGCTCCTGCGCTATCGTTCTTGTCTGCCACGAAGATGGCCCGCTGTTCCCACCCGGGAGCTGGCGCGGGCAAGCCTGCACATAGGGCATTGTTCGGATCTTCATAACAAATAATGCGGGTGATGGCGCTTTGGGCCTCTTGGGCGTTGTTTACCGGCAACCGACCGATAGCCATGTAGGGCATGGCGTGTTTCTGACATTCCAGCGCGTTGGGATTGGAGCTGGTGCGCGGGCCGGCCACAAAGCGGTTATCGGCGGCCGTTTCGCCCAGGAAGCAATCCACCAGGTCTAAGTAAGGCGGGATGAACATCTTTTCGGCCGCGTTCAGGTTATTTTTGTAATCGTAGGTCCCGTCTCCTACCAAAAGGACGTACTGAGGCGCGGGTGGGGTCCAGTTATCCCGCGCGTACGCGAGGAATTGACGGATGGCTTCGGGATCCATCAAGCCGCCACTGAACTCATCGTAAATATCCTGGACGTCTACAACTACGGTGCGTAAACCGCTAAAAGCCGCACGATGCGCGGCCAGCTGGAGGGTATAGGTCAAAAAGTCGCGATGAGTGATGGCTATCCAGTCTGCGCCGTTGTTAGGATTTTTGAGGTCTGAAGGCGTGTCCAGCTCAATGGAGGCTGGGGAATGCAAGCGGTCTCCGGCTACTGCAATGTAGCTCCGCTCACCCGAGGCCACCGTATCTTGGAAGACGAGGGTGTACCCGGAACCCGTACCATTGACTTGATAATCGGTCAGCCAGCTAGGGTTACGGGGGTCGGTGATGTCCAGCAGAAAGAGATCGTCTCGAGTAAAACCGCTCACTTCCGTGCGCCATGTCCCCGAAGCCTCGAGGCGAAAGGTGAGACTGTTCCCTTCTGCCTGGTAAGTGTCATAGTATGTCAGTTCCAGCCAATTGGTAAACCCCCGATCTTGGGTGACACCGGGAATGTCCAGGGGCGCTGTGTAGGTGATTACGTTGTCACCTGGAGTGAGAAGGCTCTGAGGGAAGGGGTATTCACCGATGAAGGCGTTTGTGCCATCCCAGTAGGCATCGCCCACCTTGGTGCCGTTGACGTAAATCACCACGTGGTGATCCGGGTTCGGCAACGCATCACTCACGCCCTGGAGCGCAATGCGGAGGGTGGCCGTGAACGTGCCGCTGGCTAAGTTAGGCAGCGTTACGGTATACGTTTTCGTGTCATCGCGAAGACAATAGGCCCCGGCACAAGCAAAATAACTCTCCCAAAACCAGTGGTCAGCTCCCACCTCCATAGGGAGATTGCTGCGGTATATTTTGTCCTCTTCGAGACGGATGGTGCGCCGGTAAGGGGAGGGAGCAGGAGCGGCGCCGGGCGAGACGACGCGCAAGGTCATCCGCTTGCCCGGGTTACCCCCGTACGTTAACCAGTAGATATTAGGGTCCTGAAAGCGGGTGCGGGCCATTCGCCCATAAAAGTAAACCGCATCTCCCGGATCAAAACGGCCATCGGCTTCTCCCTCCACGTAGATGGCCACTTCCTCACCTTGCTCCCAGACTTTCAACGTTTGAGGGTTGATGCTGTCAACGGGCAGGCCAGCTGCTTGGAGATCGGCGTACGTTAACCGGTATAGACCGTCAGCATCGACGACTATTTTGTAGCTAAGGCCCACAGCAGGAAGGTTTTGGACTTGACTGTAACTTTCAGGGACAAGATCCTCTCCGGCAGCGTTCACGCGGGTGGTCAAGGTAATGAAGATGCCTACCAGGAGAGCAATGACCAGCAAAGGTCTTTGCTTATTCATTTACAGCTCCTTGCTTCTCCCTACAGAGAATAACCGGGTATTGAGTGTATGCGTTTCTCCAACTATATACGTCTGGTTGGGGCTTGTCGATGGGCTGAATTGCCCATAGTGGTTTGCACGATGGATGAAATTTCGTGCGAACATGTGGTGGGCGATGGTCACCCATCGCCCACCACGCCCTATAAGGCGCATAACCGAGCGTTGTTGTGCTTGTGTCATCGGGTAATCATGGGCACGAAGAGGCGTTGGCCGTTCTGAACGCCAGCTGCTGGCGTCCAGGTGGCTGGCACCTCTACAGCCCAAGGACCTAGGATGTGTTCGGCGGGTATAGTGACCAGTCGGTAGAAGTAACGTCCGCCTGGGGTCACGCGTGTATCCAGCACCTGGTATGTGGCCCCCCGGTAAGGCGTGCCTTGTGCAACTACCGCGGCGATAGAGCGCCATCCGCGCTTGCCGGAGATGGAGCGTTGTACCACGAAGAACGTTACCCCCTCTTCGCTCCGGGTGCGCCATGTGAGAACGACCCCCTCTGCCTCGATGTACGTGTTAAAGGTGAGGATGTCCACCGACGTGGGAGAGATGAACCCGAAATCCGCGGTATCCCAGGTTTCTCCTGAGGTGAGGGTGCGGGACAGGGTAGTCGGTGTTGTGGGCACATAGCCACCAGGGGTGGCCGCTTCTACTTGGCACAGGCCAGGGGGCACGTCGGTGAAGGCATAGATGCCATCCTGCCCGCCCTGAGCGGCTGTCTGAGTAGTGCGCACGATATCATCACCTGTGCTTAAGGTTCCATCCGGCCCTGCACAGCGCAGGGTCAGGCTGACATTGTTAATCCCCGATTCGCCTGGATCCTGATCTGCGCCTCCATCGGTGTCCGCCCATACCCTATCCCCAATAGTAACAGGCTCGTACACCCCGGCATCCCACCTGTCCTGTGATTCCCCGGAGAGGAGCGTAAAATCGATGGTTTGGCCGGTCGTCGGATCGGGATCACTGTCCTGTCCATCGTCGGTGCCCTGGTCTGCAAAGGTGAGGTTGTATGTGCTGTCTGGGATAAACTTGAGACGATATTTTCCGGGGGGTAGATTGGTGAAGCTGTACAGACCGCCCCCGCTGGTAACGGTGGTACGGTATGGTGTGCTTAACTCTGAGGCGTCGAAGATGCCATCCGGACCTGCGTAGTACAAGTGCACGGTGACACCATTTACGCCATTTTCGCTGTCCTGGAGGCCGTTGCCATTGACGTCATGCCACACAAAGTTCCCCACGCTTGCAGGCCGGTAGAGACCGGCATCCCATTGGTCCTGGTTATCTCCTTCAGCCAGAGTGAAAGTGGGAGTTCGGCCTGTGCCGGGATCCGCGTCGCTGTCCACCGTGTCGTCGCCACCCTGGTTGGGGAAGGTGAACTCGTAGTCCGGAGGGGCGACAAACTCAATGTAATATTGACCCGGGAAGAGACGGTCGAATTCGTACAATCCGTTGCTGTCGGTGGTGGTCGTAGCTACTAACGTCCCAGAGTGCGTGTACAGCCTGACGGTGACATTGTTGAGGCCGCTTTCTCCAGCCTCCTGAAGGCCGTCACCGTCCATATCTTCCCACACCAGATTGCCCACGCGAGCAGGGGTGAGGATGGTCACCTCGGCCGAGTCGGAATCAGCAGGTACGGGGTCGCCGAACTCGTCTATCGCATTTTCCACGCTACCCTCGTTAGACGCATTGCCTGCACCGATAGCCGTGAAGGTTAAGGTGATCTCTACGGAGTTGCCAGGGGCTAGTGGTGTTGGATCGGCTAAATCACTCCAGGTGATGGTGTTGGAACCGGAGACGTACGTGTACCCACCGGGAGTCGCATTGACAAACTCCAGCCGGCTGTTATCGAATGTGTCTACAAGGGGTAATAAATCGATGCTGGTGTTGCCTGTGTTGACGATGGAGATCTTGAACTGCACTGTGTCTCCGATGAGAACCGGGCTGCTGGTCAAGAGCACTTTTGTGATATCCAGTTGAGGCATGGTGGTGATGATGGTGCTATCGTCATCACACACATCTTCCGGCTGGTGGTTGTTTTCATCCACCGCGTTGAAAACACAGACTTGGTTGGTAATGGTGTTGGGGTAGCTGGCCCCGGTGACTTGGAAGGTGATTTCAAAGGTCAGAGAGGCACCCGGTGCTAAGGAATTACTGCCGGTGACGTCGCTCCATTCTAACGTGCCGGCAGCTTCGTCTACGCTCGGGGTGGTGCTTAAGGTGGTGGAGGAATAATCCAGTTTGTCGGTGGGGAAGGTATCTCGCACCGGGATGGTTTCCAGCACAGTATCCCCGCTGTTGGTGACGATGACGCGGTACGTCACCGTGTCGTTTATAGGCACATGGGTATCTCCCCCCACGACCTCTTTCGTGATGGTGACGTGAGGCCGGGTGATGCGCACAAAGGCTGTATCCTGTTCCGGGCCGAGGCTGTCGCCGTTTTCATCTTGGGCGGTCGCGCTGGCGGTGTTTATCACTTGAGCGTGGACAGTGTTGTTCCAGGAGGTTTGGCGGGCGCGAAATTCGACCTGTACCGTAGTCGAACTACCTGGTGCTAACGGCCCTAAGTTGTTCCACGTCAAAGTACCCGGTGCCGTGCTTGAAGGTGCTGGGGAGGCGCTCACGTATTCAAGATATTGTGTGCTAAACGTGTCCTCTAGGGACACAGTGGTGAGTGTGGTATCTCCGGTGTTGGTGATTTCGATCTCGAAGCGCACAGTGCCATTTTCGGGTACATACTCTCCGGAGGGGGTAATGCGCCGTTTCTCCACCTGGAGTGCCGGATTGCTGATCTCCACCGTGGCAGTGTCCGAGGCGCTGGGCGCGGTGGCACCATTTTGATCTACTGCACCGTTGACAGTAGCCGTGTTGACAGTGACATCTCCCGGCAGAGATTGGGTGCCGGCGCCTGCTCTGAAGGTGAGTTCTAGAGTTCTGGTCTGGTTAGGGTTCAGAGGACCGATGTTGTTCCACGTCAGCGTACGGGTGTTGCCGGCTGTGGTGTCAGTGTCCGGTGAGCTTGGAGAGCCATCCAGCTGGGCCTGAAGGAAGTCCAGGTGGGTGACATTAAAGGTGTCTGTCACCGGTACGGTGTCAAGACGGGTGTTACCTGTGTTGCGCACCTCAATCGAGAAGGTGACGGTGTCATTGGTATGGACGATGGCGGGAGAGGTGCGGGTTTTGGTCACCTCTACTCGGGGACACGCAGCTTCCATCTGAAAAGTTTGGGCTAGCCAGTGGAGTCGCGCACCGTTAGTATCAGGCGAACGGAGTTGGACAATCACACGGGTAGCGCCTGCGGGCACGGATACAGCGAAGTCGTATGTGGTCATGAAGTTGTCATCGAACCCATCACTAGCGCTGGCGGTGAGGGTGATCGTTTGTACCCCCGCCGCGGTGTAGATATCGCCACTGTATATCCCGCTGCCGCTGTCTACCAGATAGTAGACTTCCACGTTTTTGTTAGAGGTGATACCTCCCACGACGACGCTCAAATAGGCGGTTCGATTCACCGCCGCCGGTTCAAATTCAAATGTGACCGGTGACACTCCTTCGCTGCCTGGTGGGCTGCTAGAGCCTTCTGCGATATCCATGTTTGCCCATACTTCCACAATGTTGGGAGTAGTTTCACTGGTATCCTGGTAGACGACAACTAAGGCCGCGCCGTAAGGAATGGTAAATTCGTTGGTGTCTCCAGGCACCGAAAGGCCGTCCTGTACAGTGTAGGTACTGTTGCCCGGGATAATGGCACTGCTGACGTCGGCCCGGTAAGCGAAGGCAAAGTCATTGGTATCCCAGAACGCCGGGCCACCGATGAGTAACCCAGCGTAGGGAGTGCCCTGGAAAAGGATAGTGCCATCCCCTTCGGTGGAAGGATCACGGCCTGTCCAATAAAGCCAGGCTTGAATGTTGGTAGCACTAGTAGGCAAGTTCAGCGAAATGGTGCCGCTGGTACGGTCAGACATTCCCACTCCTGCAACAGCAACTTTGTAAGCAGCGGTGTCCACACACGCGCCCCAGGTCTGGAATTTCTCCAGAGGGTTATCGACGTTGCCGGCCTGAACGGTCAGTGGGACCAAGAATATGCTGATGATGAAGCCTGCCAAGACCAACAGGCTGAAACCCGCGTACAGCCACGAGGCTTTGTGAGTGCCGTGGGCCTGAAAGCCAAATCGAAACATGAGGAACCTCCAAAGTTATTCTTCAGGTTACCGGTTGGTTATACTTGCTTGCACCGCCCCGTACTAAGTACCAAGGTACTAGGGAATAAGCCATTTCCCATTATAGACGGTTTAAGGTTCGACGAAGCTTACAATTTGATGACAAATCAGTGACAGAATTTGGGTATAGTCATCTTATCTATCTGCTCTATCTGCGCGAGAAAGAATAAGCCTTGCCGGCGAGAGGGGATAGGGACCCCAGTTTGTACTTACAGGGCAGGATACAGTACAATTGAGCCACGCGCCGCTCGATTGGACGGCATTATCGCAGCCCATGTCATCGCAGAGGCAGGAGCACCCGTGAAATCGTTGACGAACAAGGTATGGCGGTTGCGTCCGCCAGCACCACCCGAGCAATTTCGACGCTTTTCCCGTTTGCACCCTGTACTGGTACAGCTCCTCTACAACCGTGGCCTGACGGAAGTTGATGAGGTGCGGGCTTTCCTCCGGCGAGAGCTGCCCCCTGATAGTCCTTTTCGCCTGATCGATGTACCTAAGGCGGTCGAACGCATACGTCAGGCCATTCGTAAAGGGGAGCCCATCGTCATTTACGGAGATTTTGACGCGGATGGCGTGACCGCGAGCGCGCTTTTGGCCCAGACTCTGAAGGCCCTGGGGGGACGGGTACGGGTATATATCCCTCATCGGATTGATGAGGGATATGGGCTGAATCTGGATGCCATCAAGAAGATAGCCTCGGCAGGCACCCGATTGCTGATTACAGTGGATTGTGGCATACGTTCCCCCCAAGAGGTGGCATATGCCAATCGTCTTGGTATGGACGTGATCCTGACGGACCACCATTCACTCGGCCCGACGTTGCCGCCTGCCCTAGCTGTGATCAACCCCAAACGCCCCGAGAGTCGGTATCCTTTTCGGGATCTGGCCGGGGTAGGGGTGGCCTTTAAGTTGGCCCAGGCTCTGCTTCGTGTGGAAGCACAGGTACCCCTTCAGGCAGGGCGCGCGCCGGTGGTCGACGAGGCCGCATTGTTAGACCTGGTAGCGCTAGGAACGGTGGCTGACATTGTGCCACTGGTGGGTGAGAACCGCGCGTTGGTAGCGGCTGGGTTGCGACACCTCAACGCGCCCCGACGTCCTGGAGTCCAGGCACTTTTAGAGGCCGCCGGTGTGCGGCCGGGCACTGTGGACACCATGGCTATCGGCTTTATGCTGGCCCCTCGCTTAAACGCGGCCGGCCGACTGGCCACTGCAAAGCTTGCATTCCAACTCCTGACCGCTCCTGACCTGGGTACAGCGTTGCCCCTGGCTGCTCAGTTAAACACCCTTAACCGTCAGCGCCAGTATTTGACGCTACGAGCGGTAGAGCGGGCAAAAGCTCAATTGACCGCACAGGTAGACCACCCGTTGTACGTCCTTTCCGACCCTGAATTTCAACCTGGAATTGTCGGCCTCGTAGCCAGTCACATCACCAACTTGACATATCGTCCTACCCTGGTCGTTCACCTTGAAGATGATCAGAGTCGAGGCAGCGCGCGGAGCATTCCGGAGTTCCACATTACACGGGCGCTGGACCAGGTTAGTGACCTGTTGGTGCGTTATGGCGGTCACGCGGCCGCGGCCGGGTTTACGCTTAAGAATGAAAACTTGCCACTTCTCCAGGAACGGTTAGTGGCTATTGCACGGGATGCCTTTGGGGATTCGCCGCCCCAACCGGTACTAGAAGTGGATTTGGAGTTAGATCTGGTCCAGGTCAATCAACAGTTGTACCGTTATCTCCAATATCTTGCCCCGTTCGGGGAGGCCAACCCGGAACCTGTATTTCTCACTCGGGAGATGCACGTTGTTGACGCACGGGCAGTGGGCAGTGAAGGCAAACACTTGAAGTTGACACTTAAGCATCGAGGGCGCACTTGGCCGGCCATCGCTTTTAAACTCGGTCACTTGCTATCCGCTTTGCCTCGCGTGGTGGATATTGTGTACCATCTGTCGTGGAACGACTGGAACGGGGCCCAAACCCTTCAGCTGATTGTGCTAGATATTCGTTCGTCAACCGGAGCTGGGTAATGGTCCGTGAGCGAGCGCCTGTGTTTTTAGGAATAATGGCTGCTGTCGTCGCTGCATTGTTGGTGCTCATTGGGGTAGTACGCGGTAACGTCCCCGCGGATGCGCGGGCGTTAGTGGTCGCTCTGTTGGTGGGCAGCGGTTCGTGGGGGGTGCTGATTTGGGCTTTTGCACGTGCTACTTACGACCTCGAAAACGACCTGTGTGACGAAGAGGACGCGCCAGATGAGCAGGGGACATTGGCTACGTGAGGTGCGGGGAGTTTTGCTGGATGTGGACGGTGTGTTATACCGAGGCCGAGAAATATTGCCCGGCGCGCATGCTTTCTTGCAATTTCTGGCGGCGGAGGGTGTTCCCTTTGTGTACGTAACGAACAACAGTACTTTAAGTCCGGAAGCGTACGCGGAAAGATTGACACGATTAGGGTTCCCGGCAACGCCGGCCCAAGTAGTGGGTTCCGCGGAAGCTACTGCACACCTGCTTAAACAGACTTATCCCTCCAACGCGCTTCGTTTGTTGGTCATTGGGGAGACAGGCTTGTTCGAAACGTTACAGCGCTATGGCTTCACGTTGGTGGACGATGCCGCGTCCGCGGACGCGGTTGTGGTGGGACTGGATCGGCGTCTTTCATATGCTCGGCTGGCGGAGGCAACGTACGCTTTGCGGCGTGGGGTCCCCTTTTACGGTACGAACCCCGATCGCACATTTCCCACGGAACGGGGGCTTGCCCCCGGGGCCGGTGCTATCCTCGCTTTATTACAAGCTGCTTCAGACCGGGATCCGCAGCTGGTGGGTAAACCGGAGCGGCCCATCTTCGAGCTCGCGTTGGAACGGTTGGGACTGTCCCAGGGCCCTGTGGTAATGATTGGCGACCGGTTAGACACAGATATCCTGGGCGCGAAGCGTTTGGGATTGCGTACAGTGCTTGTGTTAACAGGGGTAACTCCCGAAGTACCTCCCCCTGGCCCGCAATCTCCAGACCTCACGGTTGCTACCCTACAGGAGCTGCACGCGCTATGGCAGCAGGCGATTATGCCCGCCAAGGATGAAGTGCCGCCCACGGGGGGGTAGGTATGTCGTAGTAGCACGGGAAGGACATGCGCGGATGAGGAGAGGGCTACCCTTTCAGCGTTCCCACGTGGCGCGGACAACGTTGGGAGTGTTCCTGCTCGGGGTAGGGGGCTTTTTACTGGAAGGCGCTGCCCGTGGTCGCCTTTTCACCGGTGCTGGATGGATCGCCTTGCTGGTGCTGGTGGTAGGTGTACGTTGGGCTTTTGTCCCCGTGGATGACCCGCCCTTCGGAAAGAAAGGTTCCTCCCCAGACAGCCACGTGCCGCCTTGGCGGCGCCGAGTGGGGCTCGGATGCCTGTTGTTGGCGATAATCCTAGGCAGTGTGGCCATCGTGCGTGTGTGGGAGCAGGATACCGATCCATGGGGACTGCGTCTGTGGCTGTTGACTTTGGTGACCCTTGTGGGTGGGGGGTATCTGGCAGGATCATACAGTGACTCGGTGAAACCCGTTGCGCCTCTGCCGAGACTCTCTGTACACCGGTGGGAGAGGATAGCCCTGGGGGTCCTGCTCACGTTGGGATTAGTGTTGCGAGTATATCGCTTGGAGAGCATTCCTCCGGGCATTTTTGTGGATGAAACCAACGCCGCCGGTGATGCTTTGCGTCTTCTTGACGGATGGAATGCGTCTCCATTTGGGGTGGGGTGGTTTGGTACTCCGTTAGGATACGCGTATTACATGGCAGCTGTGTTTCGCGTGCTGGGCACAACGTACTTCGCACTGAAGGTTGTTTCCCTCATCCCGGCACTGCTCACTCTACCTGCCCTTTATCTTCTAGGACGATTCCTGTTCGGACCGCAGGTAGCTTTGGCTGCATTGGCTTTCTTGGCGTTCAACCGGTGGCATATGACTATGAGTCGATGGGGATGGAATGAGCTGGCCCCTCCCCTCTTTCACTTGCTCACACTGTACTGGTTGCTGCGAGGTATACAAAGTCGCCGTCTCGGTGACATGGTGTTGGCCGGCGTGGTGATGGGGTTGGGCATGTACACGTATTTGGCTTCCCGCCTGGTAGTACTGGCTGTGCTGGTGTATCTCTTGTACCGGGGTTTAGTTGAACGGGGGTTTTGGCAACAGACTTGGCGGGGGATCGGCGCCTTCCTCCTGGCCTATTTGTTGACGTTTGCTCCTTTAGGCGTTACCTATTTAAAGCAACCCTTTACCTTCTACAACCGGATTCAACAAGTGAGCATTCTCAACGACATGCGTCAAGCCTCCCCGTCCGCGATGCTTTTGCCTGACGTGATTGCTCGCCCGTTGACTGCCCTGGGGGTTCCCGCGGACATCAATTTTCAGCCGCTGATGGATAACATCTGGCGGCATGTGCGCATGTTCCACGTGAGCGGTGACTACAACCCGCGGCATAACCTGCCGGGGGAGCCCATGTTGGATCCTATTACCGGGGTGTTTTTCGGATTTGGAGTCTTGTATGCCTTATGGCGATGGCGAGATCATCGGCGAGGTTTGTTAGTGATTGGGGTAACTGTCCCCTTGCTAGGGGGTATACTCACTTTGACCCAAGAGGCCCCTCAGGCATATCGGACCTTGGGCGTGGTGCCGTTTGTGTGTTTGCTGGCCGGGGATGCCTTTGTGCTCACAATGCGGAGTTTATGGCGTGAGGGACGGCGATGGCTATATGCCGGATTTCATCCGGTCGTACGTGCGGGTGTGGGGATCATAGCCGGGGGGCTCTTGTTGGCAGCCGGGTGGTGGAACGTCGACCTCTTTTTTCGGCGATGGGCTGTAGATGATCGGGTGTGGATAGCGTTTTCGCCTACGGAAACGGCTGTGGCGCGCGAGGTGAGGTCTCTTTTGAAGGATTGGGATGTGTATCTAAGTCCCACGTTGTATTGGGGGTCTCCTTTGCGTTATCTCACCTATCGGCCCGCCCGAGAGGGATACGGGTTCGAACGCCCACCGTATCGTTTGATCCAACCGGTGGAGGATTTGCCCCTAACATCTCCAGTCAGTGAGGCGACCGTCTTCTTCCTGGAGTTGGCGTATGCGGATTTAATTGATCTGTTTGCAATGTATTATCCAAATGTACAGTCAGAAATTGTTCGTGGGCGCCAGGGAATCCCGTTGTACGTGCGTTTGAAAGTGCCCCGTGAAGATGTGGCAGCCATTCGAGGAGTTATAGTGACGTATGAGCTGGCGGAAAGGCGAATCCAGGAAAGGGTCCCGGACGTCAACGCTACCTGGCCGACCGATTTCCCGCCCGGGGTGACCGCAGAAACAGTACGTCGCGTCGTGTGGGAGGGGAGTCTTTTTGTGCCCCGAAGTGGGAGGTACAACTTCTACACTGTTGGTGATTTGACCGTGTGGATAGATGGGATGTTGTGGGAGCGCCCTCTGGTGCTGGGTAAAGGGTTACATCGTCTGACCGTGGTACAAGAGAATCCCGGTATGCCCGGTCGCAGTACAGCCCGTCTGCTCTGGGAACGGCCCGCGATGACGGGCGTGGAGGTGGTTCCCAGCCGGTACTTTTTCACGGTACCGCCACCCCGTCGTGGGTTGCTGGGTACATATTATCGCGGTGAGAACTGGCAAGCCCCCCCTTACTTTCAACGAGTCGATAGGGTCATCTATCTGGCTTGGCAGGATCCTGAACCGTTAAGCGGGCCCTTTAGCGTGACGTGGACAGGTTCAATCTACTTGCCCCGCACGGGCACATACCGTTTCCGTTTAGACGGGGATGATGGTGTTCGTCTTTGGATAGGTGATCGCCGCCTAGGTGAAAGTATGGTTCCAGATCGGCCTAACCAGGTGATAGCTTCGGTATTTCTATCTGCGGGGTGGTACCCTATTCGAGTGGATTATTACCAACGTGGGGGGGCTAAAAGTGTCGCTTTGTACTGGCAACCACCTGGCGAGGAGGAGCGCATAGTGCCCTCCTCGGTCCTGTATCCCACCTTTCCCCCAGGCCGCAGCCGGTCTTATTGGCCGTTTTCCGGGGAGTGAGCCTGGCCGGCGATGGGGAAGCCTAACAGGATGACATGTCCACGTTTGCCGTTACCCTGTCGGCGTTGGGCCCATATACGGCCGTGGTGGGCCTGGACGATTGCTTTGCACAGGGCAAGGCTGCGCAGTGCAGGCATCTGTGCCGAATTCATGTCCGTAAGACGTGCTAGATCCTCCTCAGAGAGACCTTCCCCTTCATCTATAATTGCTATCTGGACGTGTTGGCGGAACCGGCCTGGACCATACCAAACATAGAGGCGGATTTGGGGGCGTGGTGTGCTCCAGTCGTCGGGATCAGGGCGAAAAGGAAGACAAAGGGTAATGGCGTTGTCAATGAGAGCCTCAATAGCTTGGCGAATGAGATCGCCATCTCCCATGATGTAAGGGATAGGTGGGATGACAATGGCATGAAAGGAGAGCCCCTTTTCTTCCACCCGTTTTTGCCACTGAGGGAGACATTTAGCGAAAAGTTCTCCCAGGTCAACGGGTTCCAGGTGAGTGACTATCTTGCGCACCGACGTGTCATCCATAGTCAGCAAGCGCTCCAAAGTATAGTGCAAATCGCGGGCATTACGCCACATTGCTTCTAAGATAGTGTTGGAGGGGCCGTGATGGAGGAGGTCATAATGTTCCATGAGCATTTCCAAATAACCCATAATGACCGTTAATGGTGTACGGATGTCGTGGGCCACATTTCCATCCCACGACATCCGTACATGGGTATGTGAACGGTTTGGGAATAAGGGCAACGCGTTCATTGTCAGTACACCAGATGGAGACCCCAGGTTTGTGGTGCCCACGATTGGGCATGACCGTTACGACGGACCTGGTTTGCTACCCAGGTGCTGACCAGCTGCGCGAATTCCTGGAAATCCCGCGCTCGTACCTCTCGCAGGAAAGCCATTTCCTCCTTAGTCAGGTGAAAGGGCTCCCCCAAGTATCCCATTTCCAAGGCCCGTTGTGGATCGGACAGCAGCTGCTGCCTGAAGGTTTCACTGATCGCGCCCGCTGCCACTAGGCGCTCAAGTTCGCTGTAAGGTTTCATTGGTTCCCTCCGAAGGGGGAGCAGTACGAGCAGCCCCATCCTCCTTCGCTGAAGAACGGTTCCGGTGAGCTCGCCACCGCCAGCAGAAGGACCAGTGCCCACACCAGAGTCACCGTGCGCGGTGTGCTCATGACATTGGCAAACCGCATCATCCACTTCCACATCATAGTGTCCTCCTTTCTCTCCCAAGAACACGACTGATGGACCAATGTGCTAGTCATAAGTGTATACCGGGGGGCGTTACCTGGGCGTTGCCGGAGCGTTACCGGGGACGGTCAGAGTCGCATATCTAGTATAGAGCGGTATAAAGCTTGTGTGGCCGGTGCCGGTTCAACACCTAGGTCCTCTTTGAGCAGGCGCACCATACGTTGGTAGGTTTGGATAGCAGCGCCTCTGTTGCCGGATAACGCATAAGCACGCATTAAACCACGCCACGCATCCTCATGGTATGGTTCGTCTTGCAACACTAATTTGTAGTGTTCTATAGCATTTTTGTAGTCTTTTGTTTCCTCCTCGCAGAGCGCGAGCGACATTAACGCGTAAATCTTTTGTCTGTGTAATCTTTCCCTTTCAGATACTACCCACATGCCATCCATGTTGACCAGAAAGTCGTCAACGTAGAGAGACAAGGCTTTGTTGTACATTTCCGCTTTATCTTCTGATCTTGGAGCATTGTCCGCTTTTTTGATATATTCTTCAAACATCCACACATCATACCATGTGTCTGTTTCTATATTAAGTGACAATGTGTGGTCGTCTGCATAAATTATGTCTATTGACTTTCTTAGCCTATACAGAGTTATTCTTAAATTTGCAGCTGCCTTGCCGGGAGATAATTCAGGCCACAGGGCTTCTGCAACAGCGCTTCTCTCTACGCGGTTGGGATAGTTTATCAATAAATAAAAGAAAAGTTTTTTGACAACATCGCGCTCTTTTATTATTTCTTTGCCACCCAATAAAATGCGAGGATACCCAAAACCATATATTGTCAATTTATCTTCTAATGTTATGTCGTTCGGCAAACTATCTTCATATTTCGGTGCAGTATCCGAAATGTGGGAAGTGGAGGGAATTTGATGATCAGTTGGGATGAGCCCGATGTTTGCCATAAATTCTCCAATTATGGGTGCATCAAACATAAGTATTGTATTGTTGTCTCCTTCTATTTTGGATAAGGTGTTTATGGTATTATCTATCATTTCCTTAGATTTTCTGCGAAAATCGAGTATATCGTATATGTATGCTATATACGCACAAGTGCGCGCTGTTTCGTGAACAAACCCGCACCCCGAAAATTTTCTGTAGGCAGATTCGATACAGTGCAATGCCTCGTCGTAATTATTGTTTGTCAAATAATACGTTCCTTGTACAAAGTCAACTAATCCGCGCAAATATACTGAGTACTCTAGTATGGGATCATTAGATATCTCTGCAATAATCTTGTGTGCTTCATTTACCATTTTTGTCGCGCACAGGCCAAAAGAGTATCCGAGATAAGCATATATTTCTGTGAATTTATTATTTGACTTCTTTGCCTTGTTTGCAGAATCTAGATAAATTTTCAATGATTCGTTGTGTAGTCCTTTTATCCACATGACGTCAGCTAAAACTGATAATGCCATAGATTCCCATCTTTCCAGTCCTATGTCTTTCGCCATAAATACGGACTTTCCTAAAAGTTCCTCCGATTTTTTGATATCTCCTCTCCTTGAATATGTCTTGGCTAACTGGCTAATTGTTATTATGAGTCCACTTGTGTAGCCAAGCTCCTCCCATGATTTGATGGCCTCGTTATACATTTTTATCGCTTCGCTATATTTTCCTGTATCGCTAAGACATGCTCCCAAGTTATGAGCTGCATATCCTTTGCCTAATATATCCCCTGCTTTGCCAAACAATTCAAATGCCTTTTTCAGGTCTGGTATTGATCTATCTGGATTTCCTAAATATCTTGATACTAGGCCCCTTAGGCCAATAATTCCTCCAGTTAAAGCATATTTCGCTGGTCCTTCAGGTATATATGATGCTGTTGATAGTGCGCTTTCTAGGAGTTTCAGAGATTCTCTGTATTTCCCTGTATAAAATAGAAGTATGGATTTTCTGAGTTTTACTCTAGATATTTGCTCTGTGTCGTTTCTTTGAATAAACAATGAAAGTGCTTTGTTGTACAGATTTTCGGCATCATCTGTATTCCCTTGTTCTGCGCATATTCTTGCCATGATCGAAAGTAGTGCAGGATGCTTGTGTAGCAAAGGTTCTGGCAGCTTGTTGAGTGCGTGGGTAAGGAATTCCCACCTTCCTCTGTCAAAAAGGGCGCGCTCTGCTTTCTCTATAGCTTGAGCAGCTTCATCATAGTAACCTAAATCTATGTACAAAGAAATAGCTCGCTCGGGTTCGTTCCTTTCCATATACAAATGTGCAGCTTTTAATGCAAGAGATTGAAATTTCCTTGGATATAGCCGACGAAGACGTGAACGTAAGAAATCGCGGAATAGGGGATGGTATATAAAGGTGTCCGGCCCTGTTTCAGTGATGAACAGATTGCGCTTGTATAGAGCTTCTAGGTATTCCGCAGCCTTTTCAATACCCAGTAACGCGTTGCATTGCTCTGCCGAAAGCTCCTCTAGGACGGATGTACTTAGCAAGAAGTCGCGCAATAAGGGGGACTGCTGATCCAACACTTGTTCCGCAAGGTACTCGTATACATGTCGGGAGGCTGAGGGCAGCGTGATCGCACCCTCTAAAATGCGACGCCACCCTATGCTCTGGGCCATCAACAAGATGCCTGTTATCCAGCCGTCACTGTGCCGGGCAAGGTCTTCCGCCCGTTCTCGGGGCATTTCTAATCCGTAATTCTGCCGCACCAGGGCTTGGACCTCCTCTGGTGTGAAGCGCAACATCTCAACCCCTAATCCCACCATTTCCTGACGGGCAACCAGTAGCGAGATGTTGGGCAACGCAGGTACGGTGCGCGAGGCGATGATGAGATGTACATTTTCCTCAATGTATTGCAGAAACAGAGAGAGAAATTCCCCTATCGAATCACTTTGTGCTACTTCGTGGAAGTCGTCGAGGATAATGATCACATATTCCGGCACCTCTGCCAGCTCATTGGCAAGAATGCCTGCTAAGACGTGAACGTTTTGCGTCACATCGGGTAAATTGGCTATTGCGGCTCGAATTCGCTTGCCAAATCCAGGCAATTGATGTTGGATGGAGGTGAGCAGATGGTCCAGAAATGCCCGTAGGTCCGTGTCGTACCGGTCTAGGCTGTACCAGCAGACTATGGCGTCAATCTCGTGCGCGAAGTCAACCAGCAAGGTGGTTTTGCCGTATCCCGCGGGGGCCACCACCGCAATCAACTTGCGATCAATGTAGGTGTGCAGGAAGTCAACTAGACGGGGGCGACGTAAAAGGTCTGGTCGGCGAGGCGGAAGCCGAACCTTGGTCATCACGACCAGAGCGCGTTCAGCCATTCCCCTATCCCTCTCTTCCGCCCGTCCGTGAGCAGGGCATTGTTGGTATTGTCGGTGTGTAAAATGGGGTGATTTATAGCCACAGTATATTAACCCTGCTTCTGCTTTACCAAACTTCAGGTTTCCATCTCAACGGCGGGAGAAGCTGTCCGTCGTGTATAGGGCATCAAACACGTGTTGGCTCTACCTTAGTAGACGGTGTGTCCCCCTGCCAGGTCACGCATCGCTGCTTTTCATTGTCACCAAAACTAGATTTTCCCAGAAGCTTCTGTCTCCGGTGCTAACATGTTACAATGAATGGGCCTAACTTAGGAGAGACACCTTGCGGTGGGAGGCAGGGCGATGAGCGAGGTGGCGAGTAGCTATCGGGTCCTCGTGTGTGACCCTATCGCCGAAGAGGGGATTGTTTACCTGCGGCAGTATGCCCACGTGGATGTGGCCCGTGAAAAGCTGTCGCCGGACAAACTGGGAGCTATCATTGCCGATTACGATGCCATTATCGTGCGCAGTGCAACCAAAGTGCCCCGTCAGGTTATTGAAAGGGGCAAACGGTTAAAGGTCATCGGCCGCGCGGGTTCCGGTTTAGATAACATTGACGTCGCCGCCGCTCGCGAGCTGGGCATTGAAGTGCGCAACACTCCTGGTGCTAACACCCTTGCCGTGGCCGAGTTAACCATTGGCTTTATCATCGCCTTGGCCCGGAGATTGGTGGATGCCGTCAACAGCATGAAGGCCGGGCGATGGGAGAAAAAACGGTTTGTCGGCTTAGGTTTGGCAGGTAAAACGCTGGGCATCGTAGGCTACGGACGCATTGGCCGGGAAGTAGCTAAGCGGGCCAAAGCACTGGGTATGCGCATTCTGGTAAACCAGCGTCGAATGACACCGGAGCTAGCCCTCGACCCTGATGTGCAGGCGGTGGACCTCAACGAGCTCCTAGCTGAAAGCGACTTCGTCACCCTTCACGTGCCCTTACGGCCGGAGAACGTCCACATGATCGGCCGCGAACAACTGTTCCGCATGAAGCGGGGTGCTTTTCTCATCAACACTTCGCGAGGGCAAATAGTCGATGAAGAGGCGCTGTTGGAGGCCCTGGAAAGTGGTCATTTAGCCGGTGCTGCACTGGACGTGTACAGCCAGGAGCCCCCTGATCCTGAAACACCCCTTATCCATCATCCAAATGTCATTTGTACACCTCATATCGCGGCCCAAACGGAGGATGCCCAGCGTTTGGCTGCGGTACAGATAGCGGAGCAGGTGGTCGAAGTCTTGATGACGCATGAGGCCCAGAAGGCACCCTTGCCCCTGGTGATCGTGGACTTACAGGACGTGCTGCCTCATGAACATGTGGATAACCGTCGGGTGCACGATTTAGCAGCCCGTATCCGTGAAGACGGCCTATTGGCCAACCCTCCGCTGGTTACTCCTTGGCAAGGCAAATACATCGTTCTGGACGGTGCCACGCGTACGGAGGCTCTACGTTGGCTGGAATGTCCCCATACGGTGGTTCAGGTGGTGTCATTGGACGAGGTTGAGCTTTACACCTGGAATCATGCTGTGCTGGAAACCGCCGCTCATGTGCTCATTGGCCAATTACAACGCCTGGCGGATGTGGAGGTACGTGCTGTCGACCTCGCTCAAGCGCGGGAGGGGCTGGCAAACCGTACCGTGATCGCGGGATTGATTTTCGGTGAAGAAAAGGTGTATGCCGTGCGGAGTGAGGATATGAGCCTCCAGGGTCAGGTGCACGCCCTGAATCGGCTGGTGGACACGTATATGGCACAAGCCCAGGTGGAACGCACGCTGGCGACCGATTGGCCCACCTTGCGCAAGGAGTACCCCGACGCGGCTATGCTGGTCCTGTTCCCCGCTTACACTCCTCAGGAGGTCATGGATTTTGTCATGACGGGACAACGTTTACCTGCAGGGATTACCCGTTTTGTGGTACCGGGACGGGTGTTGCGTTTGAACTGTCCTCTCGATTTGTTGTGCAGTGATGCCCCGCTGGTGGAGAAGAACCGGCGCTTGCAGGCCTTCCTCCAGGAACGCATGGCCAGACGTCGAGTCCGGTATTATCAAGAGCCGGTCATCCTCCTCGATGAATAAACCCATTGGATCAGAGGGGATGGGCATCGGTCATCGGGGGATTTCCTGGATTTGGTAGCCTTGTGCGGGCTGGGATGAAGTATGTCAAACGTTTGTTTGTGGAAGGAGGCGTAGCGATGGAGGTGGTAGTTCAACAAGGCAATGTGGTGGACATAACTGCTGATGCTCTCGTGGTTAATCTCTTCTCAGGTGTGACGCGTCCTGGAGGGGCGACCGGCGCGTTGGATAAAGCCCTTGGCGGAGCCATTCAAGAGCTCGTTCAGCAAGGAGATTTTGATGGCAAGTTAGGCAAGACCGTGGTGCTTTATCCGCGCGGTGCTATTCCGGCCCGCCGCGTGATCGTGGTAGGGCTGGGAGAACAGGACAAGTTCGATCTAGAGGCTGTCCGCAAGGCAGCGGCGGCGGCAGCAAAACGGGCACGTGAGGTTGGGGCTAAGGATATCGCGACCATTGTGCACGGCGCGGGTGTGGGAGGCTTGCGTCCGGCGGAGGCGGCGCAGGCGGTGGTAGAAGGTACCCTGTTGGCACTGTACCGGTTTCCCAAGTACCAGCCTGCACAGGATACCGCGCAGGAAGCCGGTCTCCGACGCTTAACGTTGGTGGAGTTTAGTGAGGAGAAAGTTCCCCTTTTGCAGGAAGGTGCGAGAGCCGGGCAACTCATCGCGGAAAGCGTCAATTTCGCTCGGAATTTGGTCATGGAACCGCCCAACATTGCAACCCCGGCGGAGCTCGCACGGCGAGCACAGGCCATGGCAGAAGAGGTCGGGCTCCGGTGCGAGGTCCTGACCGATCCAGAGCTGGAGTCCCTGGGTATGGGGATTCTATTGGGTGTTGCTCAAGGGTCTGTCCACCGTCCCCATTTCGTTGTCTTGGAGCACAACGGAGGAGGTGATGATGTACCGACCGTTGTGTTGGTCGGTAAGGGTATCACCTTCGACACAGGTGGAATTAACTTGAAGCGCGGCGAAGATATGTGGAAGATGAAGCACGATATGGCCGGGGCAGCGGCGGTACTGGGTGCTTTACGGGCTGCAGCGTTGCTCAATGTGCCTCTCCGGGTGGTGGGATTAGCACCCTTTGTCGAGAACATGCCTGGTGGGAAGGCGTATCGACCGTCGGATGTGTTACGGGGCCTCACCGGTAAGACGGTGGAAATTATCAACACCGATGCCGAAGGACGCCTGATCCTTGCCGATGCCCTAGGCTATGCCGCGCGGTTCCGGCCTGACGCGGTCGTGGACATCGCCACCTTGACCGGTGCTCAGATGATCGCCCTGGGTCCCCACGCGGCGGCTCTCTTCAGTAACGATGACGGACTGGCCGCTCGTTTAGAAGAGGCTGGACGACGTACAGGAGAACGGGTGTGGCGTTTACCCTTGTGGGATGAGTACAAGGAGGCTCTGAAGAGCGACGTAGCCGAGGTCAAAAACACCGGTGGGCGTTACAGTGGCCTGCCTACCACGGCCAAGTTCCTAGAGCACTTCACTGAAGGTTATGCCTGGGCGCATTTGGATGTGGCTTCTATGGTGTGGACCGATAGCCCCCGCGATTACCACCCTAAAGGCCCGACGGGCTATGGGGTGCGTTTGTTTGTCGAGTTACTGCGTCAATGGGCCGAGTAAAAGACCCAAGAAATAACCCCAGGGAGGCAGGGATCCTGCCTCCCTGGGGAGCATTTACCGATGGTGGCTTAGTCTTCCTGGATGATGCGTTCAGGGTGTGTGTATATCCGCAAACGATGACCACGTGCGTATCCAACAATTGTGATCTTCCACACTTGGGCTAGACGCACGGCCAGTTCGGTGGGTGAGGTGCGACTGACCACGATGGGGATGTTCATCTTGGCTGCTTTACGCACCATTTCGAAACTGATCCGTCCTGTGGTGAGCAAAACCCTGCTCGCGGGTAGCATGCCTGCGCGAAACGCCTGGCCACATACCCGGTCAATTGTGTTGTGGCGTCCCACGTCCTCGGCGCTGAAGAGCAGTTGTCGACCGTCACTAAGACCGGCAGCGTGGATGCCTCGTGCTTGACGATACGCGTGTGCTGCCTGATGGAGCTGTCGCATGAGTTCGTAAATCGTTGTCGGGGGTAGCCGGATCTCTCGGGTGACCGGAGGGATGGTGCCGGTTGCCTCTTCAAACGTTATTCCACCCCCACACCCGGAGGTAATCACCGCTTTGCGGGGTAATGGTTGAGCCGATTTGCGTAACCACACATCCACACAGTGTTCGTTGTGGGTGGGCACTACCCCTAGAAGGTCCTCAAAGGTGTGAATCACACCCTCCAAGAAGAGAAATCCCACAATGAGGTCCTCTACTGCGTGGGGAGAGCATACTAGGGTCACCCATTCTTGACCGTTCACGTGTACACACAGGATGGTTTCGGCCACAATGTGGCCTGGTACTTCGCGCGGAGCTTCGTGTCGAACATCCCAGTAGCGGATCGGTTTTACCGGGGATGTGTTCATGATAACGTTCCTGTGCTGGCATCCTGTCGCCGTGGGGAGCAATATATTGTAACCTAGGATATTTGGTCCGGAGAATCTTGCCGGTCATCAGGGCTACACTCCGGAGCATGGTCAGGCTTCTCCCTCCGCAAGGTCGCTGCGTTACAATATTCACGTAACGATCCGCAACAAAGAGGAGAGATAGGTGACCGATAAACTGACCCGTCGACAATTTCTGCGGGTGGCGTTAGCACGGGCATTGGCTGCGCCCGCGGTGGCTTTACTCGTTTCGTCATATCCCCTGGTCCTGGAACCGGTATGGTTGGACATTACCCGGTTAAGGTTGCGGATGAGTGGTCTGCCTCCGGCATTGCGTGGCCTGCGCATCGTACAGTTCAGCGACGTGCACATTGGCCCTTTCAGTCACGGGTGGTTTTTGGAACGGGCGATGCAGGCTTTACAACGTACCCGTCCAGACCTCATTGTGTTTACGGGTGACATGATTACGCGGGACGCGCCCTTGACCCCGGAGGCCTTGCAACCCTTTAAGGGGTTACAAGCTCCCTTAGGGGTATGGGGAGTGCTGGGTAACCACGACCACTGGACTGATCCAGACCGGGTGCAGCACCTCATAGAACAACATACGCCCATTCGCGTGTTGCGCAACGCTGCTGTGTCTTTGACGTATCGGGGATATACGCTGTGGGTGGTCGGTGTGGATGATGCGTGGGTGGGGGCGGATGATGTAGACCGAGCATTTCAAGGTGTTCCTACCGACACGTTTCGTCTGGTCCTCATGCACGAGCCCGATGCGGCTGACTGGTTGCCCCTGACACCGCGCACGGTGCAATTGTCTGGACATAGCCATGGGGGGCAGGTGCGCTTGCCCTTCCTGGGACCGCTCATGTTGCCTTATTTGGGGCGCAAGTACGATATGGGGCTGTACAACGTGCGGGGGGCATGGGTGTATACCAACCGAGGGCTAGGGGTAATAGCGCCCCCAATCCGATTGAATTGCCGACCGGAAATTACCGTCATCGACCTGGACGTTGAGGTCCCAGGATAGCGGGGGGAACAGTGAGTTCCCCCCGCCGTGTTCGTGGGCTTATTGGACTCGCCGGAAATTCCACAGACGTTGCGCGTTGATGGCTACAATCACTGTGGAAAGGGACATTAATAACGCGCCAAAGGCGGGTGAGAGGAGAATGCCGGCCCGATAAAGGATGCCGGCGGCCAGCGGAATAGCCACTGCGTTGTACCCTGTAGCCCAAAGCAAGTTTTCCTGCATTTTTCGGTACGTTGCCTGAGCCAGCCGGATAATAGCCACCACATCGCGCGGGTCGTTGCGGACCAGCACAATATCCGCTGCTTCGATGGCTACATCTGTCCCGGCGCCGATAGCGATGCCCACGTCTGCTTGGACCAGTGCAGGCGCGTCGTTGACGCCATCTCCGACCATGGCTACCGTTAAGCCGCGAGCTTGCACTTCCTTGACCTTTTCCGCCTTCTCGTGGGGAAGAACCTCAGCGAAGAATTCGTCTAGGCCCAGCTCACCCGCTACCCACGAGGCAACTTGGTAACTGTCGCCGGTCAACATCATGACCTGAATACCCATTTCTTTCAGGCGGGCAACGGCTTCCCTGGATTCCGCTCGGATGACATCGGCGAGGGCGATGGCCCCGATGACCTTTCGATCCTCCAGCAGGTAGACTACGGTCTTTCCTTGGGCTGCGGCTTGAGCCACACGGTCATCCGTGACCTCTAAGCCAGCTTCGGTGAGGTAGCCAGGGCTTACAACATAGTAAGTGGTGCCGTTAAGGCGACCGGCTACCCCTTTCCCAGGAATGGCCCGAAATTCTTCCACCGGTAGAGGCCGGATGTTGCGTTCTTGGGCGGTCTCTACAATCCCACGCGCGATGGGGTGTTCGGAGGCCCACTCCAGGGATGCGGCCAGTTGGAGCACCTCTTCCGGTTTCAAGGAGTCCAACGGAATCACGTCTGTCACCCCAAAGCGTCCCTCCGTCAGTGTCCCTGTCTTGTCGAAGAGGATGACGTTCACATCCTTTGCTCGCTCAAACGCGGAGCGGTCACGAATCAGCAAACCGTTCTGTGCGGAGAGCGCTGTGGATACCGCAACTACCAGGGGCACGGCGAGGCCCAACGCATGGGGACAGGCGATAACCATAACGGTGACCATGCGTTCCAGCGCGAAGCTAAGCGGCTGTCCCAATACGAGCCAGATGACGAACGTGCCTGTACCTACTCCAATGGCGATGAGGGTTAACCAGAATGCGGCCCGGTTGGCCAAATCCTGCGTACGAGAACGGCTTTCTTGAGCTTGTCGGACCAATTCGATAACTTGTGATAGGTACGTATCGGCACCTGTCCGTTGGACTTCAATAACTAAGGTGCCTTCGCCGTTAATCGCGCCACCGATCACCTGATCGCCAGGTTCCTTCGAAACTGGCTTTGACTCGCCGGTAAGCATGGCCTCATTGACGCTGGAGGCCCCTTCGATAACCACACCGTCCACTGGTATTTGTTCACCTGGACGTACTCGCACCCGATCTCCCGGTTTTAACTCACTAACAGGGACATCCTTTTCGGTGCCATCAGGCAGAATAAGGTGAGCTTCCGCCGGCAGAAGCTTGACCAATTCTTCAAGCGCACGTGAAGCTCCTAGCACGGAGCGCATTTCAATCCAGTGACCGAGAAGCATGACCACAATTAGGCTGGCCAACTCCCAGAAAAAGACCTTGCCCGGTAAGCCGAAGACTACCGCAGTAGAATAGACATAGGCCACAGTAATGGCCAGGGCGATGAGGGTCATCATGCCGGGTTGGCGTTGACGGAGCTCTCCGATAAACCCTTTCAAAAAGGGCCAGCCACCAAAGAAGAACACGATGGAAGAAAGCACCCACCGTGTCCACGGATCGCCGGGCAAGGAGAGGCTGAAGCCAAATACACGTTGGACCAACGGTGCGGTTAGAATGATGGGGATGGTTAACACAAGGGACACCCAGAAGCGTCGGCGGAAGTCTGCGACCATCGCTTGGTGATGAGCACGGTGATCGTGGCCGGCATGGCCGCCGTGGTCACCGTGGCCCGCGTGATCTTCATGCGCTCCAGACGGGTGCGCGTCATGAGAGGCATGCGCGTGAGCATGGGCCGAGGAGGGTGGTCCTTCGGTTGAAGGCCCATGCGGTTCGTGGTGGTGGGGATGTTCACCATGAGGGGTGTGTTCATCCTTCTCGGATGCATGAGATCCCACGGCACCGGAGGCCGTGTGCTGCACATCTTCCTCGTGAGCCCCGTGTGAGGACTCAGGGGACATGTCGTGGTGATGTGGGTGATGCTGCTTGCTCATGAGAACACTCCATTGGGATAACTGATGCAAAAACTGTCTCACAGTGGATGGCTTCACAGTAAATGGGTAGCATGAAAGGTCACATCAACGATTACGTCGTAACGTGACGCAGCTCACCCGTTAGTTAAGGGGAACTTTCGGCATGGGGGCCTTTTATGTGGCCCCCATGCCGAAGTGGTTCCGGGTTAACAGCATTTCCTCGTGTTCAGGTACCACAAATTTAGTAGCGTCCCCTTTATTGATTCTTCACCTCGAAAGGATAACCCGCGGCCCGCCAGGCCTTAAAGCCACCGTCCAGCTCATACACATTGGTGTATCCTAGCTCGGCCAAACGCTTTGCAGCCACTGTGCTCATGGCCCCGCTACGGCAGTATACCACAATCTTCGCGTTTTTGTCAGGAAGTTTATCCAGGTTGGCATCGATTTCGTTGAAGGGGATGAAGAGATCGGTGCCCGGGATTTCACCCTCGTATGGGATGTGGACGTTGACCAGAAGGAAGTCCTTGTTTTGGAGCATTTGCTGGAGTTGATCCACGGTGATGTCAACGTACCCGTCCGCGTTCTTCACAAATTCGCCCGTGGTTTCAGACCGAGGTGCTTCACCTTGGGGGGCACAGGCAGCGATGAGAACAGCAAGTGCCAGCACACCAAACAACCACCATTTCCGTCGACCAAGCATACGTCTGTACCTCCTTTCATCAGACAAGTTTGAGAATTTCCTGGCATCCCAGCGTGCGTTGGGATACACGTTGGTGTCTCTCCTCGTGGAGGGGCCGTTAACTTTGATGCCATCTACGCAGTCACGTTACACCGGTTTATGAATGACATGTGGGCGCGGCACCTATCTTGCAATCCTCTGTCTCGGTAGGGCTGTGATCACGGGCAGGTTCAACTTCCAGCACCGCACCATGTACTGCCACAATACGCGCTCGTTCTCCTGGGGCTAAGGGTTGCCGCGCCCGCGCGGTCCACATCTCGGACCCGCACCGAACCAAACCGCGCCCACGAATTGCTTCCAGGGCCACGCATTCCCGGCCGATAAGTGCTTCCGGCCCGGTGTGAGGTGGTTGCTGCATTGCCCGCCAAATGTATCGGTACAACACGAGGGAACCGATGGCGACGATCAGGTAGATTGGCAGGGCTATCGGCCAGGGTAACACGAGAAAAATGGCCAATCCCCATATCGGTGCTGTCAATAACAGGTGACACCACATAGGTCCTCCTGGTAGGCTTGTGAGTGCATGCGTTGCCGGGTTACTTCACCGGTAGGAACCGCTGGAATGCAGCGTCCAGTCGGGGATAGGTAAACCACACTATAACTGCACCGGAAAGCACACCGGTGAACAGGCGCATCAGGAAGTTAAATGAGCCGGGCGCGTTGCCCACGTAAAAGGAGGAGGGCAACGCGTTGTTGGTGAGGGCAGCCAACCAGTCATTCGTGTAGCGAAAACCTCGGCCTACACCGAAGAGATCGCTGATCACGTGTGTGCCTCCGTCTATGGCCAAAGGGACCAGCAGGGCGATAAAAAGCCAGGGAGAGAGGGGGCGGATCCACCGCCGCAGAAGGGCATATACTAATCCACCCACGAAGATCATCCCGTAAAGCCAGACCATCCGGTCCGACCAGGCAATTTTGTACCCCAGCTCTGGTGTGCCGCGAAACGCGCGCAACCCCCACCATGTGTTTGCGTCGCTAGCATAAGGGAGCAATTCGGTGTAGGCGTACATCCATTTAGGCCCGAACAGGAAGAAAGAGCGGTTGGCAAACTGATGACACAGAAAACCGTACACGAAATAGATGGCATTTGCCAGTTGGACCCAGCCGGCTTTCATGGCCACCGGAGCTAACCAGGGGACCGTCACCAGGATGCCCCAAGCCGTGTTGGCCAAGGCTAACCAGTGACGGGCCACCCAAGATACGCCGCGCTCAAGGAAGGCATGGGTTCCTACCGTTTCCTGGGCCGGTATCATCGCAGGATCTCCTCAACCGTTTGCACCATGAAGTCTTCGGTCATAGCCCCTATACGGATACGGTGAATCCGTCCTTCCCGGTTTATAAAGTACGAAGTAGGTAGCCCTATAACTTGGTACAACATGGTCACTTCTCCGTTTCGGTCCAGGAGGACGGGGAAGGTCAGGCCTAGTTCATCGACAAATGCTTGCACGGTTTCCGCGTCCTCCTGAAAGTTGATGGCCAGAATGACCAGTCCATCTTGGCGGTAGCGGTCGTATACCCGCTGCATCGCGGGCATTTCCTCTCGGCAAGGAGGACACCATGTCGCCCAGAAGTTCAGGAAGATAGCTTGCCCGAAGTAGGATGAAAGGGTGACTTCGCCCCCTCCTAGCTTGGGCAATGTGAAGTCGGCCGGAATGTCGTCAGGAGGAGGGCTGATGGCGACGTCAGGTGCGGACAGGGGAGCTGCTGCCGGCACGTTTGCCGGTTCCTCCTGGCCGGGTATCACCTCTTTAACCCGCTGGACCACAGGGTTGAGCGCTGCTGCACAGGCGGTGAGGACCAGCAAGATGACGAACAAGACCACCGTTAGACGTACCATAGCCTTACCCCCCGCGCTCAATAAAGTCTCGGATACGCTCCTCGTCAAACTCGTCGAGTACAATTTGTGCCCCCCGCCGGGTAACCACCAGTTTGGCCGTCATACCCGGAAAAGGTGCCAAGTAAGCGATATCAGGATAATCCTGCACGATGGCCTCCAGGCGAGGGATCAGATCGGGTTCACATTCGAAGTCCTCGCAATTATAGGAGATGATAACGCCCGGTAGACCACGGCCATCTGCATGTTCCAGCATATGTTTGAACATAGAGATGGGCATAGGCTGGGTGAGAATACGACTGGGGGGCACGGTCTCGGAATGGCCGGCTACATCTGTGGGAGGCAAGTATGTTCCCTGACTGGCCCGTCCGTACCGGATGGCCACGATCACGAACACGATAGCTACAACCGTTGCCAGCCCTAGCCATAGAGCAGGACTGTTTTTGCGCCGTTGAGCACGCGCTCGCGCAGCACGTTCTCGGGATCGACGCTTTTGCTTGCTCTTCCGTTTGGCCATTGTTCCTCCTGCGTCCATCGGTGTGTCATTTTTAAAAATGTCCGCGCATCATCTTTTGCCGCCTTTCCGCATTACGTTCCCTCCCAAGGCACGATTGAAAGGGAACGTCTTACGCGCGGCCTATTCGGTGGGGCGTGGAGAGGATATATCCGTCATTTGACCGGTGTATGTGACGTGGCTAGGTGCATGACAATGTCGTGTACTTGGGTAGATTGTGTCTTCGCCGCCGGTAGAGTGATCCACGTTTCATCATCCCGCCCATGAAGTACTAACTGCACGGGCGGTTCGTCCGGTGGATACACTAGCCACACTGCATACTGACAGGTACACTCCTCGTGGCCGTGATATGGACACCCACAATTCGGCAGGCGTTGCATGGCCGTTTGTAGGTCAAAGCTTTGGTACACGCGAAGGCCTTCCGCCCTGAAGAGCGCGGCCAACCGTTCCATCACCACATCGCACGGAGCAGCCACATGAATTTCTATATCACCTACTGTACGCATGGAGAGGCTTCCTCACCGATTCAGCTCAGCATGTTACCGCACACTGTAACGATTCCATACCAGGCCACCAATATATCCGACGCCGCCACCAATGGCTGCTACTAACCAGTGCATGGGGTGGGGGCGCAGGTAGAGTGCCACTTCGGCACCCATGTAAGCAATTAAAAAACCGGCCATCAACCCCAGAAATGCCGTGAGGGGTAACCAATCCTTTGACGCCGCGGGGGTCGCGGAACCCCCGCCAGGGCGGCGTTTGCGTTTTGGTCTTGCCATTGTTTTATAACCCCTGTTTGTCGTTGTGTATCCCGGTGCGTTCACTCCTTGCCAGCGAAGGTGAAACACACCTTACCGGATTCTCGTTATGTCCAATGTAACACATCCCCCTCAGAACACAAGAGCAACTTAGCGGGCTCGGGTATAGGCCATTTGGCGGGGGGGCGCCTATGAGCGCCGGTTCCTTTACTCCAGCGTCTGGGAAAGGGAAATAAACCCTAGCTGAAGGGCTTTAGTTACAGCCTCCGTGCGACTGCTCACGTGAAGTTTTTCGTAAATGTTGGCCAAATGACCTTGCACGGTGCGGTCGCTGATCCCCAACGTGCGCGCGATGGCTCGGTTCGTCATGCCACGAGCTGCTAGAAGAAGCACTTCCCGCTCACGGGGGGTAAGATGTTCCACTGGGTGAGGCGCATCCCGGTGGCTCAATCGAAGCAGCAATTTCTCCGCGATGGCGGGGTCTAACATGGATTGCCCTTGGGCAACGGTACGGACCGCGTTCACAATTTCTTCCCCGCGTGCTGTTTTCAGCACGTAGCCGTTGGCTCCCGCCTCCAGGGCCGCCCGGAGAAACGGTTCATCATCGTAAGCGGACAGTATGAGAACACCTATACTGGGATAATGAACGCGAATCCACCGGGTCAACTCGATACCGTTGCTCCGCGGCATCCGCACATCGACAATGACCACGTCGGGTAGGTGGCGGCGGATAAGTACCTTCGCGGTATCACCGTCCGCCGCCTCACCCAACACCAGCATGTCCTCTTCGGCTTCAAGAAAATCTCGAATGCCTTTACGGACTACAGCGTGATCATCCACCAGCAGAACCCGGATGTGCCGTGTGGAGGTTAGGGAAAAGGGTGTCTCCTCGGTCACTCCTGCCTCCTGCCCTTTCCGGTAAGGATGATATCTAACTGGTCAAGGGCGTTCCATCATACGGACATACGGCCCATTCCGGCTGCATGGATCGGCCACAGGTAGGGCATTGGCGAGACACTGTTGCCGATATGTTGGATCCTACTCCACGCGTGGGTTGTACGCCGGTGGATGTAATTTGACGTAATACCCACACCCCCACGGCTCCGATAGCGACAAAGAAGAACAGCATGAACAACAGGCCAAAAAACAAGCCAAACATGCCAAATCCACCCATCATCATGGTTCACCTCCTCTCCAATATGTCTTTCTGGATTGTACCCTCTTGGTTTATCCACTTCGAGTCTATCTGCTTATTGTGAAGGAAGTGTGAGCGCTTGACAAAGGTTTCGTGAGGACCTTCGTGGGTTCAGGGCTTGATTACGGTTCTCAATTGCTTATTCGTTCCATGAGCGTTAAGATCCCCCACACCAGGGCAAAAAGTAAACTAAAGCTGCCCAGGCACAGAAAAGCCATTCCCATGGCCAGTGGGCCATAGGTAAAACCGATGGCCACACTGCCTACGCCTAGAAAGAACACCACCACAGCCAGAGCCAGCGAGCGTTGTTCGCGAGTACGGTGGTCTGCCGGTTCTGGTGGACGCGATGAGGGTGTGCTATGCCTCATGGTATACCTTCTCAAACGTCTGGACTCACCGTTTGGGGTACTGTACTGCCCTTTGCGATACCGGACAAGGACGCGCCCTCGGTAATGATGTATCATCTGGCTGCAGCAGGATTTACCGGTGTGGTCCTGCCGGTGCCGCCATGGCCTTATACGGCGATGTCTGGTTCATCCCTTAGGGACACTCTTGAGCCTTGGGTTAGGGCTGCACAGGAGGTAGGGCTCGGGGTAATTCTAGAGGTAGGGCCTACATATGAGCTGGGGATACCTTGGTATGGGGTTCCTCCTGTTTGGTGGGCGCTTTCCACGGACGAGCGTCAACGTACGTTGCAGGCCTGGTGGGAGTGCCTCGTTCGGCTGCCTCACGACGGGGTGGTATATCGTATGCGCACCCCCTTTCTTGACATCCATGATTGGGCCCCTGTTTTCTGGCAGGGACATCCCGCCTGGGCAATAGACGAATGGCCTTTGGTGGATGTAACGGAGCTCACTTGGCAGGAATGGGAGACGGATGCATTATGGTGGGCTCGCCTGGACCATTTGCCGAGCGATTCGCCTGTACGGGTGCGTTTTTGGTGGGAAAACGTCTCTGGCCCGGATGTGCCCACTCCCGAGGTGGTGCACGAGCGGGTAGGTCCAGGGTGGGTTGCCACGGTATTGGTTACTCTCTGGGCGCGCGGGATACGCCACGTTTGGTGGGATCCGGTGCGAACCGGTGTGCTGTGGGGAGTGGAGCCACCGGAGACTCGCCAGAGCTCACTTGACGGAGGGGCGCCTTTCCGTAGCTGGGGGCAGCCGACGGCTACGTGGCGTCGGCTGCGTCAGGTTCTCCAGCAGGCACATGCCTTGCGTGTTGGACATCTGACGTGGCATACCGCTGGCAGTGACCCGGACAGTACAGATGTTTTGGCCCGAGGTCGTGGGAGAGGGGAGGAGATTTGGGCCTGGCGCTTCCTTGGCGAGGGGGAGCGTACGTTGTCTTTGTCGGGGGTAATTTCTATGGAAGTTATTGGTCCGGATGCGGGATTTGTGCCGGTTGGGTGCCGGTTGTCTTTGGTGGGGGGAGCTATTCGCATAGTCAATATGCCTATCACCTGGCATGAAATTACAAACCAAAGAGAAATATGGATCACAAACACCCAAGCTGGCGGCAATTGGGAAGTAGAACTAGACGCTCAATTGGTATACTACACAAGCACGACAATACATCGAGAAGACAACCACTGGCGAGTAACCTTTCACCCAGGGCAACCGGGACAGGTCCTATGGCGATCCAAACATGGGGAGCTACACTTGATAGGAGTCAACGAGCACATGGCTGCCCGTGTGTGGCCTAGAGGTCTAGACGACACCTTGCCCTTGTTTATGGGCCCAAACCAGGTGCTATCTCATCAGGTAGATAATACCCATCAGCACCGATTACGAGTAAGTGTCGATACACCCACAGCCTTTGTGGCGGTGGACCAAGCACCTTGGCGTATGAGAGCGTTGGAAACGGCCAAGGAAGCGGTATGGGGAGAGCGGTCGGGCATTGGGGGACTTCCACTTCCGGGCCCTAAAGAATGGGGGGCACCTCGTGTAACCTTGCCTGCCTTGCAGTGGCATTCTATACCCTGGGAGGGGCCGTTCACGCCCTGGGGGTGGGTCTCCTTCCAGGAGAGCAGGGGGACTTATCTGACTCCAGGATGGCACTGGTTTCGGACAAGACTTCCCTCTTATTGTCGTGAGATCATTTTGGACGTTCAAGGTGTTGTTGACGTGTGGGTTCGTGGCCAACGTGTGGCAGGGTTGCGAGCAGTAGAAGAGCGGCATCAACGGCAAGTAGCGTTGCCTCAAGAGCTGGGCGAAGCGGAATTAGCCGTGGTGATTTGGGTACCTCCTCCCCTCCACTCGGCATCCTTGTCAACGGCGGGGTACTGGCAGGTTCATGTGCCCATCGAGGAACCACTGCAATGGCAATACCGTCGAGGTATGCCGGGATGGCACACAGAAGAGAGAGGACATCAGAAGTTTGCCACTATAATAGACCACGCCTCCCCAGCTGAGGACGAAGGGATCGCTTTCTGGTGTCACACCACTTCGGTTGTTTTGGACCTACCATCGGGCGTGTGGACACAATTGGGGTTGAGTTTAGGTGATTTGGGAGAGTTGGCGTGGCTATTTGTGAACGGTGTATTGGTAGGGCGCTGGTGGGCCGGACGTTCTCGGGAGAACGCCCTTTGGTTACCTCCGGAAGTGTTGAATTATCAAGGGGAAAACACGCTGACCTTGTTTCACTGGCCACGGGGACGTTCAGACATCGACCTGACCTCAGTAACGCTTGTGCAACTGGCCCGAGAACGCATAAGTACGGTGGAGCTCACCCGCTAAACCGTGCTAGCTTGTCCTGGAGGGAATATCCCCGGTAACATCCCCACAGCCAGACCAGCAACAATCCTACGCTGACCGCAAAAATCCCCCACCATCCCCCTTCGGGGCCAAACACGCCACCAGTCCATTCAGGTGGACCGGTCATCTCAATGTGTACCAAGGAAGTTTCGGTGATGCGTAATCCGCTTACCCGAAATCCCAAAACGGCCCCTTGAAACCCAATTCCAGGTCAGATGAAGGCCGATGGGGAAGGCAAGCTCGCCGCTCAGGAGATATCCTAACCCCAGGAGTAACCCGCCAAGTGCTATGGCCAGTGCACTACGCATAGATATATTTTTATCGGTTATAGTCGCGGCCTTAAAATATCTTGGATGGGCCATCCCTGCTCATCTAGAAACTCGCGTACGGCTTTTTCTAACGTAATTTCGCCCTGCAGTACTGCATGTTCATACCGACTGGTCCATGGATACAGTAGAGAACGGGCGAAACGAAGCTCGGCCAAGATTAGCCATGTGAGAGGGCCACCGTTTTCTACGTAACCGGTGGTGAAAAACGCTTGTACGGAACGCGCGCGGTCATAAGGGACTTCTACCACACGAGCCTGCCAGCCTCGGCGGCTGTAGGTGATCTGCGCGTAGCGTGCGTGGGGATTACCGTCAAAAGGAAGACCTACTGCACCTGCATTAATGACGAGACAACCGTCAACGTTACGAATAAGGGGACGGTGAGTGTGGCCCACGGCCAGAACTGAGACGCCAGGGGGAATCTTTTTACGAAGCTCTACCTCTGGAGTTTCGGGGTAGATGCCATCGCGGGTTCCCAGGGGTGATGCATGGGTAACGTAGAGCACACGGCCATCTGGGCTCGCGTGCGTAACGTGAAATGGCCATGTGCGCACATAGGCCCTTTCTTCGGCCAGCAAACGGGTGTAAGTCCAGTAAGAATAGCGGAAAAGCTCAAACCGAGGCCCCTCACGCGGAGCATCCGGACTGTCGTGAAAAAGCACATATTCTTCGTGATTGCCGATAAGGACTTGCCAGCCGGCTTGCACCCGATCGCGGATCAGCCGCAGGCAGGCAACCGGCTCGGGCCCTCGGTTGATCACGTCGCCAGCAACCACAACAATGTCCGGTTGCCACCGGTTCACATGCTCCAGGACGGCCTCCAAGGCTGCCAGGTTGGCGTGAATGTCGGAGATAACAGCCACTTTCACGGTAAGCGTTCCTTACATCGCAGCACGGATAACTGTTATTGCGATGTTTTGGAATGTCACGGTAATTTGGGAGCCAGGACAGTATCGTGGGCAGGGGAAGTATACACTACTTTTCCCTGGACAAAAGTGAAGGCTACGTGCAAGTCGGGCGTCCACACTACCAGGTCCGCGTCGTACCCAGGACGAATAATCCCTTTGGGCACTCCAAGCGCGCGTGCAGGCGTGACCGTTGCTGTGATGAGCGCTTCCTGGAAGGAAAGACCGACCAGATTTATGAGGTTGCGCAGGCCGGTATCCAACAGAGCGTAAGCACCGGCCAGGGTTCCGTCCGGCAAGCGCACCGTTGAGCCGTCCACAATGACCCGGTATGTTCCCCAAGTGTATTCACCGGGAGGCATACCGGCAAGCGGGGCCGCGTCGGAAATAAGGGCTACACCTGTTGGGCCTTTCGCTTGTAAGAGGATCTTCATGGCAACCGGGTGCACGTGATGTCCATCCGCGATTAGCTGGGCCACAATGTCCTCAAAGTGAAGGACCGCGCCCACAACACCTGGTTCACGGTGGTGGAGACCACGCATAGCGTTGAAGGTGTGCGTGGCCATGGTCAGACCATGTTGGACCCAATCTGCTACTTGATCGAAACGGGCATCTGAATGGCCGATAACGGGAATCACACCTTCTGCCCGCAACTTAGGAATCAGAACAGCTCCATGCCCTTCTTCTGGGGCAAAAGTGATAAGCCGAATGTGACCTTGAGCAGCCTGCTGCATGGCCTGCCAATCCTCCAACGTTAAGGGGCGCATCCAGCGTGGGTTGGCCATGCCCGGGCGCTTGGGCGAGAGATGGGGACCTTCGATGTGAATGCCTATCGGTTGTGCGCCTTGAGAAGACCTTGCTAGCAGACGGGCCATATGACGTAAACGGATAAGGGTCTCTTCCCACGGAAGGGTTAACGTAGTAGGGGCAAAAGCCGTAACCCCATACCGGGGCAATAACCGACATACCTCTACCAACCCTTCTCCCATAACATCGTATCCCAACAAGCCGTGAATGTGAACATCGATCAGACCGGGAGTAATCCAAAAGCCCTCCAGGTTGGTCACCTGAGCGTTTCGAGGAGGAGGAAGCGCGGTGACATGATCGACCGCCACGATACGACCATCAGAGATGACAAGGGTGCCCGGTTCAATACATACAAACGGTGTGTAGATACGTGCGTGCGTCAAATAGTGTGCCATCGTTCACTCCCTCGGCGACGCAGTAAATTGACGGGATAGCCGCTTCGGGTTTTAGGGCATTTTTCACCTTTTGGCATCTGTAAATATATCATGCCGGCGTGATGTCCCCCAGAATAACGGCTCGATTAGCACCTGTGGCGGATGGCAAATTACCTGGCCGCTGATGCCATGTTTCATAGGCGAGCACAGCAAAGGCCAGTGCCTCTTTGGCATCCGCGGGAATACCTAAGTCGTCAGAGGAGAGGACGTGCGCTGGGGCAAGGAAGTCACGTAACATCGCCATCAGCGTAGGATTGTGTACCCCGCCCCCGCTGATGATGACCTCATCAGGGAACACAGGTAAAAATTGACGATAGGCCTGAGCGATGCTGTGAGCTGTAAGGGCGGTTAAGGTGGCAACGATATCTGCAGGCGAAAGCCCTTTAGCTTTTCCTTGCCTCCACGCCTGTTCCACAAAGGAACGCCCAAATACCTCGCGTCCTGTAGATTTCGGGGGAGGTTGCCTGAAAAAAGGATGGGATAACCACGTCGCCAGCAACGCTTCGTCCACTCTACCAAGGCGAGCAAGCTCTCCTTCCTGATCGTAGGCCCATTTCCCATGAGTGGCCCGATAAGCTGCTTCGTCGATAAGTGCGTTGCCTGGCCCGGTGTCAAAAGCAAAGGGATGCCATTGTGTCCCACGCGGTGGGAGAAAAGTGACGTTAGCAATGCCGCCGATGTTCTGTGCTGCCCGAACGTGACGATCATGAGTAAGCAGGAGCACATCTACGTAGGCAACTAAGGGAGCGCCTTGTCCCCCCGCTGCGATATCCCGGGCCCGAAAGTTGCTAATTACCGGCAGCCCGGTCCGTTCCGCAAGGATGGCCGGTTCGCCCAGTTGCAGGGTACCAGGATACGGTGGATGAGGATGGTGCCATACGGTCTGGCCGTGTGATCCGATCAAGTCAACATCACGGGGTTGTAAGCCAGCCTCTCTGAGGGCCATAAGCACCGCTTCGGCGAATTGTTCACCCAACCACACGTTTAATTCACATAACCGATCAACCGTCCCCTTCTCTGGGGTCATCGCGTCCAGAATAGCGGCGCGCAGGTCCGGGGGATGGGGAACCGTGGTCGCATGCACAAGGCGCCACCGGAGGTGGGGCGGTGCACCCGTGAGGTCCACAACAGCAACATCTGTACCATCCGCTGACGTGCCGGAGATGACACCAATAACAAGCATCGGTAACATTTAGGTCTCAGGTAGTGAATGTTGGGAAAGGATGTGGTGCAACTGGTAGCGCCACCGGGCAATGGGCTGGCTCATGCGGCCGTAGTACACACGGTTGGTCAACGCGGCCACAACCAGATTCCGTTCAGGGTCCACGTACAGGGAGGTGCCGGTGAACCCGGTGTGACCAAACGCACGAGGACCGAACGGACGAGAGGGGCTCTCTGGGGCCGGAGACCAGAGGGCCCATCCCAGCCCACGACGCACGTGATGGTCTTCCGCGTGAAGGCGTACAGCTTCCTGGGCGAGGGAGCCCAAGGTGGCGAAGGGGCCACGCCCGCGTAGGGCGTCTAGCCAAGCCTGACCAAAGGCGGCCACGTCACGTGCAGTGGCAAAGAGCCCCGCGTGACCGGCTACACCTCCTAGAGCCCAAGCGTTTTCGTCGTGCACTTCACCCCACACCCGACGTTGCCGCCAAGCGCAGCGCTCTGTGGCCGCAATGTGCGTAATACCCCGATAGTTGCCCGCTGTTCGGAAGCGTACTGATTGCAGTCCCAAAGGCTTACACACAAGGGTGTCAAGCACAGAAGACAGAGAAGCCCCCATGATGGCTTCCAGGGCCCAGCCTAAAATCATGAACCCCAAATCGGAGTAGACCACCCGTCGTCCCGGCGGATAAGCAAAAGCAGTGTGGAGCACGCGCATGCGTCGGTGCCGGGGTGGAGCCATGTATAGCGGTCGCCAGGCTGGCAAACCGCTTGTGTGGGTAAGCACGTGGCGGAATGTCACCTCGTCTGCGTTCACGGGACCTTTCTCCTCACTGACCGTTACCCAACGTCCCGGTTGGAGGGGGTCCTCATAGGGCTGAATCGGACGCAGTCCTCGGAATTCGGGCAGAATGGTATGCACCGGCGTTTCTAGGGTAACGTGCCCTGATGCTACCTGAAGCAAGAACGCCGTGGCCACGAAGAGTTTGGTAAGGGAAGCCAGATCAAATTGGGTTTCTGAAGTCGCCGGGAAGGGGACGACCTCCGGGTGTATGTAACCCGCCGCCTGCTCGTACACCGTTTGTCCCCCCTGGCGAACGTGCACCACAGCAGCGGTGTAAACGGTGCCCACCCCGGCTTGAAGAAGCTCATTTACTTGCCAGGGAGAAAACCCTGCCCGAGATGCCACCGGTGAATCAAGGGCGTGGCCCAGGCCGGGATGTTCGTGTTGATATCTCACGATGGGAGTGCCTCCAGGACGATAAAATAACGAGCCCAGACAATACGTTCCTGTGCTTTGCCCTCGTTATCCGCCTCGGCAAAGAGGTAAAACATCTGTTTTAGAAGCCGGGGTATAAAGTGGGTGCTATGCATGGTGTGTCACGCTCCTCTCTGCCCGTTCGCGAAATTCGTCCATGTTGATGACGGTTCCGGTAAGACGAGCTTCCTCCGCGGCGAAGGCGAGCAGGTGACTCTCCAGCGCTTCACGGGCCGGTGTCAGGGCATCTGTTTCCCCACGTACGGCTTTCAAGAAGGCCCGGACTACCCCGAAGTCGCCCCCGCCGTGTCCCCCTTCCGCGGGAGGAATGTCCACATCAATGCGCCGGTTAGTGACATGGTCCCATATTTCTATCCACCCGCTTGCATAATTAAACTTTCCGCGTAACGTGGCCCGCGTGCCGTCGTAGCGCATAGTACGTGCTTCTTCGTGAGAATGACCGTGCATGACAAGGACCACGGACGTGCCGCTTTCGGTCTCCATGTTCACAACTTGGTGATCTACCACATCGTTGTCGCAATAGTACACACAACGGCCGTAAGGGCCTTCCTGTAAGGCACGTAAGCGACCTTCAAAGGAAAGATCGTCGGTGATGACGGTCACAGGCCAGCCGGTATTGTTCATGTTCAGGTAAATGCGCCGAGCGTCAAAAGGGCATTCCTCGGCTACTGGACACCCGTCGGTACACCGTTGAGGAGCACCAGGCGGCGCGTTTTCTGGCCGGAAGTGCCTGAGAGAACCGAAGGAATGCAGGCGTTTTATACGTTCCCCCAAGTTCCAATAAAGGATGTCAAAGTCATGGCAGCACTTGGCCAAGATCATCGGCGCAGAGGTGGCCACGTTGCGCCAGTTGCCTCGCACAAAACTGTGGGCCATATGCCAGTACACCACGTTCTCCCGGTGTTCCACAGTGATAATATCCCCTAACCGGCCAGAAGTGAGGATGTCGTGCAAGGTAGAGAAAAAGGGTGTGTAGCGTAGCACATGACATACCTGCAGCAGACGCCCCGTTCGTTCCGCCGTACGCACTAGGGCCACGTTGTATTCTAGCGTGTGGGCCATCGGCTTCTCCAACAGCACGTCGTAGCCGGTTTCTAGGGCAGCAACTGTAGAGGCAAAGTGGTCTTGGTCCATGGTCATGTTGAACAGCACATCGGCAATCTGTCCTTTGGCCATCAGTTCTTCCCATGAGGCAAACTGATATTCCGGCGGGATGTTATGAGCGCGAGCGAAACGTTCCCGCCGTTCTGGGTTCGGTTCAGCCACGGCAACAAAGGTGAGTTCGTCCGGGTGGATCAGCGCGTAAGGACCGTATGAGTAATAACCCCGCTGACCGGCACCCACCATGACAGCGGTAATTGGTGATTTGGGCATGGCACTCTCCTCATTGTTGTTATCACTATGACGGCGTACGCTAAGAACCCAAGGATGCTACACGAGCCCTTGTTACGTTTGGTAGTCCTTCATCATTCGTTCCATACGGGCGAGGCTGTCCTTGAAACCGCCAGGCCGGTTGCGCGCATGCCAGATGTGGTGAAATTCTGCCATCAGGCGTTTTGCCTCTTCGGCCAACATACCCTGCAAGGTGCTATCCACAGCTCCTCGCGCTTTTTTCAAGGCCCAGAGGCCCCGCTTGGCAGCGTGGCGGAGCATATCTGCCGCCCACGCGAATTCTTGACGGACAAGATCGGCGTCTTGACGGTCCATGTTTGCCCGTTCTAAATGAGACATAACCTCATCGATGTATCTCAGGGTACGGTGTAAGCCCTCTTCGGTGAGTCCTTGGTGTTGGGCGATCTCCCCGGGGGACCACTGGAGAATGCGGAAGAGAATAGAACCGTTGAAATTCTGTACGCCCGGTACCTGATATGCATTACCCAGATCGTACGCGATGCGCCCCATTACTTCCGCTCGATCTCGAAATGCGTACCGGTTGAGAACGGCCACTACGTCTAGATCGCGGTTAGCTTCATAGGCCCAGGAAACGGCTGCCCCATAAGCGTATCCCAGGTAACTGACCGGCAGCGGTTGCCAGTGACCGTTATCCCCCCAATCCGTGTTCAGAAAACCTAGCGCACCGTGTTTGAGGCCATTTTCCGCCGCGTTACGCAGGTTACCCAACGCGTTGTCCGTTCGGCCTGCGATGCTATTCCACGTGGACGTGCCTGGACAGACGTAGAAGGGTACGCCGGAGGCCGCAAACAGAGCACCGTGACGATCAAAGGGATGGTCGGCTTCATATCCCCATGCAAGGGCAATAACATCTCGGGGCAGTTCAGGTACTAGGTTAGGGTGCTGCACAATAATGTCCCCCCAAAACATCATGGTACGCCCGCGTGACTTTACTTCTCGGTATATTTTCATCAAGAAATCCAGGTACACGCGACCGACACCGTACTTCTCCACGACCTCCTTGCTACGTCCCTGACCGAGGTCCACGGTTTCATCACAACCAACGTTGAAGTAGTGGCTGGTAAAGTGGGGTAACAGCTCATCGTACAAACTCCGTAGCAGGTCCAGGCTGCGAGGATCTAGCGGGTTCAGGCTAAAGGGTTCATCAAAATAGCCCCAAGAGGTATCACATCCTTGTGGACATTCCGCTAAATCCCGGTACCGGTCGTGAATAAGCCAGCGGCGCATGTGCCCAAAGGAATTCTGGTTGGGCACAAGGTCGATAAACCGTTCCCGGCAATAGGCATCCAGTGCCAGGATCTCCTCACCTGTGAGGGGAGAAGCCTGGGCCCACACGTCAGGGTGATGACGATAGGCAAAGGTGTGCTCGGTGTACAGTTGGAACTGATTGACCTTCCACGAAGCTAACAGGTCAATCAGGGCAAAGAGGGTCTCCATGGTGGGCACTTTGTCCCGGCTGATGTCCAACATAACCCCACGATGGGGAAAGTCGGGCCAGTCCCGAATGCGCAAAGCAGGGAGTTGGTGGCCACATTGTTGGATGATTTGGATAAGTGTCATTACCCCGTAGAACAGGCCTGCCGGTGTACCGGCTACCAAATGAACTCCTGAGGGATGAATGGACAGCTCATATCCTTGGGGATGACGTACACTGCCCGGAATAACACTCAAGGTAGCACCTACCTGATCTGCGGGTACGGCCGTACCGGCAACGATCTCCCAGGTAACGGAGGCATAAGTGGTCAGGGCCCTCTGAAGCCGCTGTGCGGTGAAGCAAAGGGCCTGGGGAGATGGGCTATCCAGAAGAAGGAGACAGTTGTCAATTAGGGAGTAGAAGCCCTCCTTTGTTTCTATAACTTGTGGTTGTGGTAGCAGGATGAACGGTTGAGACATGATTGTGCTCCTGGAGTACCCCGTGCTGATAGGGAGCAACGTATGGCAGGCGGTTTCCTGCCGCCTGCCATACACTTTTACCAGTCCTGAAGTGGGCAGGGGGCGGTGGGCCCGAGCAAAAGACCCGGCGCCCACCCGCACCGTTTACTGCCCGATGGGCTTTAACATGCCCTGGAGGAGAGCGATGATCACCCAGTTGTCTCCGTAGGCCGAATTTTGGAGCAGGTAGTGATCGTCGCTTGGCCAGCCGGTCACGCGAGCGGTTTCGTTCACCGGGTTATTGCCGAAGCGCTCCCACAAGGGAACCACCGGCAGGAGCTTGTTGAAGACCGCAGCAACTTCAGCCACCATCGCCTTTTGGGCTTCCTCGTCCAGGCCCTCGGCCGACTGGACAATCAGCTGTTCCAGATCGACCTCCTTGCCGTCGACGGTCTGCTGCATTGGGAAGTTCATGCCCTTGCCTTCAGGGCTGCCCACGTAGTTGTAAAGGAAGAGCACGCCCTGGTAGGCGAAGTGGGGGTGCGGGTTAGTGCTGGAACCCCAATGACGAATGGCCATCTGGAACTTACCCTGACGGACTTCAGTGGGATGCTGCTGGAACTGCACGCCGCGTGGGGTGATCTTGATGCCGAACTTGGTCAACTGTTCGGCCGCGTTTTGGCCTGCCGCGGACCAGTCCGCGTATTCGGCCGGGAAGGTCAATTCGAATTCCAGACGGTTGCCTTTATCATCCATCCAGACCCCATCCGAATCCCGCTTGAAGCCAATGCCCATGAGAATTTCTTCGGCCTTCTGCGGGTCGTAGGGGTAGGTGTCCAGTTGGCCGATTTGGTCCTGAGTGAGCCAGAGCGGCACCAGGGTGTCGCTGAAGCCCACCATGTATTTTACGGCCTTGGCAGAATCACCCAGGGACACCGTGGCGTTCTCGTCACGGTTGATAGCGTACGCTACCGCCTGACGAAATTCCGCGCGATTTAAGGGGTAAATGTCGTGATTGAAGTAGATGGCCGGACCAGAGTAAATGGGCGGTCGGGCGATGCGGATGCCTTGCTCTACAAACTGTTTCTCTGTAGCCGGCGGAAAGCCATGGGTTGCGTAATCGATGTCCCCAGCCAGCACCAACGGCGTGACCGTCGGGGTCTCCCCGTTATAGATGACCAGCTTGTCGAACTTCACCTGGTCTGCCAGCCAAGAGTTCGGGTTCTTCACCAGGGTGAGCTGGGCTTCAGTGATGGAGTCGGGATCGATCATGTACGGTCCGGTGACCACCATCTTCTCCGGCCGGAAGTCGGTTACTTCCTTTTGAAGAGCCTTCCATTCATCCGAATCGGGCCCCTTCCCAGCAGCCAGGAGCTCTTCTACCCTCTTGGCAAACTCGCCGTAGGTGGATGCAGCCCGGATGCGTTCACGGACCACGTAGCGCTCCACCACCGTGGACGGGACCTTCATGCGGAATTGCACAGTGTACTTGTCAACTGCCTTGATCTCATCCACGTACTTGAACACGGTCCACTTGAAAAGGCGGCCCACATTGAAGGTAGCTACCACGTCTTCCGCGGTGAATTCTGTCCCGTCCGACCACTTCGCCCCTTGGCGAAGTTTGACCACGAAGAGATCTTCTTCGGGGACGAATTCCCATTCGGTGTACATCAGCGGGAACCACTCTGCCCTTGACCAGATGTACATAGCTCCCGGCATTTCCATCACGTCCCAGTAAATGCCCAGGTTGATGGAGTTGGGCACGTAGGTGTTGTAATGACCCTCTGGAGGCACTTTGTACGGCCATGCGCCGTGGAATTCACCGCCCGCCATGGGTTTAGGGGCCTCTGTGGGTGTGGGTTCAGGGGCTTCGGTGGGTTTGGCAGGGGCTTCGGTAGGCTTTTCGGCGGGTTTTTCCGCAGGCGCTGGCGTGGGCTGAGCCTGCGGCGCACACGCGACAACCACCAAACTCACCACTGCTACCAACACCAGGACCAGATACCACCGCTTCATGGTGTCCCCTCCTTATTCTGCTGAAATTGCTGGCAAATGGGCCGGAAACACTACGTTCCCGGTATGCTTCACGTGTCCAGGTTGCCTGTTCCGACAGGTTGTTGTGGTGTCCTTTCACCTCCCTTCTCGGTGGCTGGTGGGGGATGACGTCAGCTTAGCGTGCCCATCGGGCAACAAGGGCAACCAGCCCCAGCAGGATAAGACCGATAAGGATGACCAAGACGGAAACCACAAACTCAGCACTATCGCGGGGAGCCCACCAGAGGGCGAGCAAAGCCCCCACGATGAGAAACATTGCTATGCGGGTGGCTGCTTTGCCGATTTCCGGACTCACTGGGCCGCTCCTTCTGTAACCACATGACATGCCACTTTCACACCCCCATCCACCGGTGCGAGGCTGGGGATCCGTGTGTCACAAAGGCCAGGTTGGAAAAGCGGACATCGCGGGTGAAATGGGCATCCAGGCGGAATGTTGAGCAAACTGGGCACGTCCAGGCTTCGAAGTTGAATGCGCTCCTTGGTCCGTGTGGCCTTCGGATCTGCCTCCGGCAACGCGGAAAGGAGCGCCTGTGTGTAAGGATGTCGGGGACGGTGAATAATCTGTGGTGTGGGGCCAATCTCCACAATACGCCCTAAGTACATCACGGCGATGCGGCCATCCCAGGCGAAGTATTTGGCCACGGCTAGGTCGTGGGTGATGAACAGATAAGCGACATGCATTTCCTCGCGAAGGCGTTCCAGCATTTGGAGCAAACTGACCCGGATAGACACGTCCAGCATCGAGACAGCTTCATCCGCGACCAGAAATTGGGGTTGTACCGTCAACGCGCGGGCCACCGAGACACGCTGCCGTTGGCCACCGCTCAGCTGGTGGGGATACTTGTTCAGGAAGTCCTCCGGCGGGGTCAGGTCAACCACTTGTAACAGCTCCAACGCTTTCTCCACTGCTTCTCGCCGATTACGAACCAGTTTGTGTCGGAGCAAGGGAGCCGTAAGAATGTTCACCACCCGCTGTGTGGGGTTTAAAGAAGCGTATGGGTCTTGATGGATAATTTGCACTGCTCGACGATACTCCCGAAACGCCGCTTTAGGCATGGCCCACACGTTCTGGCCCTTGTACCGGACTTCCCCCTGAGTCGGTGGTAACAACCCCGCGGCGATCTTTCCGGTAGTGGTTTTGCCACAGCCACTCTCACCGACAAGACATAATACCTCCCCTGCCTGCACCGAGAAGGACACATCGTCCAACACGCGGATAAGATTACGTCCGACTTTGAACGTCCGTTCTATCCGGTGGAGTTCAAGCAAACCATTGGGCTGTGTGCTCATGGCCAATTACGCCTCCGCCTTTGTCAGCATCCGCTCCCCTCCTTCGGCAATTACCTTCTCCCAATGCCAGCAGGCGACGTGATGGGTGGGGCTAACAGCCTGGAGGGGGGGCTCTTCCTCTTGACATCGTTCGGTGGTGTAAGGACAACGCGGGTGAAAAGGACAACCCGTGGGTGGGTTAATGAGGTCAGGCGGTGAACCAGGAATGGAAATCAGACGTCCCCGGTCGCCAGACAGCGTAGGCACCGCGCGTATCAACCCTACAGTGTAGGGATGGTGCGGCCGATAATAGATATCCCACACACTGGCCAGTTCGACGATCTTCCCCGCGTACATGGTCGCGACCCGGTCCGCGAGCTCCGCGGCCAGCGAGAGGTCGTGCGAGATCAGAATTAACGAAAATTGCAACCGTTCTTTCAGCCCTCGCAGCACATCAATCACCGACCGTTGAGTGAGAATGTCCAAAGCGGTGGTGGGTTCATCCAGGATGACTAGAGAAGGGTTCAAAAGCAGGCCTAAGGCAATAAGCACACGCTGTCGCATGCCACCGCTCAGCTGGTGCGGGTAAGCTCGAAGGACACGTCGCGGTTCCAGTTGTACCAGTTGAAACAATTCCTCCATCCGCTGGCGGATTTTCTTTTTGTCTGTCTCCCCGTGGGCCCGCGCGGTGTCCAGCACCTGATCCCAGATGCGAAGGACCGGATTAAACGCGTTCTGCGCGCCCTGGAAGATCATGGCACATTCGCGCCAGCGGAAATGACGTAACTCCTGTTCGTGCATGGCCAGTACATCGACGGCTTCTGTCCCCCGGCTATACCAGATACGGCCCCGTTCTACGCGGGCTGTAGCCGGCAGCAGGCGGATAAACGTGAGCCCCAAAGTAGTTTTCCCACAACCGCTTTCACCGATGAAAGCCAGCGTTTCTCCGGCACGCAGGTTAAAGGACACCCCACACACCGCCTTCACCGTGCCCCGTTCCGCTTGATAGCTCACCCAGAGGTCTTCCACTTGCAGGATGTATTCCTCATTTAGGTGACCGTCCAATCTTTGTTCCGTCATTGCCCCTCATCCCTGTATTCCAGATTCTCCGCCAGCTTTACACGCTGGTGCGCAGGCGTGGGTTAAAGATTTCCTCCAGGAGCCGGGACAGGGAAACCAATGCCAGCTGGAAGAGCGCAATAGCAGCTACCGGCGACATGATGTACCAAATACTATCCTTGTAGAAGATAGCCCCACGGGTCCATGCTAGGCTGAGCATGACTCCCCAATTTTGTCCGGAGAAGGGAACAAGCCCCAGGAAAACTAGGCCCACCTGAGCGTAAATAGCAGATGTCATGGCGAAGATAAGGTTGATGGCGATGTAGCTCATCATGTTCGGCATGATCTCCCGCAGAATGATATGTCGGGTGCCCAAATCCAACGCTCGTGCCGCTTCTACAAACTCCCGTTCCCGGAGGGAAAGCACTTGGGCACGAATAGCCCGGGTCAGAGAGGGCCAAGAGAGAACGCCTAAAATGACGGCCAGTAGCGTGATGTTGTTGAATTTCACCAACCCGGCCAAAACGGCCAAGAGCGGGAATTGTGGGATAGTCAGCACGATGTCGGCCAGTGCCATGATAGCATTGTCCACCCACCCACCGGCCAGAGCGCTCAATGAGCCCAGGATTACGGCAATGGCCGTGGAGATAAACCCGGCCAGAAAGGCCACCATGAGCACGTCCTTGCCGCCGTGCACAATTTGAGAGAAGATATCCCGACCTTCGGAATCCGTTCCCAGCCAAAATTCCATAGAGGGCGGTTGATAAATCTTGTCCACCTTCGTTTGCGTGTCCAGCGGGACCACATATGGACCAACAAAGGACATGAGGATGAAAAAGAGCACCCCGAGAAGGCCCAGAAATCCCATTTTGTTGTAAGTGAGAAGCCGCCACGTGCGCTTGAGGCTCAGGCTTACCGTCTCCATGATCTTCTCCTCTTCACTGGATGCGAATGCGCGGATCCAGCCAGCTGTACACGAAGTCGGCTAAGAAATTCGCCAAAATCACAGCAACGGTGATAACCAGGAAGACGCCTTGCATGACAGGGTAATCCCGGTAGTTAATGCTGTTCAAGAGCAACTGTCCGATCCCTTGGTACACGAAGATGAACTCTATCAGCGCGGAGCCCCCCACGACAAAGCCGATGCTGATAGCCAGTTGGGTAAACAGGGGCAAAGAGGCATTGCGACCCACATATGCTGTGACAATGCGCCGTTCAGGCAGGCCCCGTGCCTTGGCAACCATCACGTAATCCTCCCCAAGGGTGCTGATGGTGCTGCTCTTCATTGCCAACATCCAGCTGCCCACGGTGGTAAGCACGTATGTCATGATGGGAAGAGTGGCATGGTAGAAGATGTCCTTTATGAACTCCCACGTGAACCCAGGTTTCATGCCGGGGGACATGGCTCCCCGCATTTGGGTAATGGGGAAAACCTTCCACTGCACTCCCAGGAACACGAGGATCATCATCCCCACCAGGTAATTAGGAATGGCGGTCAGTATGGAGGCCAACGCGGAGAGGACATGGTCCAGCAGGCTCTCCCGGCGGTAGGCCATCACCATACCGAGCAGGATACCCAGTGTGAAGCTAATGAGAAGCGATACCCCCACACTGAAGAGGGTCCAGGGCAGGAATTTGGCGATCATGGCGGATACCGGGGTGCCTTTGGATCGGTAAGAGGTGCCCAAATCCCCGCGAATCAATTGTCCCATGTATTGGAGGTATTGCTGCCACAGAGGGGTATCCAAATCAAGGCCGAAGAGGGCAGCGGCCTGATCACGCGCCTCTTGGTAGGTGAAACCGTACTGATCAATCAGTTCGTTGATGTACGCTTCTATGGGATTGGTGGGCATCAAACGCACGATAAAGAAGGTGAGGGTCACTACCACGTAGATTTTGGCCAATGCTACCAGAAAACGGCGTAACACGTAGTTACGCGCCAAGCGGCGTAACCAAGCACCCGGCGAGAGACGGGTAAGACCTTCCCGAGCTAGCGTTACCGTGCTCATGCAGCGGTCCCTCCTCCTTGTGCACGTACTGCATCCCTTACCCGACCATGACACATGTTCAACCGTTGCCTGGCCTCTTCAGGAGAGCAGCCGGTCAGTAGACTGACCAGTGCCACCTTTACGTTTCCTCCACTACGGCGCAGGGCTGTTGCCGCGGTCTCTTCGTCGACACGACAGGCCCGCATAATAATGTATCGGGCCCTTTTTTGGAGTTTACGGTTTTCAGGACGCACATCCACCATCAGGTTGTCATATACTTTGCCAAGCCGCACCATAGTAGCCGTGCTGAGCATGTTGAGTATCAGCTTTTGGGCTGTGCCGGCCTTCAATCGCGTGGACCCGGCAATGACTTCAGGTCCCACAAGGGGAGCAATCGTGTGGTCGGCTAACCTGCTGAGGGGGGTATCGCGATTGCATACCAGGGCAATGGTGAACGCCCCCTGATGACGGGCAGCTTTCATCGCGCCGATCACGTATGGTGTGCGTCCACTGGCGCTGACGCCCACCATCACATCCTGTGCGTTCAGATCCAGACCCATGGCCGCCTGATACCCCGCGGCTTCGTCGTCTTCAGCCGCTTCGTTGGCGTGCTGAAAGGCATCCCCCCCTCCTGCCATGAGACCGACTACCATGTCCGGCGGTGTGTTAAACGTGGGAGGACATTCGGACGCGTCCAACACACCCAGGCGCCCGGATGTCCCTGCGCCTACGTAGATAAGTCGTCCTCCTCGCGCCAATCGCGAGGTGATGGCCTCAACCGCAGCCGCGATGGCAGGTAAAGTACGACGTACCGCACTTACTGCACGGTAATCCTCTACGTGCATAATTCCCACAATCTCAAAGGCGGAACGAGTGTCCAAATCCCGCGAGAGCACATTGGGCTCCTCGGTACTCCAGGTAGAACAAGGGCTGTCGTCGGGTTGTGCAACGGGCCGCTTGGCTAAGGTATGTCCCACATGGTCCCACGCCAGCCAGGCAGCACCCACAGCAGCATCGGCTTGGGGCAGTGTGGGCTGTGCGGTGGGCAGGTGAAGGTGCAGTGCTTGTAGGACCACTTCCCGGTAAAAGGGCAAGTGGGTCAAGAGCCCACCACTGAGGACGAGCGGGAATTGTTCCGCGGTCAACCCGATCTTCTCGGCCACCTGGGTGGCAGCCTGCGCAAGGGCGTCGGCGCCCTCGGCTACGATGCCGGCAGCTACCGGGTCACCTGCCTCTGCCGCGCGTACCACGTGGGGCGCCAGGGCCGCGATGGTGTCCACCGTGGTGTTCGGATGGTGAAACCAGGGGATAAGGGCCTCTGGCGTGTCAAGTCCGAGAGCGTTCAGGACTACCTGTTGCAGGCGGGTACACAGGTCCATGCCCTCCGCTCCCGCCAACACCGCACGTACAGCTGCCTCTCCCAGAGCGTATCCACTTCCCCGGTCCAGCCTGTATCCCCACCCCCCAGCTCGCGCGTGATGCCCTGCTGCGTTTACCCCATACGCTATCATGCCGGTGCCAGCCACGATGACGATGCCGTAAGGTGAGCCTGCCCCGCCCACTAATGCTGCCAATGCGTCGTTTTCCACCCGAAGGGCAATGGTGGGCCATTGCCGTCGAGCCCAGCGACGCCATGCCTCACGTTCGGGATCTCGATGCACACCTGCCAATGCCAGGGTAGCGGTGATGACGTCCGTTATGGTGAGGTGTGCCTTTTGGAGCACCTCGTCCACTACGGCGGCCACCCTGTGGGTAGCCGTATCCCACCCCACGTGATAAGGGTTACAACTGGGGCCACGAGCCCGTGCCCGAACTCGTCCTTCCCAGTCCATCACCACTGCTTCGGTTTTAGTGCCACCCCCATCCACACCAATAGCATATCCGGCCATTATCGATTACTCCGGATAAAGGTGATACACCTCTGCTTTGCGTCGGAACGCGGCCTCTTCCTCTTGCCAGGAGGAGACAATTGTTTCCCACGAATGACCTGCTTCAATCCCTTGGCGCACTTGATCCGTGCCGACCAGGTGGTCAAACACATATGTTGTGACGGTATCCCGGACAAAAGCCACACGTTCACCTGCAATGTCACGAGCCGTGACCAGCATAGCAATGGCCGTGCGTACCGGTTGGAAAACGTCCCGATCGGTGACATGGACCTGAACGCCGTAACAAGTCTGGTGCGCGTATTTGCCAGCACATGGTATGAAGGTGACGGAGCGAAAGCGTACGCCGGGCAAGGTTAAACGGTTGAGCCGTTCTTCCCAGGTATCGCCGTCCATCCAGGGCGCGCCGATAACCTGAAAGGGGGTAGGGGTACCTCGACCTTCGGACAAGGTAGTTCCTTCGAACAAGCAGGTACCAGGATACACCAAGGCGGTGTCAAAGTGTGGCATGTTGGGCGAGGGAGGGACCCATATTCGGCCTGTAGCGTCAAACCACATGTGTCGACGCCACCCCTGGGCCGGAATAACCTCGACCTCTCCGTTGAGATCGGTCACCGTGCTGTTGGCCAGACGCGCGAGTTCGCCAAGGGTAAGCCCGTGGCGTATCGGCACCGGCAACATGCCCACAAAAGAGCGAAAGGCGGGTCGGAGTACGGGGCCCTCCACGTGCACGCCGGTGAGGGGGTTGGGTCGGTCCAGCACGGTGACCGGTATCCCGGCAGCTGCAGCGCTTCTAAGAGTGTGAATGAGCGTACTCATGTAGGTATAAAAGCGCGCCCCCACATCTGGCAAGTCCACTACTAGATGCGTTAGGGTGTTCAATACTCCCGAGGGAGGGGCAAAGTCACCGTTGTACAAACTGTACACAGGCAGGCCTGTGCGTGGCTCGTAGGTCGGCCCCACCGGCTCTCCGGCGGCCTGTGCCACCCGGTAACCGTGTTCCGGTGCAAAGAGGGCCACCACATTGGCTCCTGCCTCCTTCAAAGCACGGGCCGCGTCCACCAGGTCCGCGGTGGTCGCGGCTGTGTTGCTTACTAGACCCACACGTCCCTTCCGCCAGGACGGCGGAATTGAACGGACAATTACATCCAGGCCGGAGCGAACCTTGGCCCCCTGTGCCGACATGACAGGTTTTGCTCCTTAGGGTAGTTTACAACATGTAAACAAACGGACGAATAAAGACATCCTCATAGTATAGTTTAAGGCTGGACCTTCCCGAGCCGGTGTTATAGGTGGTGGTTTACTTACGCGTCCACCTCCGGAACGTCGTACGGTCGGTACACGTTGGCGATTTCACTCTTAGGGGATGGCCCTTGAACGTGGAGTTCAACCTTTAAACGAAAGCGGTCAGCTCGGTAATAAGAGCGCACATACTCCACCGGTTGTTCATCATCCGCGTAAGTAGTGCGCTCCATAGCTAGAACGGGTTGGTGGGGGGCAATGCCCAGAAGACGGGCGACATCGTCGTTAGCCTCTTGAGCTTCGATACATTGACGGGCGTGCACCAGGCGAATCCCGTAGCGGGTTTGCAACACTTCGTATAGAGAATGTCGGTTGAAATCTATCCTGTCCAAACCGGGGAACCGGGCGTAGACCAGATAAGCACTCTCTAAGGCAACCGGCACGTTGTCCACGAGGCGCTGTCGAGTGATACACAGCAACAACGTGCCAGGGCTCACCTGCAACGCGTGGGCTTCTTCTTCACCAGCCGTGATCTGTTCTACCGAAAGCACTCGGGATCCCGGCATGAACCCCTGTTTTCGCACCTCCTCGGTGAACCCGGAGAGACGTTGCAAGTTCTGCTCGATCTTAGGACCACAGGCGACGAACGTACCCTTGCCAGGTACGGTGTAGAGATAACCGTCATTGATCAGTGCCTGCAGCGCTTGCCGTACGGTCATCCGACTAACTCCCATGAGCTCACTGAGCTCACGCTCGGAAGGCACACGCTGATGGGGGGGAAGTTCGCCATCCTGAATAGCCTGAAGGATGGCGTGCCGTATTTGCAAGTAGAGAGGTTCGGCGCTGTTTTTATCGATAGGGGGGAGATACATAAAACCGCTCCATATTGGTATAGACCACTGTGGACCAGATAGTACCACATTCAAGGAGTACTGTCAAATTTGACGGCGTATCCCCGGACGTCCTCGATAAAGGGGGGAGGTCCTCTTCAAAAGAAGGAATAGTTCTGCTTGAGGGACAAAAGCCTCGACGGACATTTCTGTTAGGCAGGTAGGCGCTGTGATAGATTGCAACGGCAATTGAATGGGAACAGGGGGTGATTCGCGTAGTAATTGTGCCGCCACAATCACGAAAGTACGAACTCAAGCTCTCTGGCGAACACCATTCGCACACCGTCGCTCAACAAGCTTTGTGAACACTTGACAGGGGAAAAATCGGAACTAAAATGGCAACCTTGAATGCCTCTGCCATCACGAAGGAGACGTGTCATGCCTTCATCCTCTCCGCCTCCTTACGACGTTCTCTGTGTAGGAGAGGTTGTGATCGACCTTATCAGCGTAGAACCTGCACGCTCCTTGCAGGAAACGACAACCTTTCGCCGCTATCTTGGCGGCGCGCCTGCCAACGTAGCTCGTACCGTAGCAATCCTTGGTGGACACAGCGGTTTGGTTGCCGCGGTGGGGACAGACGAACTGGGAGCCTGGGCGCGAACGGCCTTACAACGCACAGGTGTTAACACCGACTACGTGATTGCCTTACCCCACCCAACCACACTTATCCTCATCACCCGTCACACAACCACACCTCGCTTTCTTGTGTACCGGGGTGCGGACCGTTTTCTGGATGTTACCCATATCCCGGACGCCCTATTCCATCAAGCACGAGCCGTGCACACATCAGCTTTCGCCCTTTCCGCGTCCCCATTGCGGGAGCTTGTGTTCCACGCCATGCGCGAAGCGCGGAAGGCCCACCGTTTGGTTTCCTTCGATCCTAACTATCACCCGCAGCTTTGGGCTAACCCCGCGGAAGCGGCCAGCATCATTCCCCAAGCGGTTGCTCTCGCCCACATTGTGAAGCCATCTTTGGACGACTGTGAACGCCTCTTCAACATCCGGGACCCACAGGAATGTGCACGGCGTTTTCTGGCATGGGGGACCCAGCACGTGTATGTGACTGCCGGATCCGCGGGCACGTGGTGGTTTGAGGCGAACGGCGCGCGATCTCATATTCCAGCCCGGAACATACCGGTGGTAGATGTGACCGGCGCGGGGGATACATTTTGGGGAGGACTCCTCATGGCTTGGTTGGACGGCCTCTCTCCTTATGAGGCAGCTCAGGTCGGCCAACATCTGGCAGAGTGTAAGCTTCAACAACTGGGCTTGCTCACCTCTCCCCTTGACCGCAACACCCTATACGTTCAGGCCTTACAGGAGTGACAAGCTGATGCACATTGCGCTTCTTAACCCCCAAGGCAATTTCGACCCAAATGACAGTTATTGGACAGCCCATCCTGATTTCGGTGGACAGCTGGTATACGTTAAACATCTGGCCCTGGAACTGGGCAAACTGGGCTGTCAAGTGGATATCCTGACCCGGCAGATTATAGACCCTGCCTGGCCGGAATTCGCAGCTCGTTTTGATCGTTATCCCAACGCGCCTAACGTGCGCATCGTACGACTCCCGGCCGGTCCTCCTCACTTTCTTCCCAAAGAAGCTCTCTGGCCCCACATCCCACGCGATTGGGTGCCCCACATTCTGTCATTTTACCGGGAAGAAGGCAGATTACCGGAGGTCTTCTCGGCCCATTACGGGGACGGGGGCATTGCAGGAGTGCTGCTGGCTGAAGCTACCGACAGGCCGTTTACCTTCACCGCCCATTCCCTCGGTGCCCAGAAGATGGATCGCTTGGGTGTAAACCGAACAAACATCGCGGCCATGGACGCCCGTTATCGCTTTGGACGACGACTAATAGCAGAGCGCTTGAGCATGAATTGGGCCACCCGTATTGTGGTCAGTACCCGGCAGGAGCGATTTCAGCAGTACGCACATCGGGCATACCACGGGGCTGTAGACGTGCACGACGACCGTCGGTTCGTACTTATACCGCCAGGGGTTGACACCGCAGTGTTCCATCCCCAAGGAGGGGGACAGGAGGAGCATGCGATACATCAACACATAGAACAGCGCCTTGCGCGCGATTTGCCACCGCACCGACGCCCATTGCCTGCTATCCTTATGTCGGCCCGCCTGGATCCCAAAAAGAACCACGTAGGGCTCGTAAAGGCATATGCTTTGACCCCACACTTACAGGCCAAGGCTAACCTGGTCCTTATCACCGCCGGAGCCGATGATCCACTACAGAGCGACGAGGGTCTCAGCGCAGGGGAACGCGAGATCATGCGGAAGTTACGGCATCTCGTGCAAACGTACCAATTAAAGGGCAAAATAAGCGCGTTTTCACTTAAGGGGCAGCGCGCGCTGGCTGCGGCTTACAGGTACTTTCGTGACCGTCGCTCAGTGTTTGTGCTTCCGTCCCTGTACGAACCCTTCGGCTTAGCCCCGTTGGAGGCTGCCGCATGTGGCCTGCCGGTGGTAGTGACCCAAAACGGGGGACCAGCCGAGATCTTCCAAGAAAACGGTGTTCTATATGGGGTGTTGTGTGATCCCGAACGTCCAGAGGAGATGGGCCACCACATCCACACGTTGATCGCGAATACCGACCTGTGGGAACAAATGGCCCACCTGGCGCAAAGTCGCGTTTGGTCATCATTTCAATGGCAACACACGGCAGCACGCTACCTGGCAACATTCCAAGCCATCGTTCAAGACAAGAAAAGGGCTGTCACCCATCCTCGAATACCCCTTCATCCCTATTTTCAACGTCCTGCCCCGGATACGGACATTACTCTAGAAGAGTTGACAGCCCTTTATTTTGAGGGGAGCACAATACCAAAGGCATAGGGCAATCACACTTGCTCGACTAAAGCGTGCCATGGTGGAAGTGAGTTATGGGGAGCAACGCTTCCGACCGGGCCTAGGGGACTTTTTTCGTTTGGGGGATCGATGGTATACTCCTCCACCATGGATCTATCCCACACAGCACCCCCCGATTGAGCAACACATGGAGGTGGCCATGTCAGACCCACTTTCCACCACGTCCGATCGGCTCCCGGTGTCCTCCCCGCCGCCTGTAAAGTTATGGACACCACGCGCCATCGGTTATATCACCTTTTTCCTCGGCTTTCCTGGCGGCCTTGGCCTGGCCGCGCTTAACTGGATGCGCATGGGCCTGAAAAAGAAAGTCCTCACGCATCTCCTGGCAGGCGCGGCCGCAGCGCCAGTGTTTGCCGTGCTTTTGCTTCTGCCGGCCAATACGGGGCGGTTGCTCGCTTTCGCCGTGAATATCGGTGTGCTGTTCTACCTGAAAAAACAGATGGAGAAGGACATAGAGGCATTTAGGGCGGGCGAGCGAGAAGTACAGAGTGCCCACTGGTCTGGCGGGTGCCTGATCGGCCTGGTAATGTCGGGGCTTTTTCTCTCTCTGACCGTTGTGGTTGCGTTCCTGTTGACACTCATTGGGGTGCCGATTCCAGAATGAGGTGCTGGAACGTTCCTACCGGCCACCATCGGCCGGACAGGAGGGAGATGGCCGGTTCCTCTACGATGAGATGCGCGGACAGGGTGCTGACCTTGAACGTTCAGTTCTTCCGCCGCATCTCCATTCCCCACCGTCACACCGACCGGTGGAAGCGTCTGCTTCGCTGGTTCACCAAGACATGCCGCCAACAGGACGTGATCGGGCGCTTTCAGAAGTACTGGATGATGGCCGCGACCCGAGTGGAGGAAGTAGAACGCGCGACGCGAGGGGAGTTGCGGGCGGAGAGGGGGAGGTGGCGCTTGTGCGCCGCTGCCGGGAGACGGTCCAAGAGGAGCGGGAGTGGGTGGAAAAGGAGAAGGCTTGCGACTGGCACGGGACAATCTCCCGGTCGCCCGGTATTCCTCCGGCGGGTGGGCCGGCCCCCTCAAATGGCCCGGAGGCAGGTGCAACCGTGGCAGCGGAGTGAAAAACGGTGTGGGCATATTTGGCGCCGTCGCTGGCGGCTGCATCAGAGCACGTGGGCGCGTGAGGGATGTCACCCGAGGGGAAGCATGTTCCTACTCACCGCCGGAACGTCGCGCCTCCAGCAGCGTCAGAAACGCCCGCGGGGTCAGGATGCGCAGGTCGTCCACCTGCTCCAGGACCAGCAGATCCTTGTCGCCCGTGACCAGGTAATCCGCCCTGCCCACCAGAGCGTAGGCGATAAGGTAGTCATCCTTAGGGTCCCGGGTCACCCGTGGGATGGGCGCCGTAATCCGCGGGATGATTTCCGCCACCCCTTTCAACACCTCCGCCAGGACTGCCATCTCCTCCCGTCGGATGCGCCGGTTCAGGTAAGGCTTCCTGCCAATGGCCTGCACGAGTTCGTCGAGTAACGCTTCGGGCAGCAACAGGGTGAACTCACCCTTGACGGCCGCGTGGATAATCTGCGCGCTGGGGCTGTCCCATTCCGGATGCAGGAGATAGCTGACGAACAGGTTGGCGTCCAGGAGCGCCCGCATTTCACTCTTCCTGGAAGGCTATTTTGCCCTCCGCGACCATCTCCTCAATCACTTCCCGCACGAAGCGGTCGGCCAGGGCCTCGGCCTCCTCGGCGCTCAGGTCGCGGTTGCGCTCCTTCACCTCCCGGGCCAGCGCTTCCAACCGCCTCAGTGCCTCCCGGCGGTGGGCTTCCTCTCGCAGACGCCGGAACTCCCGGTATGCTTCATAGCTGAGCAGGACGGCCCTGGGGCGCCCTCGCGTCTCGATGATCACCTCCTCTCCTTCGTCGGCCACCCAGTCCATCACCTTGCCCCAGCGGACCTTGGCCTCGGTGGCGGAAATTACTTTGGCCACGTGTCCCCTCCCTTTCCGGCACAAATGGTTGAGCTATTTTTTGAACATTATAGCGAACAACAAGGGGGGAGAGCAAGTGTGTACGGTCGTAAGATAGGTGGGAAGCGGAAGATAGAGGGGCAGGCCAACGCCTGTTCTTTTATCCTCAGATTCTCCGATACATGAACAGACATCTGACCTCAGGTCACAGAACACGGCACCGATAGTGTTACCTGAAAAGGGGGGCCTAGGGCTAAATGGCGATTACCTCGGCTCCCTCCGGGATCAGGTCGGCCGTTATGCCATCAACCAGCCCCCATAAGCAGCGTCCTCGGGCTTGTTTGTGGTCTTCGCAATGACCTTATGCCGAAGTTGCACGTGGTGGTCTGGGCAGGGATTCCCTTCAGGTCGGCCAGGATTTGTGGACACCCATAACTTGACATAATATCCCTAGTGTTAATCAAGTTCTATCCCTCACTGCCCCCCTTAACAGGAATTCCCGTGCCCCAAAATGCTGTTAAACGCCCTCTATCCTGGAACGTTCGTCCTTAGCACCGTCCACACGGTACGCTTCCAACTGCCCCGCTATGTTCGGAGGCACACGCCCTATCAGCAATGTGCCGTGTTCCGTGTAACGTTCGTCTTCCACTATCCCCATTCGATGAAATAGAGCCACCAGGTTATCCTTCCCGTACGGAACATGCACGGTAATGGGCACCATCTGTTCCCGCAACACGTCTTCTACTCGACTCAACAGCTCCTCCAATCCCCATCCCTTAAGGGCCGAGATCGGTACGCCCTGCGGAAAGTGTCGCCGCCGTGCCTGTAACGCCTCTTCGCTGAACCGATCAATTTTGTTCAAGGCCATTACCACCGGCTTTTCACCTGCTCCCAGCTGTCGGAGGACAGCTTCTACTGTGCGTACCTGTCGTTCCACGGCCGGATGTGTTATGTCAACTACGTGGATGATAACATTCGCCTCCAATATTTCCTCCAGCGTAGCCCGAAAGGCCGCTACCAGTTGTGGGGGCAGTTTCTGAATGAACCCTACTGTATCGGTCAGGAGAATCTCCTGGCCCCCCGGTAACTTGACCCGCCGAGTGGTGGGATCTAGAGTGGCAAAGAGTTTGTCGTCTGCGTAAACTTGCGCGTTCGTTAGCGCGTTAAGGAGGGTAGACTTCCCTGCGTTGGTATATCCCACCAACGAGACGACAGGAACCGGCACTTCCCGTCGTTGCTGGCGGTATAGTTCCCGATGGGCGCGCACTTCGGCCAGTTCTTTCCGGAGTTGGGCGATACGCCGTTTAATCTCCCGGCGATCCACTTCTAGCTGAGTTTCACCGGGACCGCGTAGTCCCACTCCACCAATGCCGCCACGGCCGGCTGATCCCCCGACCTGACGGGCCAAGTGGGTCCAAGCACGCGTTAACCGTGGCAGCCGGTAGATATATTGAGCCAGCTCTACTTGCAACACCCCTTCCTTAGTACGGGCCCGTTGGGCGAAAATGTCCAAGATCAAGGCCGTGCGGTCCAAAACTTTGACGTCTTCGCCCAGTGCTTCCTCCAGTTCCCGTTGTTGACGTGGGGAGAGCTCCTCATCAAACACAACCACGTTCGCGCCGGTAGCGGCTATCAGGGCTTTCAGCTCTTCCAATTTCCCCTTACCGATGAGAGTGGCCGGGAAGGGACGATCAAGTTTCTGGGTAAGAGTGCCTACCACCTGTAAGCCTGCGGTTTCTGCAAGGCGCTTCAGCTCTGCCAGGCTCTCCTCGAGAGGGAAGGCATCCTGCCAACGCCGTCGCCGGTGAATCTCCACACCTACCAGCACGGCCCTCTCCTCGGGTGTTCCTGTCGGCAAAAGACGTTTGCGCCCGCTCATTGTCCTCCTTACTCCCGCAGTTTGAGTAGAACAGCACTCCAAAATCATTATACCAGCATTAAAGGCCTGAGGTGTACTTAGTGTATCATAAAACGTTGGGCGAGGATGGTATCCTGACATATCACACAGGAAGATATCGCGGATGCAGCAAGGATCGTCCAGCAATGCGTAATCCATTGTCAGAGATGCCAAGGGAGGTTCTAATCCGCCGATTGCAGGCGCACAAACCCCGACCACCGACCCTGCCGCCTTCACTCCTGCGTTCTCTCCGCCCTGCTGCGGTGCTTGTTCCCCTGTTCTGGCGGGATGGGGAATGGCATGTCCTGCTGACCCGGCGCACAGACACGGTACCCCGTCACCGTGGACAGGTGGCTCTACCCGGAGGTGTTCAAGAACCTGGTGATGTGGACATTGTGGCCGTTGCACTACGCGAAGCACATGAGGAGTTGGGAATCACACCGAACGTGGTGGATGTAATCGGCGTGCTGGATCCCCAACCGGTGATTACCGGCTATCTTGTTCACCCGGTAGTAGGCATCATCCCTGCCGGCTTTCCCCTCTCGCCCGCCCCTGATGAGATCGCGCGCGTGTTTGATGTTCCTCTTTCGTGGTTAGCCCAGCCCCACAGAGTACGTGTGGAATACCGTCAATGGGCAAGGATACGCTATCCGGTGTACTTCTATGAGCCTTACGACGGTGAAGTGATTTGGGGGCTCACTGCTCGTGTGCTGCGAAATCTTCTGGGCGTGCTCTTCATGGAGCGGTCTTTCATAGAGTGAGGTTCTGCAGGCGACGCATGGCTTCCTGAACCCGCTCAGTCGGCACCCCCAGGGAGATCCGGACGTAGTATTTGCCTTCCTGGCCATAAATGCTCCCGGGAGCAAAAGCCACGCCCGCGTTCTCCAGGACATACATAGCAAAAGTGTCACCGGTATAACCAGAGGGTACACGGGTCCAAATGTACAGTCCACCGCGGGGGCGGTGGGCCTCCATTCCTAGCCGGGTGAGGGTGTCCAAGATAATATCCCTTCGGTGCGCGTACGCCGCGTTACGGGCATGTATCCATTCCCGAGAGGTAGTGCGCAAGGCCACAGCAGCCGCGTGTTGCAGGGGCAGGAAAATTCCGGTATCCACGTTGCTCTTCATTCGCAACAGCGCGGCAATCGCCTCCCGACACCCTACCGCCACTCCTACTCGCCATCCCGCCATGTTAAACGCTTTGGAGAGAGAATTGAACTCCACCGCTATTTCCCGCGCACCTGGGACGGCCAGAAGACTAGGGGCAGTATAACCGTCAAAGGTGACATCTGTGTACGGCGCATCGTGACACACAAGCACCCCCCACTTCTGAGCAAAGCGCACCACATCCTCAAAAAATGAGTACGACGCGACCGCGCCGGTTGGGTTATTAGGGTAATTAAGCCACAATAGCTTTGCCCGCCGAAGGACCGAAGGGGATAATGTGTCCAGGTCTGGAAGAAAACCGTTCTCCCGGCACAGACGCATGGGCACAACCTCGGCACCCGCAAGGCGTGCGGACGCTCGGTAAGCCGGGTAGCCGGGATCCGGCACCAGCACAATATCCCCTGGGTTGACTAGAGCTAGGGTGATATGGTGCAGGCCCTCTTTGGACCCGATAAGTGGCAGCACTTCTTGTTCGGGATCTAAAGTGACCCCAAAACGATCCTGGTAATAGGAAGCGAAAGCTGCTTTTAACTCCGGTGTGCCACGGTAACCAGGATACCCATGCATCTCCGGTTGCCGGACAGCCGCTATCAGACTGTCCACCACGTGAGGAGGAGGGGGCATATCCGGTGCGCCAATGTCCATGCGGATGACATCTACACCCCGCTCCTGCAAATGACGCACCCGTTCAGCCAGTACGACGAAAGGATAAGGAGGGACTCGCTCTAAACGTTCGGCTAGTGTAATCTTCGTCACGATACCTTCCTTCCCCAGGAGACGCGAAGATGAGCCAGGAAAACCTTACCGCCGGGTCTCCACCCATTGCTGGACTACCCGCCCTACCCGTTCCAAGCTCTCAGGGCTCACTTTGTCGGCCGTATCTTCTGTAGTGTGCCAGTACGGGTAATCGAAGTCGATGATGTCAACCGCTGGAATCCCGCGTTCCAGAAAAGGCACATGATCATCGATGATGCGGTATTTCTCCTTGGGTATAAAATAAGCCCCATATCCCAGCGTAGCGGCGATGTCCCACAAGGCGGCGCGGAGCTCGGGGGTAGAATTGGCCTCCCAGTAAAGTTGCTGGTCCGCGTCACCGACCATGTCCACGATAATGACTGCCTGGACGTCGATGTCAGGCGGCAGGTTACGGGCAGCATAACGGGCCCCTACAGCCCAAGGCCACCCGTCAAGGCGGCCCTGGTCTTCCGCGTCGAAGAAGTAAAGCCACACTGCGTACCGTGTGGTATCCCACCGGAGTACACGGGCCAGTTCAAGAAGCACGGCCACGCCGCTGGCACCATCGTTGGCCCCAGGGACGGGCTGAGAACGTTTGTCTGCGGAGGGGTCCAATTCGGCCACACGGCGGGTATCATAGTGAGCCCCCAGGATAATCACCGGACCCTGGCCTTGTCGAGCTACCAGGTTGACCACCCGTACCCCCTCGTAAACGAACGCTTCCTGTTCGGCAAGCCATCCCACACGCAAGAGCTCATTGCGAATGAACAGCCGGGTACGGGCAGCAGCCTCGGTGCCGGGCACCCGTGGACCGAAGGCCATTTGGGCCAAAACGTGCTTATACGCTCGTTGTCCCTCAAACCAAGTCCGGCCCACCGTGGGTGCGGGGGTGGGAGAGGGCGTGGGAACAGGTCGCACCCCCCAACCTACCTGGCCTAGGTATCCCACGGCCAAAATGAAGAAAACCACAAGCAAGATTTGAATCCCGATATCCCGCGGATTTCTGTTCATGCATCAACCTCAGCGGTTGGAGCGCCGTCCCTCATGGCTCTTAAAAATCAGGCGCAAGGGAGTACCTTCATAAGGATGCTGCTCTCGGATGCGGTTTTCCAGGTAGCGCTGGTAAGAGAAGTGAACAAGTTCAGCATCGTTCACGAAGAAAACGAACGTGGGAGGATCAAGCGCGGGCTGTGTCACGTAGTACAGCCGCAATTGGCGAGTTCCTTTCACCGGTGGAGTGTGCCGTTCCATAGCGGCCTGCATTATTCGGTTCAACTTGCTGGTGGGCAACCGCACAAAGCGCTCGTGGTATACGTGCTCTACCAACGGGAAAATGCGGGAAACCCGTTGGCCGGTCTTGGCAGATACAAAAAGCACCGGCGCAAAGTCGATGAAGTTTAGCTCCTGTCGGATACGGCGGGTATACTCCACCATAGTATACGCGTCCTTTTCCACCAAGTCCCATTTGTTGACCACAATGATGATGCTTCGGAAACGGTCCAGAGCGTACCCCGCAATGTGCGTATCCTGGGCAGTTACTCCCTCTGTAGCATCCAGAACCAGCAAAACTACATCGCTGCGCTCAATGGCACGGAGTGCACGCAACACACTGTAGTACTCCACCCCCCGCTCGATGCGCCCCTTACGCCGAATACCGGCCGTATCCAGGAAAATAAACGACTTTTCCTCCCAGCGGACCCGAGTGTCCACGACATCACGCGTAGTGCCTGCAACAGGACTGACAATGGCTCGCTCAGCGCGTGCCAGTCGGTTGAAGAGTGATGATTTGCCCACGTTGGGACGCCCAACTATGGCTACGCGAATACCCTCCTCTTCTGCCTCCTCGGCAGAGTGAGGCGGCAAAGCCGCAACAACCCGATCCAGAAGATCACCTGTACCTTTTCCATGTAGGGCCGAGATGGAAATAGGCTCCCCAATACCTAATTCGTAGAACGTTAAGGCTTCCGCTTCGTACTGGGGGTGATCCACTTTGTTGACGGCCAGAATGACCGGCTTTTTCTGAGCCCGTAGGAGATCGGCCACTTGACGATCGGCTGTAGTTACTCCGTCCTGGACGTTGGTGAGAAAGATAATAACGTCCGCCTCCTGCAACGCCACTGTAACTTGCTGCTGCATCTCTTGGATGAAGTCGCGCGAGTCCTCAGCCAACGGCGGCTTCTTGAATCGCCCATCGCGCGTCCGGGGAATCACCTCCAGGCCTCCGGTGTCCACGATCACAAATTCCCGTCCTCCCCAGTGGGTATCCCCGTAAATGCGATCGCGCGTGGTGCCCGGCCGGTCCTCCACAATAGCCCACTGCTGGCCGATCAGCCGGTTAAACAGAGTAGATTTGCCCACGTTTGGCCTGCCGACAATGGCAACGATCGGTTTGCTCTTGTGCTTCTTGCCCATCGCGGCTGTTTATCCGTGCACTCTGTATCCTGTAATATTACTTCCGTACAACAAGGGAATGGTGACCATATTGTGCGTGGAGAATTCGGGTTCTCCAAAAAAATCCCCGGTCAGGGTTTTAGACGCCCCTTGAATGTTACGGCACCGGCGTGGGGGTTGGAACAGCCGTGGGCGTACCCGCTCGAGGGGCAGGCGTGGGTGTGACCGGTGTGGCGGTTGGGGTGGGCGTGCCTGTAGGCGTGGGAGTGGGAGTTGGTGTGGGAGTCGGTGTAGGCGACCGTACTTCCACCTGGACCTCTTCGGGGATAACCGCCTCTACTCGCACGTCCGCGGGGGTAAGAATTTGTGGTCGCAGGGTAAACACCCCTTCCCCGGAGATTTGGGAAAGGTCAAGAATGGCCTGTACCTCTTCCGGTTGGAGGTTGTTCAACTTGGGCAGGGGGCCGGCCAAAATGATTTGAACGCTGCGTATGGGCAAGGTCACCACCATATCCTCCGGGATCCCTTGTAGCCGCAAGGGACGAACAACGGTCTTCCCCCCTTCCAGGGGCGTAATGCGCACGGTAACGATGACGCTCTTGCTGCCCAGCACGGCTACATTCTCCGGCACACGCAGGGGCAAGCGTTCTACAATATCCTGGGTGGCCCCTGAGATGTCCAGGGGCTCCGTTTCCACGTACCCTGGCAAGGACTGAAGCACCTGGGGACTGCCCCGTAAGGTTACCGTAGCCGGATCGACGCTAATACTGCTTACCCGGTAACCTTCCGCGGGTTGTCCTCGTGTCTGAGGCACAACAGGCACTTCCAAGTATCCTGGTTGTTGTTCAATGGGCACGGTGATAACCGCCGTAGGCGGATCCAGGGTCACATCGAATACCGGTAAGTCCCGCGCGTTGCGCGGGCTAAGAATAACCTCCGTGCGAAGGGTTGCTCGTTGTCCCTGGACAAATACCTCGGCCACGGCCCGTTCCACCGTGCGGACTTGACTTGCCGGCCCTTGCACGGTGACCGTCATTGGGTCCACCGTAATGTCCTCTGTGCGTACCATGTAACCCAAAGGCGGTGAATCCAAGACTTCCACCTGTACAGGGACCGCTTTGGTTGTCACTTCCTCCAGGTAAACGACTGCGTGCGCGGGCTCAACGCGCTCAACGGTGACGTTTTGGGGACCGCGGACCTGAACCGGGAGGGTGTGCACGTCGGGTCCCAGTCCTTTTAAGCTCACCTGTGCCTGAAATGCGTCCGCGTCCAAGGCTTCTACCACGCTCTTCGGCCCACGTACCCACACCTTGACCGTGTCAACCGGATCACCAAGAATAGTTAACCTCGGCTCCAAGTCCACATAGTTTACGGGCACCGGCTCCGGCACTTCACGCGTGATGATGGGATCTTCCTGCTGGACAGCAATGATCCAAACAACCACGGACAGGAAGAGTGCCAGGAGGAACGCGTCCCAGTTGGCGATGACGTCCTGAAGCCACAAGCGCAGGTATCTCATGCAGCAAGCCTCTTCTGTTGTCGCTGGAGTTGAGGCGCGTAGAAGTTCTGAAGCACACGGCGCAGCCGTTTATCGTCTAACCGACGCACTAAACGCCCATATCGGGCCACCGAAATCGTACCCGTCTCCTCAGAAACAATGATGGCCAACGCATCTCCGTGCTCCGTGATCCCCAGTCCAGCCCGGTGGCGTGTGCCCAGATGGGCTTCCAAGGGTCGCGGGGAGAGGGGTAACACACACGCGGCGGCAACGACTCGGTTTCCGCGCAGGATGACTGCCCCATCGTGCAGGGCCGCGTTGGGATAAAAGATGGCCAACAACAGCCGCTCACTCACCAAACCATCAATGCGAATGCCCGTTTCCACGTACTCTTCCAGACCCACAGTTCCTTCTAGGACGATGATCGCCCCGTACCGATGGGCGGACAGGCGCATGGTAGCGGAGACAAGGGTGTCGATCAGTTCGTCTACCGGCCCTACATCCACCGAACGAGCAAGGAAAGGAGTTGTCCGGCCGAGACGCTCCAGCATACGCCGCAATTCTGGCTGAAAAATGACGGGCAAAGCCACAAGGATAGCGGGCAAACTGCTGCGGACCAACCAGCGAAAAGCCGTCAACCCTTCCACAAAGTTGGTCACGATAAACATTACCACACTGATGAGGAGCAATCCGCGCACCAGGGTCACGGCCTGGGTACCCTGAAACAGACGTAACACGCTGTAAAACACCAGCGTGACCAGAAAGATATCCATAACTGTCCACGCATCCACCCGCCCAAGCAGGGTCAGGATGTCCTGCACACTCACGCTTTCCTCCTTGCCTTTGCCTTCAACGGATAGCCGGCAAGGGATATGGTGCCTCGATCATTTGCCGGAAGGGTACATCGGTTACCCCAACAGGGCAACCAGAATGGCCTTTTGACCGTGTAATCGGTTGTGGGCTTGGCGGTACACAATGCTGTGGGGGCCATCCATCACTTCATCGGTGATCTCCTCCCCCCGATGGGCTGGCAAACAATGCATGACCACCACGTTCGGGTTCCCGGTGGCTGCCAACAACGTGCTGTTGACCTGATACGGACGAAAGATCCGTCGACGCTGTTCCACCTCAGCCTCCTGACCCATACTCGCCCACACGTCGGTGTAAATCACGTCAGCTCCCTGCACCGCTTCCTGGGGGTCGTGGGACGTGCGGATGAGACTACCACTCTGAGTGGCAAACGCGCGAGCCTGGGCCAGCACTTCCGCCTCAACCTCGTATCCCGGTGGAGTACATAGAGTGATGTGGATGCCCAACTTGCTGCACGCGAAAAGCAATGAACGCGCTACGTTGTTGCCGTCGCCGACAAACACCAGGTGACGTCCGGCCAAGTCCTGCCAGTGCCAATGCTCGTACAGGGTGAACATGTCACAGAAGGCCTGGCAAGGGTGATTGAAATCCGACAGGCCATTGATCACCGGCACCGAAGCGTGCCGGGCTAACTCTTCCACTTCACGGTGTGCGAACACGCGAGCCATGATACCGTGTACATATCCCGAGAGCACCGCAGCCGCGTCCGCGATGCTTTCGCGCTCACCCAGTCGAATCTCCTGGGGAGAAAGGTAGATTGCGGAGCCCCCCAGGTGACGCATGGCCACATCGAAAGAGACCCGGGTGCGCAGGGAAGGCTTTTGAAAGATCATGCCCAATACCTTGCCCTGGAGCACCGGTTTATTACCCCCGGCCAGCCATTCCTCCTTAAGGGCCCTGGCCAAGCGGAGCCACTCCCAAAGCACACCCGCGGGTACGTCGGCGATGCTGAGAAAGTCTTTGATGTGTTTACGGTTGACCACCCCTCCGCCCATGCACGCCTCCTTGCTACATTATCGTGGATGCTTTACGTTGACTCTAGTTGTGTTCAAGGCACTACCCGCGCAGCAGGTAGTAGACCACGACGCTCCCCAGACTTCCCCACCAGAGCGTTGCCGCGTGCCCTTCCTTTGGGGTTACGGTGGAGAGCAACATGGCAATAGCTGTGAGGGCCGTAAGCCAGGGGGGCACCCAGGCGCTTACAATGCCCACCCATCCTCCTACCGCAAGACCTCGCCACAGCCAGGCCCAGCGGCTGCCGCAGTGGTAAGCCCAGGACGCTGCCGTGAGAGCACCGCTTAGCGCCACGGCCATACCCCATTCGCCAGCAAGGTACGCACCGGCCCACAAGGGGAGCCCTATACTGTACCCCGTAGCCACAAAGGGGGTGAGCGAACGCCACACACGCGCGGTCCACCCACCCAGCAACGCAATGACCAGCGCAAGCCCGCTGGCCCACACAGCTGCTGGGGACAAAGCACGTGCAATTATCAGAACACCCAGGGTAACAAGTATCAGCCTGGAGAAAAAGTGAGGCACCAAAACACGGTTTATCTGAGACCAAGGTGCATCAGCTGTGGCATAAGGCAGCCAGGAGAACGCAGGTTCCCGGGGGGCAAGAGGAGGCTGAAACAGGCGCCACCATGCCCCCCAGAGCCCATCCATCAGAAGCACCACCAGTGCCAGTTGACCAACAGAGCCATCCCCCCCGCCCAGGAGATACCCCAGGATACCTGTCCAGCCCGCGGAGAGTTGCCAAGGCCAAGTGGTCCCGTGTACATCGAGGTAAAGACCTTGTCGCAGCGCCATAAAACCGTTTCCATAACCCATTGCCCTTCTTCTCCTCCCCGTTCATTGTAACCCAGCGGGGAGGAAGAGGGCAACGAGGGACCGGACGACCGCGAGGGATTAGCCGGCAGGTAACGCCCGTCGCTCGTTGTACCGAGTGTATAAGGTCACCAAGGTAGCACCGAGGCCTACCGAGCCCAGAATCAAGCCAAAGATAGTGCCCACGCACGGGATCCGGGACAGCAGCGTGATTAGGAAAGTGCCACCAACGGTAGGCCACAGGGGAGAGGTGGCCTCCATCCCCATGGCTTGCCACAACCGCTCACCAACGATGCGGCCTATCGCGGTCCACCCCAACAAGCTCAACACGATCAGGGCTACCAGACCGGCAACGCCTATAATAGCGAAGCAGATGGTGATGACCAGCAGAAGAATAATTAGGCCACCGGCAAACCAGGTGAGAAAACCGATCCCCAAGGAAGGCAGGAAAGCCTGTTCCACAGTGTGGGCAATGCGCTGGATACCTTCAGGCCACACGAGAACCAGAACAGCACCAATAGCTGCCACACCCACTGAGATCCCAAAGGCGCGCAGGAAGGAGAACACCAGCTCTAATAGAATTGCGGCAACTCCCGTCAGTGTCCCAGACCCTGGGAAGGTCCAAGGGCCTAGGCCCTGGAAAAACGCGGGGAACCACGCACTCCACGTCAGATTACCCAGGCGTACGTTCCCACGCACAATGTCCCCTTCCACGCGAGCTCCTGGCGCCTGGGTCACCTTCCCCGATACGATATTCACGTCCCCGCCTACAACTCCTGTTTCCCGCAGGATCACATCCCCACTAATCACGTTAACATCCCCGTTCACCGTCCCCGCGATGACAGCGTTCCCGGAAATGACCGTCAATGTGCCGTCCAGGACAGCCCTTTCCTGGATGACCGCATCCGCGCTGATAATCAGCACATCCCCTCGCTCACGCCCACCACTGGGAAGGGTCCAATCCTGTCCGACTTGCACTATTCCTCCCTGTCGGTTGGGAAGGGATGCGGGAATAGCCAGGGCGGTCCCTGCTAAAGTCATCCACACGACAAGGAAAAGAAACATCATCCGTGCTACTTTCATCGTTTGCACCTCCAACCAGAGTGAACAATGGTTAGTAAATCATTGTCCTCATCTCCCGGCCACAAGCAGTCGATGTCGTGTCCATGTCAAAAGCCAGCCCCATAACCCCAAACCGATCATTGCCAATAAACCCAGGAAAAGAAGCCACGGGCTAAGGAGCACCGCACGCAGTATCGCCCAGCCGATACTCCATGTAGCCCCGATGAGATCCTGCACCAGACGGAAGGTCATGGTAGCCGCCGGCCACCAATGCGTGCTCAGATTCAAGCCTACCCCTACCATCAAGCCGAGGATTCCACCCCAGCACAGCACAAGAGCCGTCACCAGCAACGCGCGCCACCGCCAGGAAAGCGGTTGAGAGGTTTTGTCGGTTATCGCCTGCATCACCCGTGGGTACAACTCCGGTGGCGCGGTGAGGGTGGGCACCTGTCGAAGCCAGTGGTAGGCCCGATAAGCGCGTTCCCATATCTGCTGACAGGAAGTACAGACCTCCAGGTGATCCCGCGCCGCCGGTACATCCTCCCCGTTGAGCAGACGTTCTATCATGTCGGGATCCAGGTGATGTCGTGTATCCTGAAACCGTTTTTCACCGGTGAAGCCAGTCATGGTGTCCAGCCCTCCGCCAATAACATCTCGCCCAGTCGCTGTCGTGCCCGATGAGCACGCGTTTTCACAGCTCCTTCGGACACTTGCATGATGTGAGCGATTTCACGGTACGAAAGGTTATACCAATAGTGCAGTACCAGCACCAGACGGTCCTCCGGGGAGAGATGCTCCAACAGTTGTTGGACATGGTCACACACTTCTTGACGAATGACATGGTCCTCCGGCAACGGATCGGTCGGGGACACTGCCCGGGAGGGTACTTGCTCCCATGAAAGCCACTTTGCTCGTCGACTGCGCAGGCGATCGATACAGTGATGTGAAGCGATGCTAAGCACCCACGTGCTGAAACGGCGCTTTTGGTCATACCGGTCAAGGTGACGATACACGCGCAGGAACACTTCCTGACTGGCATCCTCCGCTTCGTGAGGATCACCTAACATGCGATAACACAAGTTATACACCGCGTTTTGGTAACGATGGACCAACTCGCCAAAGGCCGCGTGGTCACCCTGACGGGCCCGTTCGATCAACGCACTTTCGGGTAACGCGTCCACCGGTAAGTCTCCTGCCGGTGAGCTACCTGTAGGCACACGAAGATCGCGAGATGACGTGGCAGGCTCAGGCACCGAGACACGCGAAGTGACCTGAGGGTAGACGGCCATTTTCAGTGTAGTCGAACCCGCCCCGTGGTGCATACTTTCCTCCCGGCCTCTGTGGGCCCGTGTCCACTTTGCGTGATCATGTACGAAAGAATGCACCATGAGTTACGAACTGGTCCTCTAGCCCTTCCCCCGCTACAATGAAGGCAGAACTGTGCGGCTGATACGTAGGAGGTAATCACACATGACACGCCCGTTCTACATCGCCGTGGAAGGGCCTATCGGGGTTGGCAAGACCACCTTGGCACGCCTGTTGAGTGAGGCACTTCACACCGAGTTGCTCTTGGAAGTGTTTGAGGAGAACCCCTTCCTGCCCCGGTTTTACATGGACCGGGAACGGTATGCCTTCCAAACACAGATATTCTTCTTGCTCAGCCGCTATCGTCAACAACGGGAGGTCATCCCACAGGTGCTCCGTCAACGCCCTCTGGTCTCGGACTACCTGTTTGCCAAGGATCGGATCTTCGCCCACTTGAACCTTAGCGGTGACGAGCTGGCCGTTTACGAGCAAGTGCACCGCGCGCTGGCGGAGCGTATCCCCGTACCGGACCTGGTCGTCTACTTGAAAGCAACCACCGACGTATTGATGGAACGCATTGCGTTTCGAGATCGTCCCTACGAGCGCAACATGTCCCGCGATTACATTGAGGCATTACGTCAGGCATATGAAAACTTCTTTACTCGATACACGGAGGCGCCGGTGCTGACCATTGATACCACCCACTTGAACATTGTGTCGAACTCAGACCACCGGGAGCATGTCATTGGGCGGGTACGGGCCGCCCTTCGGGAAGGGCTGATTGACCAACCCCTACCCGGCCTCTTACTCCCGGAAGGAGTACGTTCATCGGCGCCTCAGCCGCCGATAGGTCGTAGATTGAGTGATTGGCAAGTGTGGAGCCGACAGCTCGCTGTGACCCAAAGTGAGGACTTGATACACGCTTTTCTGACCCTGAGCCGACACCTGGGCGAATTGGCCGCCCAACTAACTGTGGTGTGGCGTGACATTGCATCGCTTCAGGCCACGAGGGGCAACCGATCCGAAGCACAAACCCACGCGGTGGAAGCCCACCGTCAGGCTTTACAGCAACACCTCGCCCACACGCTGGCTGCGCTGTTACAGCTGGCCAACAACAGTGGTATTGACCTGGAACAAGCGCTGATAAGCGTGATACGGGAAACTGCGCCGGAGGAACGCACCTCATGACGCCGGGACGGTGGTTCATCGCAATCGCGGGCAATATTGGGGTTGGCAAGTCCTCCCTTACCGCCCTTCTGAGCCAGCGGCTGGGTTGGGAACCCTTCTACGAAGCAGTGGATGAAAATCCCTATCTGGCCGATTTTTATCGCGACATGCCTCGCTGGGCCTTTCATTCCCAGATTTTCTTTCTCAGTCGACGGCTGCGGCATCACTACGACCTGTTACAGCGGCCCCACTCGGTGATTCAAGACCGGTGTGTATACGAGGATGCGGAGATTTTTGCCAGCAACTTGTATCATCAAGGGGCGATGAGCGAGCGGGACTATCGGGTATACCGGGAGTTGTACGAGACGGTGGTGCGCATCTTGCCTCCGCCGGACCTGATCGTCTACCTGCGCGCTTCCGTGCCCACCTTGTTACAACGCATCCGCCAACGAGGTCGCGAGTACGAACAGGTCATCGATCCTTCCTACCTGGCACGCCTGAACGACCTGTATGAGGCGTGGGCTGCGCGCTTCGATCGCTGTCCTGTACTGGTCATTCCCACCGATAATTTGGACTTTGTACACGAACCCCAACACCTGGATATCATCATCGATCGCATCCGTGAGCGGTTAGCGGGCAAAGAGGTACTGCATCTACCCTCGACGCGTTCGGCCCCACCGGAGGAGGGCTCGCAATGAGGGGGCGCGTTGCTATAGTCACCGTCGGTTTAATATCCGGTGTGTTCACCGCGGGGGTGATAGTGCTGGTATTGTTCTACCTAGTGGTACGCAGCATGATTGCAGAGAGCACCCCACCGTTACGATGGAGCCCTATTACTCCCACACCCACTCGTCCCCCTACACCGACCGTAGCTCCGCAAACGCCCACGCCACCTCCAGAAGGTATCTACGTAGGTGGACAGGCCCAGGTGGTGAGCGCGGTAGGGGTGCGGTTACGCGCGTCGCCGGGCTACCGCAACAAGCCCCCTGAGGACATCATCACCGTGGTGCCCCCGCAGAGCATTGTCACCGTGATTGGCGGTCCGGAAGAAGTGGACGGACTGCGCTGGTGGCAAGTGCAGTGGCAGGAGCGCCAAGGATGGATGGCGGAACGCACGGCCAACGGTGTGCAGCTATTAGCTCCAGTACCCCCCTAGGCTGTTCGGTCACGGTACCAGAGCGAAGAGATCCTCCAGACGGGTGATCCCGCGCACGGTGCGTAGAAAGTCGGCCAGTGACGAGCTCTGCTGCCGTAAAGCACGTAATCGGGGCGCGATGGGATCCTCGGCCGGCGCTGCTGGCCCAGTACGGTATGTACCATGAAAGGCGAAGTAAGCCTGGTTTAACTTGCGGATGTAGTACCCATGGGCCACGAAAAATCGACGCCGGGCCTCCATGTAAGCTTCCGCCTCCTCGACCTTGCCATCCGCCAGCAGACGGTCCACGGTCTCACGGGTGATGCGCATCTCTCTTACAAAATCAAAGGTTGGCGTAGGGGTAGGAGTGGGTGTCCCTGTAGGACGCACCTGGGTCGGCGTCGGCGTAGGCGTAGGAGGCAGCTGCTCCGGATAAAAGCGGGCCAGCACTGCACGTCCAATTTCTTCGCCGGCAATGTCCGCTACCGTCTCATTAATCGCGGACAAGTCAGGACTATCGTAATATTTCCGACCCAGGGGATACGCGACCAAGTAAGTATGAACCCACTCGTGAGCGATAGTGTTGACAACCCAGCGAATGTCTGCACTGTCGATAACCATCGTCGGCCACGTAGCGAAACCACCAATGCCCTCCACCAGAGCACTGGTGTTAGGGAGCTCTGCTTCAGCCTGGGCTTCAATGGCTTCTCGTGTGTCCAGGGAGAGGCCTGGACTCAGATGAACGCCCAGGCGCAGTTCGATGCGATCCCGCGGGGAAAGGATGAGGTAATACGGAGGCTCGGTGAACTGAAAGGCAACAGGGGGTAAGGGTTGACCGAGCCACCCCAGGTCCAGTTCTCGCAAGACCACGGTGACCTGCTCGGCCAAGATGCGCTCTACGACCGGACGTCGGGCCTCCTGTAGGGCACGCAGTGTCTGCAGACGTGCTTGTAACTGCGCCACGCGCTCCCGATTTCCTTCCCTATCCTCTGCCACCAAGCGCTCTACTTCCCCTTTCAACGCACCAATTTCCCGCCCCACCTCGAGGTAATCAAGGACCAGTGTGCGAGCGCTCAGGCTCTCGATATCCACCGTCCGGACACGGATACGCTCCTGGGCTTCGGCCCAAACGGCCTGGACCTCCCACCGTGCAAGTTGAAAGCGATAAGGGGCAACAAGCTCATACACACGGGCTTCATAGGGGTCGGCAGGACGCCAGGGGGAAAATAGGCGAAGGGCCACCCCTCCAAGGGCAATGATTGCTAAAAGTGTTAACAGCCGCCATCGAGACAATATTCTCAGCAGCATTCTCACCCTCGTCTTAGAACGTATCCTGTGATGGACTCCTGTATGGCCCAGCAAGATTCCAACTAAAAAAGCCGGACCCACCTGTGGGGCCCGGCTCTGGTGGCCCATAGGGGATTCGAACCCCTGTTTCCGGCTTGAGAGGCCGGTGTCCTAGTCCACTAGACGAATGGGCCAACCTTGGCCTTCATTATACGTAGTCCCGGTGGGTTGTCAAAACGCCCTCCGCGATTAGCTGGGAACACTTCACAACCCGATATCCCAAAGGGCCATGAAGCGTGGAGCTCCGTTTTTTATCCCGTGCACGCGATGTATAATTAATTAGGTGTGCTGTTGACGCGCCGTCCCCATAATTTGAGGTGCGCCATAGTCACATTTCGACGGGTGTTAGAGGACATCCCTTTCCTCAAAGGGGTCCGGGTGATCGGGGCAGAGGACAGTCTGAAGCGTGACGTCGACTGGCCTCCGGTTGTCGATATCTCCGGTGCGACCGACCGGCTCCTCGAGGGTAACCTACTCTTGCTATTAAGTTCGTGCTACGTAAACCCTTGCGCGATTGGCAATTGCTTGTGAACAGGAGAGTGTTCATGCGCGTCGGCGTTGACATAGGCGGCACGTTTACGGACTTTGTCGTGGTGCGGGAGGAGGGCGCACCGGTGGAGACGTTTAAAGTGCTCTCCACCCCCCGTGCGCCTGCGGATGCGGTCTTACACGGTCTGTCCCGTATCCCTTCCCCTGAACGCCGCCACATTGTACACGGTTCCACGGTGGCCACCAACGCGCTCCTAGAACGCAAAGGAGCGCCAACAGCCTTGATCACGACACGTGGCTTTCGGGATGTACTGGTTATCCGTCGCCAGAACCGCCCTCAACTCTACGACTTCTTTGCCGACCCACCTCCGCCGCTGATACCGGACCGGTGGCGCCTGGAGGTGGCGGAAAGGGTAACCGCCACCGGAGAGGTGTTACAACCATTGGACCCAGCAGCCGTGGATTCGCTCATCACGTTCCTTAAGGCAGAGGGTGTTGCTTCGGTCGCGGTTGTACTCTTGTTCTCCTTCCTCTACCCAGAACATGAACGGGTTATCGGCGAGAAATTACGGGCAGCAGGCTTCTCTGTTTCACTTTCCTCGGAAATTTTGCCCGAATACCGGGAGTATGAACGCACCAGCACGACAGTAGTAAACGCATACGTGTCACCTGTGATGGAACGTTACCTGAGAGATCTGGAACACGCGCTCGCTGGTGATGAATTACGCATCATGCAATCCAACGGTGGCAGTATCGGCACGGCGGAAGCTCGCCGTCACGCGGTGCGCTGCATTCTTTCCGGTCCAGCAGGTGGGGTGGTCGGTGCCCGCCACATCGCCCAGATGGCCGGCTTTCAGCGCATTATTACCTTTGACATGGGGGGGACTTCCACGGATGTCTCCCTGTGTGATGGGGATGTTCGCGTGACCACGGAATCGGAGGTCGGCGGTTATCCCTTGCGTATTCCTATCATTGACATCCACACAGTCGGCTCCGGGGGTGGTTCCATCGCCCATGTGGACTTAGGAGGCGCGTTGCGGGTTGGGCCCCAAAGCGCGGGGGCCGATCCCGGTCCAGCATGCTACGGCAAAGGGGATCATGCCACAGTAACCGACGCGAACGTGGTACTGGGGCGCCTGCCAGTGGATTACTTTCTGGGCGGTGAAATGTCCTTGGATGCCGCGCGAGCATGGACAGCACTGGAACGGTTGGGACATCACCTGGGCTTGGGCGCGGAGGAAGCAGCTATCGGGGTCATCGAGGTGGTTAACGCGCACATGGAACGGGCCTTACGGGTTATTTCCGTGGAACGGGGATACGACCCCCGAGACTTCGTGCTCGTATCCTTTGGCGGGGCCGGTGGCTTGCACGCGGCCGACCTCGCGCGACGCCTGGGTATTCCACGGGTGTTCATCTCCCCGTATGCTGCTACCCTTTCCGCGTTCGGAATGCTGGTGACCGATGTAATCAAAGATTACGCCCGCACCGTAATGCTGCCCGGCACTACGCCGATCCCTGAACTGCGACAGCACCTGCGCCCGCTCGTGGAACAGGGCATCACAGAAGTGGCAGCTGAAGGCATTCCACCCTCCCGCATTCTGGTGGAAGAACTCCTGGACATGCGCTACGAAGGCCAGTCGTACGAGTTAACGGTACCCCTCAACGGTGATCCTGTGGACGCATTTCACACGGCCCATCACCAGGCGTACGGGTACGCTGTCCTGGACGCTCCTGTGGAAGTCGTCAACGTGCGGGTACGAGTCATCGGCCAGGTACCACGACCGGTTATTCCCAAGTTGCCCAAAGGTGACACAGATCCTTCCCCTGCGTTGCTGGACCGTCGGCCTGTTATCCTTCACGGAGAAGCGGTCATGGTGCCGTTTTACCAAGGAGAAATGCTCCAACCCGGTAATCGCATTCCAGGCCCTGCTATCATCGTCCGACGAGACACCACGATTCTCATCGGACCCCAGGACGTGGGGAAGATTGACGAGTGGGGAAATATCCTGGTCGCGGTGGGACGTTAAGGATTACATTACGGTAGAAGTCCAGAGACTCCGGACACTTGGGGGATATTTAAAGGCAAAGCAATGGCACGCACCGAACATGACCCTATCCGGCTGGAAGTTTTTAAGCACTTATTCGCCGCCGTGGCGGAAGAGATGGGTGTTGTGCTGCGCAAGGCCAGCTATTCACCCAACATTAAAGAGCGGCGGGACTTCTCATGCGCGGTGTTTGACGCTGAAGGTCGCATGATTGCCCAGGCAGCCCACATTCCGGTACATTTGGGTTCTATGCCTCTTTCCGTTGCACAAGCGGTAAAGGATCTCACCTTTACCCCGGGGGATGTAGTTATCCTGAACGACCCGTACCGTGGAGGCACTCACCTGCCGGATATCACCCTGATCTCACCAGTATTTATCGAAGAAAGCGGTGAGCAACGCCTGTTCGGCTTTGTAGCTAATCGGGCACACCACGCGGATGTAGGGGGCATGACGCCGGGATCCATGCCCGTGGCACGGGAAATCTACCAGGAGGGGATCATTATTCCACCCGTGAAGCTGGTGGAAGGGGGACGACTTAACCAGGGGGTGATGGAGATGATCCTCTCCAACGTGCGCACGCCGGAAGAACGGGCAGGTGATCTCCGCGCGCAGATGGCCGCGAACCGGCGAGGAATGGAGCGCGTTCAGGAAATTGTAGCCCGTTACGGCGCGGATGAAGTACGACAACACATGGAGGAACTACTACGCTATACCGAACGTATGACCCGCCGCCTGTTGGCATCTCTCCCAGATGGGACGTACCGCTTTACCGATTACATGGATGACGACGGTATCGATGATAAGCCGGTTCCCATTACAGTGGCCATTACCATCGCCGGAGACACGGCAACCGTGGATTTCACCGGCTCTGCCCCACAGCAACAGGGAAGTATCAACGCAGTATATGCCATAACCCTTTCTGCCGTGTATTACGTATTTCGCTGCCTCATCGGTCTAGACGTACCTAATAACTCAGGGTGTCTTGTGCCTATCCAAGTTATTGCCCCGGAGGGGACGGTGGTGAATGCCCGACCTCCGGCGCCGGTAGCGGGGGGAAACGTGGAGACGTCCCAGCGCATCGTAGATGTGCTCCTGGGCGCGCTGGCTCAAGCCTGTCCGGACAAAGTTCCGGCTGCCAGTCAAGGTACAATGAACAACGTGACCATTGGTGGTTGGGATCCTTTCCGCCGTCGGTCGTTTGCCTATTATGAAACCATCGGCGGTGGCATGGGCGCCCGACCGGGGAAAGACGGTGTTTCCGCCGTTCACACCCATATGACGAACACCCTTAACACTCCGGTGGAAGCTCTGGAGTACACCTATCCTTTCCGGGTGGTGCGATATGAAGTACGTCGTAATTCCGGAGGTGAGGGCCGCTATCGTGGTGGGGACGGCATTCGGCGAGACATTGAGGTACTCACCGAATGTCAGGTAAGCCTTCTGACCGAACGCCGACGCTTGGCTCCCTACGGCTTAGCCGAAGGAGATCCCGGCGCGACAGGCGAGAACGTGCTTATTCGAGACAATGAGGAAATTCGGTTGCCCGGCAAAGGCACGGTGCATTTACGCCCAGGCGATGTGCTCAGTATCCGCACACCCGGCGGTGGTGGATGGGGAAGGAAGGTGTAATTGACACGTTGTTCTTGCCTGGGTTATGCTCTTACCTAAAAGGCCATCGACATGGCAGCACTCACACTGAGGTGACCGATGTACGTGGATGCCAGTCTCCTCGTCCCCGACCTTTCGCTTATGCCCGCGTTGGCCCGCGCTGCAGAAGAGGTCGGCTTTGATGCGCTCTGGACCAGCGAGACAAAGTATAACCCCTTTTTCCCTCTCCTGCTGGCCGCCGAACATTCGACGGCGCTCAAGCTCGGCACCGCTGTAGCCATAGCATTCCCGCGCAGCCCCCTGGTCATGGCACACATCGCGTGGGACTTGCAGCGGTTCTCCAACGGTCGCTTTATCCTTGGCCTGGGCACCCAGGTAAAGGCCCACATTGAGCGTCGGTTTGGCGTGTCATGGGAGGCACCGGTGGCCAAATTGCGGGAGTACATCCTTGCCTTACGAGCCATTTGGAATGCGTGGCAACACCGTCGCCGTCTTAACTTTCGCGGCCGCTTTTACAAGCACACCCTAATGACCGACTTCTTCGATCCAGGCCCTATTGAGCATCCTCATATCCCTATCTTCATTGCGGGGGTGAACACAGGCCTCATCCGCTTGGCCGGCGAACTGGCCGATGGGTTTCACATCCACCCCTTCCACTCCCCCACCTACTTGCAACGGGTGTTCCTTCCTGCTATGGAAGGAGCCCTCGCACAGGCCGGTCGGTCTCGTAAGGATATCCAGCTGGCCACTACCGCGTTTGTCATCACCGGACAAACGTCCCAAGAGATGGATACGATGAGAGAGATAGTGCGGCGGCAAATCGCGTTCTATGCCAGTACCCCTTCCTATCGCGTTGTGTTGGCGGTACACGGTTGGGAAGCGGTGGGAGAACGTCTTTCCTATCTCGCCGCGCGCAAGCGATGGGATGAGATGCCCGCGCTGATCAGCGACGAGATGCTAGCCGTCTACGCGGTAGAAGCACCTTGGGATCGACTGCCCGATGCCCTGGCCGCACGGTATGGTGGCGTGCTAGACCGAATTGCCCTCTATTATCCTTTCCGCCCGGAGGACGCGCCGTGGTGGCGTGAACTGGTGAACGGATTGAAGCATCGGACGAAACGAAAGCATCGATGAAGGCCCACGAACTGTCTTTTTGGGCAGCGACCGCGACACCATACACGCCTAATCAGCCGCTGGTGGGGGAGCACCGTGGAGATGTGGTCATCATAGGCGCGGGGTTTAGCGGCTTGTCCACCGCGTTTCACCTTAAACAGGCCGATCCCGGCTGTGAAGTCATTGTCCTCGAAGCTGAGTACGTCGGGTACGGTGCCAGCGGGCGCAATGGAGGCTTTGCTATGACCGTATTTGGAGTTTCCCTCACGGTCACCCACATGTTGCACGGCACCGAACGCACGCGCGAGGCTTATCACTACATGGTGGACGCGGTCACTTACTTGGAGCAACTGGTCCAAGAACACCGGCTGAACTGTGATTTCCGACGTTCCGGCTTCTTGCGCGTGGCCACTACACCGGGCTATGTGCGGCGCATTCAGGAGGAGATAGACCTTGCCCTTCGTCTAGGCTTAGACGGTATAGAGTGGTGGGATAAACGGCAGGTGCAGGACGCGGTACATTCCTCTCGCTTTCTGGGAGGCTGGTGGGAGCCCCGTTGTGCGCTGGTGAATCCCATCAAGCTTGTGCGCGAGCTAAAACGTCTGGCAGAGGCAAAAGGCGCGCGGGTGTACGAGCGCTCGCCGGTGATCGCGGTGCGACGTCGGCATGGCGGAGTCACCGTGGAAACAAACCAGGGCCGAGTCCTAGCCGAGAAGGTCGTTTTCGCTACCAACGCGTGGAGCCATCATTTCCCGTGGGTACGTCGACTTCAAGTGCCAGCGTGGACATACATGGTGGCAACAGAGCCTCTCACGCCGGAACAGTGGCAGACCCTGGGATGGGAAAAAGGAATGGGCATTGAAGATGCCCGTAATCTGATTCACTATTTTCGTCCTTCACCGGATGGCCGGTTATTAATGGGAGGAGGACCGGTGCGCCTGAGCTTTGGTTCGCGTCCCGCGCCTGACCGGGATGCATCTGCGTTGCGCCATCTTGAGCAGTTTATTCATACCCTTTTCCCTTCCCTGACCCCACTACGACTCACGCATCACTGGGGTGGTCCCTTCTCCGCAACACTGGACTTGGTACCGGCCATCGGTTATGTGCAGGATCGACGAGGGATATATAATGTGGGGTGTATTGGCCATGGCGTGTCGCTTATGCCCAGCAACGGTCGCATTTTGGCGGCCCTAGCCTTGGAACAGGAAACCCAACACACCGCTTTATGGTTTGTGAGACGTCGGGTATGGCCATGGCCACCCGAACCTGCTCGATGGCTTGTTAGTCACCTGGTTAAGGGGTACTTGAGCCTGGAGGACAGGTGGTATGAGCGCAAGGGATTGGGACCTCGGAACGCCTGAAGTTCCTCCGCGGTGGGAACGTTGGTCCCCGGAAACGAAACGATATGTTCTCACCCTGAGCCTCCTGGTCGTTGTGGGGTTGCTTTATCTCGCCCGTGGGGTGCTTCCCTTAGTGTTGTGGGCAGCTATCATTGCTTTCCTGTTGAACCCTTTCGTCACCTTGCTTACCCGCTTGTATATTCCCCGGGTAATTGCCACGTTGGTGGTATATGTGCTCTTCTTAACCGGTTTGGCGCTGATTCCGACCCTGGTCATTCCCCTGGTGATCCAGCAAATTATGGCGTTGCCCCTAGACCCACGAGACTGGGCGTTGAAGTTTTACGCCTGGGGGCTCCAACTGGTAGAGCAGTACTCTCAAGGCGTCGTTCTAGGTTACAGGTACGACCTTCGCCCTTACATGGGCATGTGGTTAGAGTGGTTCCAGAGCGGACAATGGATCGCTAGCGTCCCTAACATGAGCCAGATCGTAGGCAGCCTGCAAAGCGCATTGAACATGGCTACCTCCTTGGTGGTAGGAGCTACAGGCTTTGCCGGCGCGCTGGTATACCAGTTTGTGGCAGGCGTGTTTGCTTTGTTCTTAACCATGATCTATACCTTCTACCTCTTGTTGGTGGCGCCACGCTTGCGGTTGAGCATCGCGGAGTTGTTCCCTCCTTCGTATCACGCCGAGATTGCCTACCTCATCGACCAGATCGCCCGAACGTGGCGCAGTTACTTGCGAGGTCAGGTGTTTCTCTGCTTTGTCATTTTTGCTTTGTCATGGGTCGGTTTGACCCTTATCGGCATGCCGGGAGCGTTTACCCTTGCCTTGATTGCCGGTATCCTGGAAATCGTTCCTAACCTGGGACCGATCTTGGCCACCATGCCCGCGGTGATAGCTGCGCTTATCCAGGGCTCGACGGTGTTGAATATACCCAATTGGCAGTTCGCCCTGGTCACCCTTGGGCTCTACGTGATCATCCAGCAACTGGAGAACAACTTGCTCGTGCCCCGCGTGATCGGCAGCGCGGTAAATGTGCATCCATTTTTAGTCCTGGTTGGTATTGTAGTGGGCACGCAGCTGTACGGTGTCTTGGGGGCCCTGTTAGCTGCACCTACCCTGGCGACTCTGCGTATTCTTGCCCACTACGTGCACGCCCGCCTGTTGGACCATCCCCCCTTTCCTGAATTGCTCCCGGAACCGGCAGAGCCACCAGGGGGACCTACCTATCCTGCCCCTACACCGGTTGAGCCACCCTTGCCTTCGGTGGAATCTGGCTCTCAACTGCCGATAGAGGTGGAAGTTCGGGTCAAACCGGTATCCGGACGGGAAGGGAACGAACCGGAGACTACTCCTGGATGATGGCTGTGAGAGTAGTAAACGTTTGCGCGTCGTGCCACATGTGCGCGTTGTTAAAGAGGACCCACGTTTCTGCAAAGGGTTGGCACATGGCGTACAAGGAGCGAAGGTCCTCCTCAGTGTATTGATATCGATATCCTCCTTTGCCATGCAGGCGAAAATAAGCCACCCCACGAGTGACCGGCTGCTGCTGGAAGGGGTCAACCACATGAACTAAGGAGAGTTCCTCACACAGCATTGCCACGATGTCCCTAGGCCATGCCCCCCGGGGTTCCCAGCCCAGCCGCCAGGGACCACGAGGGAGGCGTTGGAAGAAATCTCTCAGATATGTGATGTGTTCTTCGGTGGGTGTAAAGCTGGGCGGACACTGAAAAATTATCCAGCGGGCGTTCAGGACAGTGGCTGCGTGAGCAGTAACCTCCCAGGCAGCCCATACCTCTTTCGTAGGACGGAAGAAGCCATATGCTTCCTTCTCGCCCGTTAAGGGCGTCCGCAGGCGCCGGTATGTCGGTGAGGTCGGAGGATGGGTGATGAGCTGCCAGGCTTTGATAGCGAAGTGAAACGTCGGGGGCGCTTCTTCTCGCCAGCGACGTAGGGTAGTTTCCCGTGGTGGCTGGTAAAATGTCTGCTGGACCTCCACCACAGGGAAGTGCTCATAATAACGGGCTCGCTTAACAGGAAAGCCACAACACCCCACCCAGATCGGCACGCCACCCTCCGGCAAAGCATTTACGTCGGTCGGTTATTCCACCCGTACCGCACCCAAGTGTTATGTCACCATATCACTCGAAAGGAATCGAACTCGCCTGAGCATTCCTCATAACGGACCTCTACCCGCTCTACGCGGGCCCGCGGTGACCCCCGATGGCACCACCGCACCATGTGGCGTACTGCATCCGGAGAACCCTCAAACACGGCTTCCACACGGCCATCCCACAAGTTGCGCACCCATCCCACAACCCCCACCTTTTGAGCCTCACGGCGGGTGTATTCCCGAAAGTACACACCCTGCACACGTCCACTGATGAAGACGTGTGCTCGTAGACAGGTAACCTCGCGTTCGGGTGTCCTGTCTTCGCTCATGGTGTTGATGTACCTCCAAAACGTCTACGGAATTCGTCTGCCAATGCATCACCTGCAGCTTCCACCAGTTTACCCACAATAGGATGGACGACCACACTAGCCACGGTGCCTGCCAGAGCAGGTAGGCGTTTGGCAAACCATCGCATAACGTACTCCATGGTAGTAAGGTCCGGCTGATCTGTGAGGATAGCCTCCTCCAGTTCGTTTACCCGTTCCAGAGCCGCGTCTTTTAACTCCGGGGGTGCATCCGTTGCGACACGGGTTTTCAGGTCCTTCAAGAGCGCTTGCAAAGTTGCCAGCTCTTCCGACGATATTGACGTTTGTTCTCGAGGCTGATATGTCTGATGGATATGATGACCAACGGCTATCTGACCGCTTACATTGCCCGTGATGTGGACCTCGTATTGTTCACTTTGATGCGTTTCTCCCTCCTGAGGAGTTGGCTGTTGTTTTTCCGTGTTCATGCGACTTGCCTCCTTTCACCGGCTTAAGGTGACTCCCGTACGATTACAGCCTCAACCCACGTTGCCCAGTCCTCATCTGGGCTCTCCCCCGCATCTGCGATGAGGACAAAACATCCCGTCTGCCCGGCCAGTGAAGCTAAGGAAATACGTGCCTCCCGCAGCTGCTGATCGTAGAGATCGTTGACCTTCACCAGGGGAACAGGCAAAACCTGACAGGCCGGGGCGAATGAAACGATAAAGGTCACGTTCCCTGCCCGTGCCTTGGCGAGCAGACCGACTTTCAGATAAAGAACGTCGTCAGTGGTCAACTTCAACGTCAAAGTGTCGTAATATGTACCTACAATAACACCAAAAGGTACCCATTCCGGGTATGTGACCAGGACGCGAGGGTATCTTGTGCCGTCCTCCATTAATGCTTTCTCCTGCCAGAGCACGAATCCTCGCTTGTCGGCATCCTTGCCGCCAAAGGGCAGCTCCGCAGTATCGTTGGTCCACAGAGCTTCAGGCGCGCGCCTGACGAAGTCATAAATGACCTCTCCTGTAGGTGGGGTTACAGGGGAAACGAAGGGGGGTTCTCG
>WFWT01000137.1 GCA_015490995.1 Anaerolineae bacterium | reverse complement strand
CCCACGGAGAGTCCACCCGAAGAAGAGACACCGGGGAACGCTCCCTCTGAGACGCCCACGCCTCCGCCCACCGATGTCCGCGGTCCCCTCTTGTCCGGCGCAGGGCTCATACTCTTCTTCACGGGCATCATTGTCGTGATTGCCCTCCTTGTCGTGCGCCGGTTAGCAGGGCATTTTCTCTCCTCTTGAGTCCTATCCCGTGTGAACTTGCCCCACGCGCGACGCGCCCCTTACCGCGGTACTTGTATAACCATCCCCAAAATTAAGATCTTCGCAAACGGTGCCTTATGTTGGGACTACAGTACCATTGACTTTTTTGTGCCGATCGACTATTGATAGTAGCAACAGAGAATAGTTGTCTATTCTCCGCACTCATCGTTGTCCCTCATTGTAGCCCACCAAATCACGACTCTTTCGCATTTTGGGAAGGAGGTGAACTTTGCCCAATATACCGTTTTTGCAATGCAACAACTTTTCCCCAACATGCAAGAAATAAGAAAAGGAGGTAGTGTCATGAAAACCCTGTGGCGTCGCTTAATACGTGAGGAAAGAGGGCTTAGTGCCCTGGAAACGGCCATTGTGCTCATCGCCTTTGTCGTGGTCGCGTCGGTGTTTGCCTTTACAGTGCTGTCTGCGGGCACTTTCTCCACTGAACGGAGCAAGGAAGTGGTGTTTGCCGGCCTTTCAGAAGTACGAGGTTCTCTGGAATTAAAGGGCAGTGTGCTGGCGGACTCCGACGGCTCTAAGGTGACGGCCATTGTGTTCACGGTGGCCAACGTAGCCGGCGGTGAACCCATTGACTTTACCGCACCGAATGACGCCAACAATGACGGTCTGGCCGACTCGGGCAGCAACAACAAGGTAGTGATTAGCTACCGCGACAAGAACCAGCGACGCACCGACCTGGCCTGGTCGATCACCTGGCGGGGTGACAACGACGGCGACTCTCTCCTGGAGGACGGCGAACTGGCGGAGATTACCGTAAACATGACGGCGATAACACCTACACTGGGCGCGAACACCACGTTCGCTATCGAAGTGAAGCCCCCTCAGGGCGCCGTCCTGATACTTGAGCGCACTACACCGGCCGTGCTCGACACCGTAATGGACTTACGATAACCGACGCCCAGATATCGACGCCCATATATCAAAGCTGCATTCCGGCGTTTCGGCGAGCGGTTTGATCGGGTGCAGGCGCCCAATTGAACCGCTCGCCTGGTTTCCTATCATCCATCGACCAAGAAACGCAAACGAGGACGAACAGCACTCCGTGAACGTGTACAGGTACCCGAGAAGGAGGTCGAACCGTGGAACTAGAAGCCAGAGTGACCACCCTGGAACAGGAACTGAAGGTCCTGAAAAACGAGATACAGAACGTCCTCCTAGAGATCCAGGAATTTTTGCTGAGCGCGACGTACCCGGCCCTCTCCGGAGAGGGGGTTGAAGAGACTTCGCCGGACGCCGCGACGATGGCCCCAGCCGAGGCGACCTCCGCGCGGGCCACCGTTGCCGTATCCGAAACCAACGGACATGCGTCTACACAGGCGGACCTGTTGATCGCCGCCTTAGGCACACCCCGCTCGGAGGATGCCCCGCAGGGGGCGAACGGAACACCTGTCCACGGTCGGGCGGTGGAGCCCAACTTGGGCGCGTTGATGGCATGGGTCAGCAAGAGCGTGGAACGGTTAGGGAAAACACGCACCCAGCAACTCCTGAGCCTGTGGGAAAAGAGCGAACAATTGCCGGAGCGCTGGTTAGCCCTTTTGCAACAGCTTATCGCGCTGAGCGCCGGCGAGAATGAACCGGAAGAGGTCTCCTTCCACGACATGGCCGCCATGATCGTGGAATTGGAACAAATTTTAGGGCCGGCGGCCAACCGTGTCCCCCATGTCATGCGTTCGGCGCCTGCGTGATGCCATCGACGCCTGACCGCGGGTGGGCCCTCCGGTAAAAGCCAAACGGGGGCAGCACCCCGACAACGTGGGTCAAGGGAGGGATCACCGTGGATAAACCAATCATCAGTACGTTCATGCTCATCGTCGGTATCGTCATTGCCACCCTCGTGTTCAACGCGGTGTATCCGGCGGTGGTCCGCAGCGGTGATGCCCTGGTGAACATTAAAAACCGCATTGACGACCGGATGCGCACCAAAATCGCCATTGCACACGCCACCGGTGAACTGGACGGCAGCGGCACATGGCAGGACATTAACGCCGACGGTGACTTTGACGTGTACGTGTGGGTGAAGAACGTGGGCACCCTGCGCATCGCACCGGTGGAACGGATGGACCTGTTCTTCGGCCCTGAGGGCAACTTCGTGCGCATCCCACATCAGAGTGAGGCGGGAAGCGCTTACCCGCACTGGACGTGGAGCCTGGAGAACGACACGGCCTGGAACCCATCGGCAACCTTGAAGATTACCATTCACTACTCGAGTATTCTGTCGTCCGGACGCTACTTCATCAAGCTCATTACGCCTAACGGCGTCACGGACCGGCACTACTTCGGGATGTAAGTCATGGAAAACGCCCTGGTCTCCATCATCCTGATCGCGATCATCGTCTTTGCCATCTTGACCATGGCGTACGCGTCGCTGGGTGCCCAGGAGGACGTGCTGTACGCGTGGATGGCCTTTGAGACGGCGACGGAAGAACGGGTGAACACCCGACTGACATGGGTCAATGGGGCCAGCAATGGGGATAACATTGACGTGGTCCTACGCAACGAGGGTGCCGTCAAACTGGCGGATTTTGATCGTTGGGACGTGGTTTTGCAGTACTACTCCCCGGCGGGGGATTACTACGTCAAATGGCTCCGGTATGTGCCGGGAACGCCCACCACGGATGAGTGGACGGTGAAGGGGATTTACATTGACTACGACAACCTGATAGCGGAATCCTACGAACCGAACGTTCTCAACCCGGGCGAAGAAGTGGTACTGTGGCTTGCCATCTCGCCGCCAACAACACAGACGTCGACCAAGATGGTGATTATCACCGTGCCCAACGGCGTGACCCTACAACGCACGTTCCAGAACTAAGAAGAACACAGATTTCCGAACACTCTCCTAGGTACTTAAGGTTAAAGGTACGTTTACGTGGAGGGTGGACGAGCACGATCGTCCATCGTCTATCGTCCAGTCAAAAACCTACCCGTGCGCAGAGAACTAGGAAAGATGAGGTCTGACCATGGCGGCGAAAATTTTGGTAGTTGAGGACAACCCGGCATTTCAACGGTTGCTGACTCTGGCCCTCACCGAAGCAGGCTACGACGTGATCGTGGCCAACGACGGCGCGGAGGGCCTCCAAAAAGCCCGCCAACACCGGCCGCAGTTGATGATTCTGGACATCATGCTGCCCGGTATGGACGGCTACGAAGTGTGCCGGTACGTCCGTTCCGATCCACAGATTGCCCATCTCCCCATCTTAATGCTCACTGCCAAAGCCGGACCGCGGGACGAGCAGGAGGGCTTTCAGGCCGGCGCGGATGACTACCTGACCAAGCCGGTGAACCTGTCAGAACTGATGCAGCGCATTCAATCGCTGCTCTTCTTCGCCCGTGCGTGAACGATGCCGAACATGCCGCGGTCATCTTGGCCTGACATGATGTTCAGACAAACCGCTTGAAAGGGGTACCATCATGACCCTGCCCGACCTGGAGCAGGAAGAACAGCTTGAACACGGCAAATCGATTATTTCCACCGGTAACGCGGAGATCGACAACAAAATGGGGGGTGGGATCCCGGTGGGTTCCTTGACCCTCATCGAAGGGGATTCCCATTCAGGTAAATCTGTCCTGGCTCAACAGATGATCTGGGGATCCCTGCACGACGGCTTTCGCGTGTCCCTGTTTACTACCGAGAACACCGTCCGCAGCTTAATGAAGCAAATGCAGAGCCTTAGCATCGATGTGCTGGACTTCCTGTTGGTGGGCTTTTTGCGGGTATATCCCATGCGTGTGGCGCGGGCCGATCGCCGCCTGCTGCAGGAACTCATCACCGCGATTGTGAAGGAACAGGAACGGGGCATGGAGGTAATCTTTGTGGATGCTATTACGCCCGTCATCGTAGTGACCGAAGAGACGGATGTGCTAGCCTACTTTGAGGACTGTAAAAAGCTCTGCGCCCAGGGCCTCACTATTGTCAACGTGGTCCATTCCCATGCCCTGTCCCAGGATTTTCTAGTCCGGTTGACTTCATTGTGCGACGCCCACCTGAAGTTACGCACCGAGGAGGTAGGTGAACGCCTGGTCAAGATGATGGAGGTGGCCAAAATCCGTGGCGCCACCAAGACCACCGGTAACATTGTCAGTTTCGAGATTGAACCAGGGTGGGGAATGCGGATTATCCCGCTGAGCAAAGCGAAAGGGTGATGCCCCATGCCGAACGTTGCACTCCCGTTTCCCAAGGAATGGCTGCACGACACCAGCCGTGCCGTCACTTATTTCGACCGGATGTCACCCGGGCTGCAGGAGGCTGCCCGTAAGCACTGGTATTTATATCGCTATTTGGCCGCCCTGCCTGTGGAAGAGATCGGTATACCCCGGTATTATCCCAAGCTCTCCCGCAGCCTGGAGAAGCTGCGCGTCCGCAACCTCATCTATCCCATTGAGGGGGATCTGTACATTCACATCTACCCCGATCCCAAAAGTGAACGGGATTACTGGATTCCCATCGAACCTTCGCTGGTGGTCGAGCTCAACGGCCTGATGGAGCAGGTAGACCTGAAATTGCTGGACATGGCCGAGGAAATCGGCAAGGCCCCGCCAGAAGAGCGCCAGGAAGTGCTTGTGCGGGCCATTGAGACCATCTGCACCACTGAACCCTCCACTAACGGCCGTATTACCGTAAATCCCTACGAGCTGGAGACGCTCAAGTACTTGGCCGTACGGGATAAGCTGGGCACCGGTGTGATCCAACCCCTCCTGCAGGACCCCTACATCGAAGACATTAGCTGCAGCGGAATAGGCCCCATTTTCATCGAACACAAGATCTTCAAAAGCTTGAAGACGGCCATCACCTTCGAAACCATGGACGAACTGGACGATTTCGTCGTCCGGCTGGGGGAGCGAATCCGCCGGCCGGTTACCCTCCGACATCCCATCGTGGACGCGGTGCTGCCCGATGGCTCCCGTATTAACATCGTCTACGGCCGGGATATCGCCAAACGGGGCAGCAACTTCACCATCCGAAAGTTCAGCAAAACCCCCCTCAGCATCCTCAAGCTCATCGAGTTTGGCTCCCTCAACTATCTGATCGCTGCATATATGTGGCTGGTCATCGAAAACGGCTTGAACGTGTTTGTCTCCGGTGCCACGGCCTCCGGTAAGACGACCCTCCTTAACGCCCTGACGACCTTCATTCGGCCGGACGCGAAGATCGTGACCATCGAGGACACCCCGGAGTTGCAGGTCCCCCATGACAACTGGGTGCGGGAGGTGGTCCGGGATACCGGCAGCGGCCAAAAGGGCAGCACTGTGGGCATGTTCGACCTGCTGAAGGCAGCCCTCCGCCAACGCCCCGACCGCATCATGATCGGCGAGATCCGCGGCGTCGAGGGCAACATCGCGTTCCAGGCCATGCAGACCGGACACGGCGTGATGGCCACGTTCCACGCTTCCACCGTGGAGAAACTCATCCAGCGTCTCACCGGCGATCCCATCCGGGTGCCTAAACCCTACATTGACAACCTGGACGTGGTCATCATCCAGGCTGCGGTGCGCGCACCTGATGGCCGTACCGTTCGGCGGGTGGTTAGCGTCAATGAAATTGTAGATTACGATCCGTCATCGGACACCTTTTCCTTCATCACCGTGTTCCGATGGCGGGCAGAGGATGACGTGTTCGAGTTCCCGGGCCACATGAACAGTTACGTACTTGAGCAGAAGGTGGCGATGAAGCGGGGAATTCCCCACAGCAAACGTCGCCTGATTTACCGGGAACTCAACCGCCGGGCTGCCATCCTGGAGAAGTTAAAGAAACGGGGGAACGTCGATGGTTTCCACGAGCTCTTCCGGGTTCTGGCCGAAGCTTATAAACAAGGTCTCATCTAACAACGAGATCTCGGACTTCGACATCTTTTATCAGCTCACGTACATGTCCGCGGTTGCCGCTGCAGGCATTTCGCGGGCACGTATTTTCCAGCTGGCAGCAGCCCTGGCCCGCCCGCCAAGCGAGTTCTTCCGCCAGATCGACCTCCTGGTCCAACGCCTGGGCTACGATTATGCCAGCGCGTGCCGGTTAATCGGCGAAACCGCGCCGGTGGAGAAAATCGCCACCCTGCTCATTCGCCTCTCGGACGCGTTGAGTTCAGGACAGCCGGAAGCGGACTTCCTGGCCGAGGAAGCGCAGGTTCAGGGGGAAGTTTACGAGAAACAGTACGAGCGCGACCTCACCTCGCTCACCAAGTGGACCGACGCGTACGCCGCGTTAAACGTCTCCAGCGCGCTTATCGTGATCATCAATCTGCTTTCCACCCTGATCTACGACCTGGGCTCCCGCCTGATGGTGGGTTTGGTTATCGCGGCCATCGGCACCTCCACCTTGGGTGCGTGGATTCTCTCCCGCTCCGCGCCACGGGAGGTACGGGTTCTCTTCTCCCCGGACGGCCCCGGCCTGCAACGCTGGGTGCAAACCGTTGCTCGATTGACCCTCCCACTAACCGTAGCCATCGTGGCCGTGTTATACCTCCTGAAAGCTTCTATCGGTTCCATTCTCCTCATAGGCGGTATTGCCCTGTTGCCCTTGGGCATTCTGAGCTTGCTGGCCGGCCGCCAGATCGACAACAAGGACGGTGAAATAGGCGCTTTTTTGCGCACCTTAGGGGCCGTAGCCGTGTCCACCGGCACTACCCTGACCGAGGCTATCTCACGCATTGACCTCAGTTCCTTCCCTGCCCTACAAGAGGACCTACAACGTCTCCGGTGGCGCCTGCAAGCAGCCATCGAACCCCAGATTTGCTGGGAACGCTTTGCGGTCGAGACGGGGAGCAAGCTTATTGACGAGACCATCCGCGTGTTCAACGACGCCGTGAACTTAGGCGGCGATCCGGACACCGTGGCCACGCTGTCCTCGGATTTTGCCAACACTAACGTGATGTTACGGGCCAAGCGGCAAGTGGTCGCTTCCACCTTCTCATGGCTGACCTTGGTCATGCACGGCGCCCTGGCCCTCTTGATGGTGCTGGTGCTGGAGATCATCCAGCGCTTTACCGGGCTGGTCCAGCAAGCACTCACCGGTGAAGCACAGGAAGCACTGAACTCCGCTGCCCTCCCTATTCCGGTCTTCACCCAACCCCAAATGGCCCTGTTGCGCACCGTTACTGTGTTAATGGTGATCACATTGACTTTCATCAACGCATATGCAATAATTGCCGTGGACGGCGGGCACAAGTACAAGATGAGTTTTTACCTGGCTATCCTCCTTATCCTGTCCGGCATCAGTTTTATGGTGGTCCCACCGTTGGTGAGCATGGTCATGTAATGGCAGGTATCCCATGAACTCCACACGCCCGCGTTCGGCCAACCGAAGACACGGTTATATCCTTTGGCTGTGCATTTTACTCTCCCTGGCATGGTTTCTGCTTGACGGGAGCAGCACGACCTGGGCCCAAGCACCGACACCCGAAGCGCCTGCGGGGGAGGTCGCAACCGACACGGTTATCACCGAAACCCAAAGGACGGCGCCTCCGCCGGTGTTCGCGTTTCTCCTGGGAGGTGGACGACCCGAGCGCTCGCTTCTCCTCTCGCTCCTGCGCACGCCTGTGATTCTTGTCGGCGGCGCGCTCGCTTTATCCATGTTCTTAGCTGCCCTGATCCTGGCCCTGCTTCCCCTTCCGGTGTGGTACCGTGTCATGGGCCTCACGGTGCCTCGCAAGGAAACCGCGCCCGCCGCGGCGGAACTTCCGGTAGAAGCCGTATTTCGGCCGGCCGAGGACGAGATTCCGGCCGACGCGTCACACGTTCGCGTGGTCGAGGCCCAACCCGCCCAAACGGGGACGCCTACCGTTTCGGAGAAGTCCCCTCCTAGTCCCGCGGGGGAAGCCAACGCCGGAGCAACTGCTCCGCCCTCTCAGGCCCCTCAGGCCCCTCAGACCCAAGATCAGGGCGCGCCATCCGCATCCTCCGAGGGACCTGCAACGTCTGAAGGTTCGAACCAAGGTACCTCCGACACCGCGGCCCAGGGAACATCCCAGGCTGGGCCACCGGCAGAGCAACAACAGGCCGGAGAAGGCCAGGCAGCCCAACAGACAAACCAGGCTACCGGTCCCGGACAAGGTCAGGAGGCGCCACAGGCAAATGGCGGTTCCAAACAGGAGGCAACGACAAACACGCCCGCCAACCCGTCGTCATCAAAACCACAGCAGGACGCGTCGTCTTCTAACACCGCCCAGCAACCGTCACCACAGGAGCAAGAGGGTAGCTTGCAGGACATGCTAGGAGGGGGGAACGAAAACGGGGAAGACATCGACGACACCGTCAAAGACATCCTTTCCAGTGTGTTCGGGGAGGAGGAGGAAAGCGACCCACAGCTGGAATTCCTGGCCTCTCACCTGGAGGATGTGGACATCGACGAATTGCGACGTCTGGTAGATGAAATCGCCGCGCGCATGCGACGCCAGGCCAGTCGGGTACGATGAACTCCTGCCGGTTCGGGCAAACCCAGTCCCACCGGCCCACATAGTGCATGCTCAACGACGCTAAGGTACAGCCATGATCCGTGACCCCGTGGTCTCCAACATCGCTAATGAAGGGCACGCACCGCCATCAGCGTCCCTGGAGCAATCGCTCCGGACGTTGCGTCAGGCTCTCATCGCGTGGCTGATCTTGGGTGGGTTGCTGGTATCCTTTTTCACCTTGCTTCTCACTTCCGTCAAAATCCAGCAGGATATTCGTTACTTGGAAGGGGAAATTCAGCCCCTGGAACAGCGGATCGCTGCTTTGAAAACACCGGCCGGGGAGGTACAAGAGCTGCAGGCCACCCTGACGGCCGTACAGAACGCGGAACAACAGTTGAAACAGCTGGCCCAAACGCTGGACCGAGAGTACGTGGCCTGGGATGAGGTGTTACGGGCGGTGTTGAACTTCGATCCCCAGGTGATCACCCTGTACTCGGTTCAACAGTCCGGAAACCGCCTGACTGTCCGGGGATTTGCAGTGGACGACGCAGCGGTAGTGGCGTACGCCCAGTCCCTGGAAGCCTCGGGACAATTCGGCCGGGTTATCATCGAGTCCGTGCGCTCCACGGTGATAACCGTCACGCCCACGTTACCGACTACCGTGGTATCTCCCACGGTGACGGCAACGTTGCCCTCACCGACCGCTTCACCCATAATCACCGGCGAACCTTCACCGGCAGCAACACCCACCCCTACCC
>WFWT01000136.1 GCA_015490995.1 Anaerolineae bacterium | reverse complement strand
TCTCCTCAAACGGCGTGTAATCCGCAAAACCCACCGTCGATAACACACGCGTAATCGCCGCCGTCAACGTCGTCTTCCCATGATCAATGTGCCCTATCGTCCCTATGTTCACATGCGGCTTCTTCCGCTCAAACCTCTCCTTCCCCATGGCTCATTTACCTCCTTGTTCTGTTTCTAGGCTGGAATGGGCGTCACAGAGGGAAGGGGGCCTCTACGCGGGGACGGTCCTCAGGTGACCGGGGTCCACCCGCCTTCCCCATCCAGGCCACAAGGCCCTGACATAAAATACGCTTGCAGAGCTCAGCAGGCGGGGTCGCCCCGCGCAACGGCCCTGCAAGCGCCATCTGGTGAGCCCACGACCGGACTTGAACCGGTGACCTACGCCTTACCAAGGCGTTGCTCTGCCTCCTGAGCTACGTGGGCACAATACACCCAGGCACTGGCGCCTGGGCTCATCTCAGGTGGGCCGGGCAGGACTCGAACCTGCGCAGGCGTAACGCCAGCGGATTTACAGTCCGCCCCCTTTGCCGCTCGGGACACCGACCCACACTGCAGGGCTGCCCTGCCTACCAGGAGCCGACGGTCGGACTCGAACCGACAACCATCCGCTTACAAGGCGGACGCTCTGCCTGTTGAGCTACGTCGGCTCACCTGGCAGCCCCTTATTATACACAGGTCACCGGCCCGGTCAAGTTCGTTATCAAAATTGGCGAGGCTTGTAGATACGTCCCCCCTTACACTCAGGGATACGCAGCCCACTTGGCGGCCGGATGATCCCGTACTTCAGGTCACGGGAGAGGAACCTTTACGTCGTAAGGGAGGAGACATCCCTTCCGGGAGGAGCGCCTGTTGCCACCGCTGGCGTCGTACTTCGTACAGGGCCAATGCACCGGCCACCCCCGCGTTCAGGGAAGAGGTTCGCCCCCACATGGGAATGCGCAAGATGCCATCACTCCGTTCCCGCAGGAGCCGGCTCACCCCCTCCCCTTCGCTGCCTACAACGAGACCTACAGGCCCCAGCAGGTCAACTTCCCAATACAGCGGGGCCTGATCCACGGCTTCCAGCGCGTACACCCACACCCCCCGCTCCTGTAACAGCTCCACTACTCGGGCCAGGTTAGTGACCAACGCGACCTCGAGAAACTCCACCGCGCCGGCCGAAGCGTTGACCACGGCCGGCGTGATCGTGGCCGATCGACGCTTGGGGAGAACGGCAGCGGTCACGCCCGCCACCTCCGCGGTACGGAGCACATTCCCCACATTTTGCGGGTCCTGCAGATGGTCCAAGATCAACACCAGGGCGTCGTGACCCGCGTCCTCTACCCGCTGTAATAGTTCCCCTTCGTGCAAATAAGGGTAACTGCTGACCCAGAGGGCCACACCTTGGTGGTGGACCGTGCCCACTCGGCGGTTAAGCTCGGCAGGTCGGACGTACATTACCTCACACTCTCGCTCGATGGCGGCTTCCACGATGTCCGCCACAATGCCCTTGGCCAGGATGCCTTCTTTAAGGAGGAGGGTATAACACTCCCGCCGTCCGGCCTGCAAGGCGGCCAGAACAGCTTGTCGCCCATACAGCCACTCACGCCGCGCCATGGTTCCTCACGCCCAACGCCACAGAGTACCTTGGGGGGTGTCTTCCAGCACAACGCCCATCTGGGCCAGCCGGTCTCGAATGGTGTCTGCCAGTGCCCACTGCTTCTCGCGGCGCAACGCACTGCGCACCTCGACCAACAACTCGATAAACGGCACCGCGTCCGCGACGACGGTGCTTTCCGCGTGCAGCTCCAATCCTAGGGTATGGGTCAACTCCAACAATGTCGCAACGGCCTGCGCGAAGGGTTCCCCCCCTACGCCCGCATCCCGGGCGGTGTTAATAGCCCGCACAAGGGTAAACACATGTCCCAGCGCGCCGGCGGTGTTGAAGTCATCGTCCATCGCGGCCACGAATCCCTCCCGGGCCTGAGCCACCTGTTCAACTAACGCGTCGACCGCTTCCCCTTCGGTCAGTGTTCCCCGGGAAGGGCGCAGGGCCCGCCGCAAGCGCTCCAGACCGCGCCGCGCGTCTTCCACTACCTTGTCATCAAACCCCAGAGGTTTGCGATAGTGGGACGAAAGCACTACCAGACGCAACACGTCCGCCTCATGTTCGGCCAGAAAGTCGGCCACCGTAATGAGGTTGCCCAGGGATTTGGACATCTTTTCGCCCCGCAGCTGCAACATGCCGTTATGGATCCAGTAGCGGGCAAAGGGACGCTTCCCGGTAAAAGCTTCGGACTGGGCAATTTCATTTTCATGGTGGGGAAAAATAAGATCTGTGCCCCCCCCGTGAATGTCGATCTGCTCGCCAAGGAAGTAATAGGACATGGCGGAACACTCGATGTGCCATCCCGGCCGCCCTGGCCCCCAGGGACTTTCCCACGCCGGTTCGCCCGGCTTGGCCGCCTTCCAGAGCGCGAAGTCCAACGGGTCCTCCTTCCGCTCGTCCACCGCGATGCGCGCGCCCGCCCGCATCTCGTCTACATCGCGACCGGAGAGCTCTCCATAGTGGGGGAAGCGACGCACCCGGTAGTAGACATCCCCGTCCACCTCATACGCGTACCCCTTCTCGATGAGCCCCTGCACCATGTCGATGATTTGCGGGATAATCAAGCTGACACGGGGATAGTAGTGGGCGGGCAGAAGGTTCAAGGCCCGTACGTGGTCAAACCACTCATCAATGTACTGCTGGGCCAAGTCAAAGGGATTGACCCCCAGCGCGTGGGCCCGTTGGATAATCTTATCGTCCACATCGGTGAAGTTCATGACGTGGACAACCCGATATCCTCGATACTGCAAGTACCGGCGGATGACATCGAATACGATGGCCGACATTGCATGGCCAATGTGGGCCCGGTCGTACACGGTGGGACCACACACGTACATCTTGACCCAGGGGGGGGCCAACGGTTGAAAGGGTTCCAAACGTCGGGTAAGGGTGTTGTACACTTGCAGCGCCATTGTCCACTCCTCTGCGTGTGGGTTGGTATTGACGTGTTTCCGGGCTCCCGCGTGCCCTTCAGGAGCGGGAGGTGGCCGGCACCGCGAAAATCATCCGGCCAGCGCTGGTTTGTAACACCTTGGTCACGGTCACCCGAATCCGCCGACCGATGTAAGGCCGCCCTTCCTGCACCACGATCATCGTGCCGTCATCCAGGTACCCCACACCCTGATCAGCCTCCTTGCCCTCTTGAATGATGTCAATCTCCACGCTCTCGCCGGGCAGGAGCGGGATCTTCACCGCGTTGGCCAGGTCGTTGATGTTCAACACCTCAAGGCCTTGTAGGGAAGCAATCCGGTTCAGGTTGTAGTCGTTGGTGAGGATGGGGCAACGGTACTGCAGGGCCAGCCGGATAAGCTTTTCATCTACCTCTCTGGCATCCTGGACCATATCCTCCACAAAGCGCACTTCGCACCCTACCTCTTCCTGCAAGCGCCGGAGGACGTCCAGCCCCCGGCGACCCCGGTTACGACGGATGGGGTCCTCAGAATCCGCGATGTGTTGGAGCTCGCTCAGGATAAACTGAGGAATCAGGAAAGGCCCCCGCAGAAAGCCCGTTCGGGCAATGTCCACAATGCGCCCATCGATGATGACGCTGGTATCCACCAACACAGGACGTCCTTCTGACCGACGGGTGAGCGATGCACCTCGGCTGTGCCACAGTTCTAATAGATCAGGGTAACGGTACAGAAAAGCCACCGTACCCAGGTATCCCAGCACCAGGGTGCCGATGAGAGGCAACACCTGGCCGAAAGGGGAGGGCAGCCGGCTCAGAGGAATGGCCAGCACGGCAGCAATAAGAAGACCTACCGCCAGCCCGATGCTGCCCGCGACCAACTGGGCTAAGGGCAGGTTACGTATCCACAACGCGGTAGCTCGGGCCGGCTTTACAACCAAGTAAGGCGTCAGCACATAGCCGATGATAGCCCCTGCCGCCGCCAGCGGCACACCCCAACGCAGGAATTCCACCTCCATCCACACGTGGGGAACCCCCGGAATAAGGAAGGCTGCCTGCCATCCCAAAATGGCGCCCACGATCAACCCGCTGAACCGAGCCAGGCGTACGAGCATAATAAGTCCTCCTCAAAATAACGTCCTCCCGATAAATCCGCATATAATAAGTCCCCCCACCCACAAGATCCTGCGCCCCTGGCTCATCCCCCGATACGGTTGTCTGTGTCCCTCCTGGACTCCAATGGGGTCGTACTCGGTTGCCAGTCACATGACACTTCCTCCCCCTCAAACTACGGAAAGCTCACGAACCTGGTTTCTCCCCGGTAAGCTGAGGCTCCCTTCAAGGCCACAGGTCCCCGTCAGGGGGGTCCTCCGACGCCTCCTTCCGCGAACGCCGGGTTGCAAGGGGTTTGCCGGAAAGGGCTTGCATCGCGCCATAACCGTAAATACTGTGGGGCGCGATCTCCACCGCCTGTCGAAAATGCGCCTGGGCGCGCTCATCATCCCCCTGGGCTCGCGCGATAACGCCCAAGTTATAATGCACCGCGGCCACTTGTTTAGGGGACAAACCATCGGTATCTGCGGCGCGCAAGACACTTTCCAACATTTCACGGGCACGGTCCAAGTACCCCAACCGCAGAAACGCTATCGCCTTGTTGATCTCCACAATGCGCCGTGAAAGCGCGTCCGGCCACAAGCTCAACGCGATGTTAAAAGCAATTAAGCCGTCCCGATACCGCCGCCGGGCTACCAGAAGATTGCCCAAATCTGCTAACCAGCGAGCGCGCATGGTCACCGTGTAGAGGATGAAGAAGAACAGGATAGGGTTGACACCCCCGCCCAGGGCGGACCAGGCAACCGCTGCCAGTGTGATCAGCAAGCCCTCCAGGGCAAATTGTAGGGATAACATCTCGTGGCGAGTTCGCGAAAGCAGCCCAAAAATGCCGATGTACGCGAGGCCCACAAACAACAACAGCTGGGTTTGCGGTATCGATGTCCACCACTCCATAAATTATCTCCCTCTGGCCGTCCCACACACTCTACACCCATTCCCCACCGCGCGGGATATCCAGCCTCCACATCTTCTCGGGACCTTTGTGAGTACATGTTACCCTTAACCCCAGGTCCGGGCAAGTGGCGTGGGGATTTTGCCACGGCCCACGATAGACCCGTGTAAGGGTGTCCCGGAGCGTGCCTTTGGGCCGCACAAGCCCTTGCACACCGTGTTATAATGGAAGTGAGGAGGGACAAACGGTGCAGGGGTGGGGGCGCCCTGTGGGCCCGGTTTCTGGTCATGGCTCGGGCATCATAACGAGGAGTGGACTATGGTCCCCTCGGCCTTTGTGGGATATGTGTTGGACAACTTGGCCCAAAAGCGAACCCACCTGGCCGTTTTCCGCATGTGGCTTGACGAGAGCGCCTCTCCGGAATGCCAAGCCGTCCTGCAAACCCTGGTTCACAACACACTGCAAATGATCGACACCCTCACGGAAGCCCTGCGACGGGAAGGGGTCCGCGCGCCGGACCCGGCCCCGGATCCGGCTATGATTCGGGAGGCGCGCAAGCCTCCCCACAGTCGGGCGTGTCTGCACCTCGCGGAACAGATGTTGCGACGTTCACTGGCCTGGTACGAAGAACGCCTGGATCAGGCGGCAGCGCACGAACGCCCCCTGTGGGAACGTCTTTTCTTGCTGGAGACGGAAAACTGGGCTCAGGTGGAGAACGCCATCACACCGTGAAGCGTGTCGTCGCCGGCACGCCCGAGACACATGCCAGGCTCGATATGGCCTGGCACGTGGTGGCATACACGCTCCCCTTGTCCCAAACATAGCGTGTGCCTCCTGGGCATCATCGGATGGTTCACCCTTACAAAGCGTATGCCTCCCTCGCACTGTAGCGTCATCATCCACGAGCCGGCCCCGATAGCGCTATCCATTCCCCCTTTGGCCTGTGTGTGCTTTAAGGCCACGACCCCGTGCTGGGGCCCAATCCACAAATCGAACACAACAAGCTTGCCCATCCGGGCAAGTTCCATCACAATAGGGCTGCTATTCTGGCCGAAAGGTTACCTGCATCGCGCAAGGAGCCATCCGTGCTCCACCGAACCGAAACCCGTTTCCACACCATGCTGCGGCACACGCGCATATCAACCTGCGCGCGAGGGGTGAGCAGGAGGGCGTATGAGCAAGTTATGGGGCGGTCGCTTCGAAGGCGGCACAGATCCTCTTATGGAACAATTCAACGCGTCCATTGATTTCGATATTACCCTCTGGGAGGCCGACATTCGGGGCAGCATAGCGTACGCTCGGGCCCTGCACCGCGCCGGTTTCCTTACAAAGGAAGAAATGGACACTCTTATCGTGGCCCTGGAACGCATCTGGGGGGAATTTGCGGAAGGAACCTTCCAGATCAAGCCCACGGACGAGGACATTCACACCGCCATCGAACGACGGCTACACGAATTGGTCGGACCTGTTGCCGGGAAACTGCACACCGGCCGCTCCCGCAACGACCAGGTGGTCACCGACATGCGACTGTACTTGCTGGACCACCTGGAACGGCTGGCCGAAATGCTCAGTGCGCTGCAGGAAGCCATTGTCCGCGCGGCAGAGGCGTGCATCGACGTTATCATGCCCGGTTACACCCACCTCCAGCGGGCACAGCCCGTGCGGTTCAGTCACTGGCTAATGAGCTACTTCTGGCAATTTCAACGGGACTGGGAGCGCCTAAACGACCTCTGGCGACGGGTAGATGTCTGTCCATTGGGTTCGGCCGCCCTGGCCGGCACGGCTATCCCCATCGACCGCAAAGCCCTGGCCAATGACCTAGGCTTTCGAGAAATATCCCAGAACAGCATCGACGCGGTCAGCGACCGAGATTTCGTGCTAGAATTCCTGGCGTGGGGCGCCATCCTGGGCACTCATCTGAGCCGCCTCGCGGAAGATCTCATTGTCTGGTCCAGCGCCGAATTCGGCTTCGTTATTATCGCGGAAGCGTACAGCACCGGCTCCAGCTTGATGCCTCAAAAGCGCAACCCGGACGCACTGGAACTCCTGCGGGCCAAGGCCGGCCGGCTAAGCGGCAACCTCATGCGTCTCCTCAGCGTCATGAAGGGCCTGCCCAGCACGTACAACAAGGACCTTCAAGAGGACAAGGAACCCCTCTTCGACACCGTACAAACCCTGGAACTGGCCCTCCCCGTAGCCACCGGTGTGATCCGTACCCTACGCATTGACCCCGACCGCATGCGGAACGCGATCACGCCTGAAATGCTCGCTACAGACTTAGCGTACTACCTCGTGGAAAAAGGGGTACCCTTCCGAGAAGCCCATTACATCGTGGGTCAGGTGGTACGCCGCGCCGAGGAGCTGGGAATCCCCCTCCCGGCCTTGCCCCTGAGCGAACTTCAAGCCATCTCCGGCCGCTTCGAGGCCGACGTGGTCACCGTGTGGGACGTGGAGGCCGCGGTGGAACGCCGTCACGTGGTGGGCGGAACGGCTCGCGACGCGGTGCTCGCCCAGATCGCCACGGCAAAACAGATCCTACACCTCGAGGAATAAGCCTAACCTGCTGCCCTGTCCGGCCCGTCGTGTGGGCGCGGTGCCTGGCCAAAGCTACATTGCCCCGCACGTTCTATGGCATGGACACGCAAATTGAGTTATGCTTAAGGCGCTACCGTGTACCGTGTGGATGGCCTTGAGTCACGGCCGACCATAGATACCGGAAGGTAGACATCACACCGTTGCCGGACAAAGGAGCGCGCAACCTCGAAAGGAGCAAGAAGGAGCGTAACGGTGACCAGAAAGAAAACCCGTCGGGGACGTCGTCGCTGGTATCGCATGGACCTGCACCTCCACACCCCGGCCTCGGAAGATTGGCGGGACCCGGACGTCACCTTTCTCGACTGGTTGCGAATGGCGGAGGCCAAGGGGTTGGACATTGTGGCTATGACGGACCACAACACCGTTGCCGGGTATGCCCGTTTCAAGGAAGAGATAGAACACTTGGAGTGGCTAGAACAGACAGAACGCATCCTGCCGGAAGAGAAGCAACGCCTGGACGCATACCGAGAGCTTCTGGCCAAGATCCTTGTGCTGCCGGGCTTTGAGTTCACAGCCGCGCTGGGCTTTCACATTCTGGGCATTTTCCCCCCGGAGACGCCGATTCGCGAGCTGGAATTTCTCCTGCTCAAACTGGGCATCCCCGCAGACAAACTGGACGAGGGCGCAACCGTTGTGGGCGCCACAGCGGATGTGCTTACCGCGTATCGGCTCATTCGGGAGGCCGGGGGTATTGTCATCGCGGCCCACGCCAACAGCAGCCACGGCGTTATGATGCGCGGCCTAAACATTGGCGGTCAAACGCGCATCGCTTACACCCAGGATCCCAACCTCCACGCGCTGGAAGTGACCGACCTGGGTAGCCGAAGCCGGAATTCTACCGCCCGCTTCTTCGACGGTTCCAAACCGGAATACCCCCGGCGCATGCACCTCATTCAGGGCTCAGACGCGCACGGCCTGGAGGCCGATCCCAAGGACAAAAACCGGCTGGGCATTGGCGATCGCCCCACCGAAATCGCTCTGGAAGAGAAATCCTTTGCTGCCATTAAAGCCGTCTTCGAAAGCGACGAGTTCAACCGCATTCGCAAGCCCCGCACCCGCGTCCAACCGGATCCGGTACAGGAAGCCCGCCGTCAGGGCGAGGGCGAGCGCTTAAGCTTTCACAAGCGTATTACCCCTAAGGGCGGAGAACAGGAGCGCATCCTGCGCGATGTCGTCGCTATGGCCAACGGCCAGGGGGGGCGTATCATCGTGGGGGCTAGCGGTAAGAGCACAGAACCCGTTGTGGGCGTAGAACGTCCCCGGTTGACGGCCCGTGAGCTGGAAGAAGCGCTGGCCCAACGGGTGGTACCGCCGGTGAACGCCCGGGTAAGCACCGCGGCCGTTCGGGGCAAGCACGTGATCCTGATCGATGTTCCGCCCGGCACAGACAAGCCCTACGCGCTCGACGGCCAGGAAATTTACGTCCGTCGCGGGAAGGAAACCCGCCTCGCTTATCGGGACGAAATCATCGCCCTGGTCCGGCAAGAACCCTTGCCGCCGGAGGAACCTCTCCCGGGAACCGAAGTCGCAGAGGAGAAACAGGAGGAACCGCCCAAAGAGGCCCTCCCCCGCGACGGTGCTCTGGAAGGGCGCCTTCCCCCCGGTGATGGCGTGGAAATCGTACGGGTGGAAGAACGCCAAGGCAAACGCTATTACACCATCCGGGACCTGCGCAACCACCAGGTCATCACCGATGTGACCCGGGAGTCGGCCAAACACCTGTGGGCGTACGCGATTCAACGCTATGAAACCACACCCGTAGACCCGGATCGCGTCACCTGGTTCGGTGACTTGGGCATATGGCACCTAGAGTACCGGGCAGGCAAGGTGCGCTACGACCTGGTGCAACGTCTGCCCGACGGCCGGTTGGTCGTCTATTACGGCGTGACAGAGGACGGGTTCATCGGCCCATGGGCAGATATGCTTCCCATCGCCAGGGAGATGGCCGCGCTGCACCTTCCGGAACACAAGCGTTCACCTGCATGAGTGAATGGTCCCCTCTCCAATGACGCACACCGACACGGCCACGTTCTGCTATCCCGTGGCCGTGTTACTGGTTACAGGGAACAGAGAGGTGGTGGGAAGGAAGCATGGCGCTGAGCGAGGAGGAAAAGTTGCACACGTACTGGCGGCGACCTTGGGTACGATTGGCCTTGTTGGTCCTCATATTTAGCCTTGCCCTGATCGTGTACGTGCTGGTCAACCTGTTACGCCCGGCACCCCCTCCCTCACCACCCTTCCCCACACCCTCACCTACACCCTCTCCCACACCTGAAGAACCGGTGGCCCCACAAGCGTATCCCACCGTCGTACCTATCTTGTACGCGCGCGATGACGCGGCAGTGACGGACTACGGTCGGCTGTACCCGGAATACGGGCCTGTGGGTTTATGGTTGCGGGTCCGGTGGAAAGACGTCCACAAGAACTGGAGCACACAACCGAACGCGTTCGACTGGTCCTTTATCGATCGTGCCCTGGAACGCGCAGGCTCCCAGCGAGTCACCCTTCCGGACGGCACCGTCATTCCCCGGCCTGTGATTCTGGCCGTGAGCATCTACTCCCAGTACGGTGCCCGACCCGACCGCTACATCACCCACACGCCTGACTACTTACGCCGTGCCATCGGTGACCTGAGCGTTGGTGACCCAGAACAATGCATATCCCAGCCCGCCCCACCCTATCATGACCCCACATACCAGAAAGAACTCTTCGCGTTCATTCGCGCGCTGGGCAAACGCTACGGCGAACACCCCCTCATCACCGCTGTGGCCGTCGGCCCTGGCTACGATGAGGAAACAGCTGCCATACGCTTGGGCATCTGGTGTGGCGATCGGCTCTACAGCGACTATCTGTACGAGCTCATCGGTGGCCCACAGGTGTACGCGGACTTTGTCCAGCGCACCATGAAGGTATACCGGGAAGCCTTTCCCCGCCTGCCGTTATACCTGCAGGCCGGCAACGCGGAGTGGCCCCATCGCGGGCAGTTCCTCCGCTTTGCCGCCTCATTGACCCCGCCCATGGGATACAAACCAAACGCCATTGCCGCCACGAGCGGTGCCGCCTTTGGCTGGAAGAGCACCCTGAAAGGAAACGGATGGATGCAGCTGGCCGAGATGTACCAGGACCGCATCCCCATCGCGTTTGAACCTAAAGTGATCCCTGCCTACTTCGGCAACGACTTACAAGCCCAGGAAGAATTGTACTGGATGCTCCTGTGGGGCCTCTCCCACAACGCGGACTTCTTCGCCCTCCAGTCCAGCCTGACCAACCCTGCCGTGGACTGGTTCCACCTTCTGCCCACCTTGGACAAACCTCCGCACAACTGGGGAGGATTTGTGAACTTCGTCAACCGCAACCTAGGCCAGACCCCCCAAACCAGCCCCGAGGTGTGGATCGTCCTGCGGGATATTGAACCCTCCGAGGACCCATACGGCCTCAACGCGTGGGGACAGCCTCGCAACGGGTACGTCGGTGGGGAACCGGGAGATTGGGACCACTGGCTATATCGCATCCCGGTAGTGGACGACGCGACGACAGCGGTGTTGCGGGCAGATTTACCGGCCACACCGCGCGCGGCCCAAGCCCGCCAGCTGCGCCGCACCGATGGCCGCTTCATGTGGTTTCAGGTGGACGACCGATGGCAGTTCTTCCGCCGTCCTCCCAAGGCCGAAGGGGGAGATGGTGTATACCGTATCAGTGTGTGGTACTTGGACGTGGGCACCGACGCATGGGCCCTGGCCTACACCCGCAGCGGAGGTGACGTGGTCACCCTGCGCGTTCAGAAACAGAACACCGGTACCATGCGTCGCGTCAGCTGGATCGTCGAAGACGCCTACTTCGGTCACCTCTGGGAGGGCGCGGACCTGCGCATCGACGACTTGAACGATGGCGATGAGTACATTCACATGGTGCACATCCAGGCCCTGTCCCCCACCCAAAC
>WFWT01000135.1 GCA_015490995.1 Anaerolineae bacterium | reverse complement strand
CGCCGGCACCCACCCCCACTCCCTTCCTGAGTCTCCGCCCCTGGCCTACACCTGTTCCGGACCCACAACCTCATTACTGGCTGAGCCGCCCGTTCACGCCGCCAGCGCAGACTTGGGCCAGTCCTTACTACCCTTACGGCAGTGATGGGGACGGCCAGTATCTCATTCACCACGGAGCGGATTTCCCCAACCCCGAGGGGACTCCTATCTTGGCCGGCGCGTCCGGAGAAGTGGTCTTCGCCGGGGAAGACACCCATGTGTTGTTAGGACCCTGGTATAACTTCTATGGCCGAGCCGTCGTCATTCGCCTGGACCAGAACTACCTAGGACAACCGGTATACGTGCTTTACGGTCACATCCGACGGGCGCTGGTCCAGGAAGGGGACCGAGTCACAGCGGGGCAAGCCGTGGCTGAAGTAGGACAGGAAGGCGTTGCATTGGGGCCTCACCTACACCTGGAAGTTCGCCTGGGCGAGAACACCTACACGGCCACCATCCATCCGGAATTCTGGCTCACGCCACTGCCGGGGCACGGCACCCTTATCGGTCGCCTGGTGGATCCCACAGGGCGTGCCTGGCAGGGCGCACGCATCCGGGTATACCGCCGTCAAGATGACACGCTCCGCTACTGGACCACCATCCCTACCTACCTGCCGGAACCTGGGATTCAGCCTGACCCCCAATGGGGAGAGAACTGGCTGTTGACCGACGTGCCCGCTGGCACATACGTGCTGGAATTCGCGGTGGCCGGTCGTCAGGTTCGCCGTGAGGTTCAGGTGACACCGAACGGCACCCATTTCCTGGAAGTCGTTCTCCCCTGATACCCCAAACTCCCAACGTTAACACGCGGGGGACGACAGAATTGGACGCCGGCCCCACAGGTGGGTACAATAACGCACTACGTGCCCAAAGCTACCCACCGTTGGACGCCCGGAGCAGGTCGTTGCTCCGGGCGTTCCCCTTTTCCGAACAGGACAAAACCTCCTCGATTGCGGTAAAATGTAAAACGAACTCAGGCATCCATGCTTGCTAAACAGATGGAGTGTGCCATGGCCAAGATCATCTACCGGGATAAAGAGTGGACAGTCCAGGGCGGACGTCCGGTTCGTGAAATTCTGGAAGAACTTCAGCTCAACCCTGAGTCTGTGCTGGCAGTACGGGACGGCAAATTGATTAACGAGGAAACCATCGTCGAAGAAGAAGACGTTATCAAACTGGTAGCGGTGATCTCAGGTGGTGGTCGGTAAGTGGCTTCAGCCCACCGGCTGCAGTCACCGCGATAGAAACGCCCTTGATGACAAACATCCGTGGCAGCATACTTCCATCGGGAGGGACTATGAGCCGCAAGAAGGGACGCAAGAGCTTGCGATGTAAAAAGTGCGGCCAGACAGCCGTCATCTACATGCGCCATCATCGATTGGCCCTCTGCGATCACCATTACGTGGAATGGTTCATCAATTACACCCAGCGCACCATTGACAAGTATAAAATGTTCACCCGCCGCAACCGGATCCTGGTGGCCATCTCGGGGGGCAAGGACAGCCTTTCCCTGTGGGATGTGCTTATCCAACTTGGCTACCAGGCTGACGGACTTTACATCGGCCTCGGCATTGACGAGGGCATCCAGTACTCGGAGCGCTCCCTGGAGGCCATTCACCGTTTCATGGCAGAGCGACCGGGACTCACGTTGCACGTGGTGGACATGAAAGAGACGTACGGGGAGACCATCCCGGAACTGGCCCTGCGCACCCGTCGCGGTCGCGGTAAACCCTGTTCGGTGTGTGGCCTCAGCAAACGCCACATCATGAACCAAGTAGCCCGGGAGGGAGGGTACGACGTACTGGCCACCGGTCACAACCTCGATGATGAGGCCGCGGTCCTGTTTCAGAACACCCTTCACTGGCAAACCGGCTACTTGGCCCGCCAGTCCCCGGTGTTAGAAGCCACTCACCCGGGCCTGGTGAAAAAGGTCAAGCCCTTTTGCCGTTTTTACGAACGGGAAGTAGCGGCGTACGCGCTGGTGCGAGGCATTGAATACCAGTATGACGAATGTCCTTTCAGCGAAGGCGCAACGACCATCCTGTACAAAGAGCTTCTCAACCAACTGGAAGCCCAAGCACCAGGCACAAAATTCCAGTTCTACACCCAATTCCTCAACGCCCGGGAGAAGGGCCAGATCACCTTCCACGAGAAAGGGGGTGAGCCTGTGCTACGGCCGTGTCGCGTTTGCGAACAGCCCACCACGGCCGGTGATCTGTGCGCGTTCTGTCGCCTCTGGGTAACCCCGGACATGGACGAGGAAGCGGCCAGGATGGCGGTGCCACCTTTGTTGGCAACTCCGGCCTAACAGGGAGAGGACCATGCCCCTTTACGGCGCCATTGAAGCAGGTGGCACAAAGTTCGTCTGCCTCGTCGGCACCGGCCCTGAGAACGTGCGCGGCCGAGTGCGCTTTCCGACCACCACCCCGGAAGAAACCCTATCCCGGGCAGCGGCCTTCTTCCAACAAGCTGATGAGCCCCTTCTCGCGTTGGGCATCGGGTGCTTCGGCCCGGTGGACCTCAATCCAGACTCCCCCACCTACGGCTACATCACTTCTACCCCTAAACCGGGATGGCAAAATGTGGACGTGGTGGGATATTTCCAGAAGACGCTGGGCGTGCCGGTGGCCTTCGACACCGACGTCAACGCGGCCGCGTTAGGAGAGCACCTTTGGGGCGCAGCCCAAGATGTGCGCACCTTTGTGTACATTACAGTCGGCACCGGAATCGGCGGTGGCGCTATGGTTGAGGGCCGGCTCATTCACGGGCTCATTCACCCCGAGATGGGCCACATGCGTATCCCCCACCGCGAGGAGGAGGATCCCTTCCCCGGCATCTGTCCTTACCACGGGGACTGCCTGGAAGGGCTTGCTTCCGGACCGGCTCTGGCCGCCCGATGGCAAGAAGAGCCCCATCGCCTTCCGGCCGATCATCCTGCCTGGGACCTGGAAGCCCGCTATCTGGGCTTGGCCATAGCCAATCTGGTGTGCACCCTCTCTCCCGAGCGCATCATCCTGGGAGGGGGTGTTATGCACCAGACCCACCTCTTCCCTCGCATCCGGCACGTGGTCCGAGAGACACTGGCCGGCTATGTGCAACATCCGGCCTTGTTGGACCACATCGACCAATATATCGTGCCCCCCGCCCTGGGTGATGACGCGGGCATCTTTGGCGCCCTGGCACTGGCCATACAGGTCACCCGGAGCGCCTAACGTCGCCGGGACCTGGCGTTAGGGCCGGTTTATGCCCTGGGTCTAGGACGTGCTACAATGCCATACGGCCGGAGCGTCCGGCAGATCTTACCGTCACCGGCTATGCTCCCGGAAACGGGGTTGCCCACGGGCAGCGCTGGCAAAGCCCGCGAGGTACATCGTTGTATCTCGCCCGGAAGGGGTCAACATACCACCGTCATGAGGCAGCTGTGAACGCGGAAATCATCACCATCGGCACTGAACTCCTCCTGGGCGAAATCGTGGACACCAACGCTGTGACCATTGCCCGTCGGCTGCGCTCCATCGGCCTGGATCTGCATTACATGACCACCGTAGGGGACAACCTGGACCGGATTGCCCAGGCGGTAGCGCAGGCACAGGAGCGAGCCGCGGTGATCATCACCACCGGCGGGCTGGGTCCCACCGTGGACGACGTCACCCGGGAAGCCATCGCCCAGGCCACAGGACGTCGTCTGGTCCTCCACCCGGAGCTTCTCGCCCAAATAGAGGCCTTTTTCGCCCGCCTTCAACGCCCTATGAGCCCCAACAACCGTCGGCAGGCGTACATCCCGGAGGGAGCACTCCCTATTCCTAACCCCGTAGGCACAGCACCCGGGTTCATTGTGGAAACGACGCGGGGAGCTATCATCGCTCTGCCCGGCGTGCCGCGGGAGATGGAATATCTAATGGAGCACGCAGTATTACCCTATCTTCGGGAACGGTTCCACCTTCACGGCATCATCAAGGTCCGCATCTTACGCACGGTGGGCATTGGGGAAAGCGAAATTGACGCACGCATTGCCGATCTCATGACCTCCACAAACCCAACGGTGGGATTGGCCGCACACGCAGGCCAGACGGACGTGCGTATCACGGCCAAAGCCGCTACCCAGGAAGAGGCGGACCGCCTTCTTGCCACCATGGTCGCCCGGGTACGGCAACGTCTGGGCGATGTAATCTACGGCGAAGGCGAAGAAACGGTAGAAGAAGTGGTCCACCGCCTGTTGACCATGCGAGGATGGCGTGTGGCCTACGCAGGGGAGGAAGTGGACCTTGTATCCCGCTTGACGGCTGTAGGCACCCCACTTCAGGTGGATATTAGGCCACATACCGTCACCGACAAGGCCTCCGCGCAAGCGGAAGCCCATCGGCTGAGGGAACACACCGCCGCAGACGTGGTCCTGGTCGTGAGTACCACCCCAGACGGACATACTTATATCGTCGCCGTTGCCCCCACGGGTGAACGCGTACTGCATGTACCGTACACGGCCGCGGAGAGCGCGTATCGAGAGCGTTGGATCAGCAATCTAGCCCTGGATGCACTCCGTCGTCTGGCCCTGGCACCTTAATTTGACCCGTTCAATTTAACCGGCAAATGGCAAGCCGCACACAACACACGGTAACCCGGAGGCGACGTGTTTCTGGCGTTAAACGTACCGGTCATCGCGGCCGGTAGACCGGTGTCCCCTGCATGACCAGCTCAGGGTTTGCTCTTCGGGAGCCTGATACTGGCCTACATGCCGGGAGCACAGAGTGGCTTTGGCAGGAAACTCACCGTCTAAGGGAGGTAGATATGCGTGTCGCCATCGCAGGTCTGGGTCCTATCGGCGCGCTTATCGTGCGCGTGCTGTACGAACGACAGGTGGAAATTGTCGCTGCCGTGGACATCGCAACAGACAAAGTGGGCCGGGATGTGGGAGAGGTAGCCGGCCTGGAGGTACGGCTTGGTGTGCCGGTGAAGGAGGATCTGGCCACCTTTTCCCAAGCTCGTCCTGATATCGCCATCCTGGCCACCACCTCTCGCTTTCCCGTGGTCGCCCGGCAAGCGCTTCCCCTTCTCATGGCCGGCATCCATGTCGTCACCACCTGTGAGGAGGCCGTGTTTCCGTTTCCCCTCTACCCCGAGCTGAGCCGCGAGGTGGACGAGATGGCCCGCACCTCGGCCGTTGCTTTCTTGGGGGTAGGGGTAAATCCTGGGTACATGATGGACTACTGGCCCGCCATCATCGCTGCCACCGTTCCCCGGGTGGACCGGATCACTGTCGAACGGCGGGTAAACCTGAGTGAGCGCCGCGCCCGGCTACAGGAGAAACTCGGCGCAGGGGAGGAACCCGCAACGGTAGAAGCCCGGACACGCGAACGCACCATCGGCCACGTGGGCTTGACCACCTCGGCCCACTTGTTGGCCCACGCGTTGGGGTGGCGCCTAGAGGACGTCGAAGAAACGTATGAGGTCCTGGTGGCTACCGAACCGGTACCGTGGCACCGAGGTACCCTCGCCCCCGGCAAAGTAAAGGGATTGCGTCAGACCGTGTGGGGCACGGTGGCAGGTGAGAAACGCTTGCAGCTCGTACTGGAAATGGCCCTTGGGTTGGACCACCCGGGAGACACGGTCCAGATTGACGGACCAATACCGCTCCATGTGCACATGGCCCCCATCAGCGGGGACTGGGCCACGGCCTCCATCGTGGCCAATGCCTTACCACGCGTTCTACACGCGTCCCCCGGCCTTCGTACCGTGTTGGACGTGCCTCCTATGGTAGGGCACGGGGATACTTCCGCGAAGTCGTAATCGAAACGAACAGCTGTCCGATACCGTACGGCCCTGCCACGGGGCCTGGGGTTTCAATTCACGGGAGGAACAAAGGTGAACGTCCGTTACTGGCAACAGGCGCTCGGCGGATTGCTTCTCGTTGTGGGTGTGCTTACGGCCTGTGCCGGCACGCCCACTTCACGTCCAACCCCATCCCCTCCCACCCCTACGG
>WFWT01000134.1 GCA_015490995.1 Anaerolineae bacterium | reverse complement strand
GTTAATCCCTGGCCGCGTATGTATATCGGCCGATACCCTACGGACAACGCAATCCCGCCATCGCGAGTCCCATCGGCATCTCCGGGTCCTCCGTCGACAAGCGTTGTTGGGTTCCCGAAGATGTCCCACACCGTGAGGTCGGGACCGGGGAAGCGCAAGGTCGTTGTGGCCTCGGTCGTCCACACGAGGAGAAAGGGACCTTCCTGGTCTGTGTACACGTAGCCCTCTACACCTCCCGGTACCCCTTCTGTGGAGAACAGGTCTTGCACCGTCATGACAAAGCGGGCCGTTTGAAACTGCTGCGCCGCAAAGCGATACGCTGTGAACGCGGGTTTAGGGGTGCCATCTGCAGCCAGCAGGCCAAACGCAGCCTGGTCTACTTCATCCGGGAGGTCCTGCAAGTTATACCAAATAAGCGGTTGGTCAGGGATCACGGCAAACACGCGGGCGAAGGTTTTGGGTACGTACAGGGCCTGTTCTAACGGGGTGTACTGCTCTGGATTGTCGGGCGCGGTGCTAGGGCGTCCGACCTCCGTAAGGACAATAGGCGTTCCGGAATAGCCCCACGCGTCCAGCTGTGCCCGCACATAGTTAACTTTGCCTTGAATGTCCGGTCCCCAGGGGGCCCAGCGTTCGGCCCATTCCGGGTATGCGTGCAAGCCCAGGGCGTCTGCCGAACGGAGTGCCTGTCGCTGGCCTACGACGATGTCTAGGAATAGGGGATCGAATACCCCCCGTTCTCCTCGGTCAGGCCAGTAAAAGAAGTCATACGCCAACCCACCCAGAATGACCGTTGCCTCCGGTTGTACATCTTTAATAGCCTCGTAGGCAAGCTGCAAATGGCGGGCATACGCGTCACGCCAGGTAAGACCAAAGCATCCTCCCAGCGAGATTTCCCCCACGGAAGACTGTGGCCGGGCCACGGCGGGGATATAGTCCGGCTCGTTGCTGATTTCCCAATAACTCACGTTGTAGGGGGGAGCGCCGTAGCGTTGCACCACGGCCCGCAGGAAAGCCTGAAACGCGCCTTCAGCCTCCGGGCGGACAGGCCCACACGCCCGGGGGGTGCCATCCTGGGGGTGGGGCTGAGCGGCCCATGGCGGGATGTCGGTGATGATCACCACGGGCCGGATGCCTGCCTGGGCCAAGGCACTTAAGGATGGGTCGTAAACTTCCCATCGATATGCGGTGCCGGCCGTAGGTTCTAGCTGTGCCCACGAGAGGACTAAACGGACCCACCGGACACCCAGCGCGTCCAGCATTTCGATGTGTGCGGGAGTGACCGTGTCGTTAACGTGGATACCGAGCAAGTTGTCCCTTGCAGGAGGAGGAGCTTGGGCTTGGACATCCTTGTCCCCCATAAAAGTGAACGTGATCCCCCCCAGAAGAGCCCACAAGAGGGGGATCAGGTAGCCGAACAATTGCACCCGCTCTGGCCGGTGGGGAAGCATGGATTGTGGCGTCATAAGTCCTCAGAGTACCCAAAGATTGTGCCCCTTTTGGGGCCTGTTGTGTTCGGTAGAACAGGCGCATAAACTGGCACTATTATCAGGCGCCCCCGGCAGGACTCGAACCTGCAACCCGCGGATTAGAAGTCCGCTGCTCTGTCCGGTTGAGCTACGGGGGCTCGCTACATGTTCCGAGAGAATTATACTCCTTTAGATGATACAAACAAGTGCGCTCATTTCAACGTGGCAAGGCGTTCGTGCAGGTGCTGCAGCCGTTCGCGGTGGACGGGGGAAAGGGCGCTTTCTCTCAGAAGCTCTTCTATGTCCAGGCAGTGTTCCCGGAATTCTTCGCCCTTTCCATCCCGTTCCCGTGCTTGGGCATACAGGTCTGCGGCCTCAGCCGTTTCCCCTTCCAGCCAATGAACTAACGCCCGGTTATACAGCGCGCGCACAAAGCGGGGCCGTAATCGTAAGGCCGTTGTAAAGGCTTCCCGCGCCGCATCTACGTTGCCTAACGTGAGGTGGATATATCCGAGGTTATTGTGGTATCCCGCGTTGTCGGGCGCGTAACGGCAAGCGGCTTGAAGGTGGGTGAGCGCCTCGTCTAAACGGTTCTGGAAAAAGCGAATAAACCCCAGCAGCGCGTGACTCTGGGCATCATCTTCAGCAAGGGTCAACGCGCGCTGGAGTGCATCGGCGGCCTTCTCCATGGCACCGAGGTTGAAGTACAGCGTGCCCAGGTCCGCGTGGTAAAGAGGAACATCGGGGGCAAGATCAGCCGCCCGGCGTAGGTGTTCAACGGCCTGTTGAAACCGGCGAAGGTCTTGGTAGGCCCTACCCAACGCGTGGTAGGCAGGGGCGTATTGGGCGTCCAGCCGAATGGCTTGCTCCAGCCATTGGCGAGCTTCCTTGGGATGGCGAAGGAGAAGCCACAGCCATCCCAGCGCTGTGTACGCTTCGGCCGTAGCCGGTGCGTTGCGGGCTGCCATTTGGAGCGCGCGCCGAGCACCGGCAGGGTCATCCGCGCGGAGATGTTCCTGGACTCTTCGCAGGGCCTGGGCAAACGCGTCATCTTTGGCCAGCACGTTGGCCAAGGGCAACCAAACAATATCCTGCAGTTCAGCAGACATAGGGCACAGCCCTTTCCCTGCTGTTCGATGCCCACTACGATCAATCGCTGTCCACCGTAGATTACTTTTACCCTGTTGTTCGAGCAAATGCCCGTGAGATACACGCATCATCGAGGGCCTACAGGCGCGCGTGTCTCACGGGGTCAGAAGGGTCACAAGCAGATCGCCAAGTGAGGGCAAGGCGTGTCCCCCACGGGAGGACAACGGCGTGGGGGACACGCCGGAAGGGCAAGGCGTTATGAGGACAAGGCTTCTTCTTCATCTAATCCTGGTACATCCCGGAGTTTGGGGTAACGGGCGGCCCGCACTTCGTCCAGACGGCGGACCGGCGCGTGGTGAGGTGCTTCCTTGAGAAGTTCTGGTTGTGTGCGCGCTTCTTCCGCAATGCGCAACAGCGCATCGGCAAACGCGTCCAGCGTTTGCTTGCTCTCTGTTTCGGTCGGTTCGATCATGAGCGCTTCGGGCACAATGAGGGGGAAGTACATAGTAGGGGGATGGAAGCCATAATCGATGAGGCGTTTGGCGATATCCAGCGCGCGCACGTCCGGCGCACCCTCAATCTTGCCCTGGGCGACGAACTCGTGCATACACGTGCGCGTCCCGTAGGGAATCGGGTAGACATCTTTGATGCGTGCAGCTAGGTAGTTGGCGTTGAGGACGGCGTTTTCAGCTACTGCGCGTAGTCCTTCGGGGCCCAGCATGCGGATATACGTGTATGCCCGGACAAGGACGGCAAAGTTCCCCCAGAAGGCACGTACCCGGCCGATGCTCTTTTCGGGCATCTGCCACGTGTAGTGGACATGGTTCTCGTGTTCTTCCATGGTGACCACAGGACCGGGCAGGTAAGGGGCCAGCTCTTCATTACATACTACGGGCCCTCCGCCGGGACCACCGCCACCGTGAGGGGTGCTGAACGTCTTGTGGAGGTTGATGTGGAGTACGTCAAACCCCAGTTCGCCTGGTTTGGCAATGCCCAGGATGGCGTTCAAATTGGCCCCATCACCGTACACCATCCCGCCCGCCTCGTGCACCAGGTGGGTCATTTCCAGGAGATGTTCTTCGAACAGCCCTAATGTGTTGGGGTTTGTTAGCATCAGGGCCAGTACCGTGTCATCGAGGTGAGCTTTTAGTGCTTCCAAGTCCACGTTCCCCCGCCGATCGCTGGGGATTTCCACCACCTCCAGGCCGCTCATGGTGGTGCTGGCCGGATTGGTGCCGTGAGCGCTGTCCGGGATTAAGACCTTCGTGCGGTGCGGTTCTCCGCGGCCTTCGTGGATAGCTTTGCGAATCATAAGGATCCCGGTGAGCTCACCGTGAGCTCCCGCGGCCGGCTGCAGCGAGGTGGCGGCAAAGCCGGTGATCTCTGCCAGGTACTGCTGCAACTCATACATGAGCTGCAGCGCCCCCTGCACGGTTTCCGGTGCCTGCAGCGGATGGATGCGGGCAAATCCGGGGAGACGAGCGGCTACTTCGTTCACTTTGGGGTTGTATTTCATGGTGCAGGACCCCAGGGGGTAAAAGGTCACATCTACGCCGAAGTTCTTTTGGGAAAGGCGCACAAAGTGGCGGACGACGTCCAACTCCGTCACTTCAGGAAGGAGCAGCCGATCGCGCACAAATTCCTCAGGGATGGGTGTTTCCGGAACATCCAGCTCCGGCAAGGTCACGCCCCGGCGTCCCGGGGAGGAGATTTCGTAAATGGTCGGTTCAGGCCTGTTCAGCATAAGGCTCTCCCTCCTTTCCCATGCTCTTCAGGATGGCCGTTTTCGCCCGGCGGTTACCGTTGGGATAGCGTTAGTCCGCCGGGAGGGGCTTCCAGGGCGCCGTTGGCGATTTCTTCCAGTGCATTGACCAGGTCGTCGATCTCTTCGCGGGTGTTCATTTCTGTCACACAGAGGAGCATGCACTGGTTGAGGTCAGGGTAATCCTGGGAAAGGTCATAGCCGCCAATGATGCCCCACTCGTCGAGGAGGTAGCGGTTGATGTCCTCCACAGGCGCGGGACACTGAACGACGAATTCCTTAAAGAAAGGCCAGGTACTCAGGACGTGGAAGCCCTCAAGTTCGGTGATGCGCTGGGCTGCATAGTGGGCTTTGTGGTAGCAGAGTTCTGCCACGGTGCGCAAGCCGTGTTTGCCCATGAGCGCCAGGTACACGGAGGCGGCGATGGCCACCAGGGCTTCATTGGTGCAGATGTTGGACGTGGCCTTAGCCCGCCGGATGTGTTGTTCACGGGTGCTGAGGGTGATCACGTACCCCCGGCGGCCCTCCTTGTCCACGGTTTCTCCCACCAGACGGCCACTGCTCCGACGCAAGTATTCCCGGCGAAAGGCAAAGATGCCCAGGTAGGGGCCACCGAAGTTTGGGTTGCTGCCCAGGCTTTGTCCTTCACCTACCACAATGTCGGCACTGTACCGGCCGGGAGGGACCATCAATCCCAGGGAGATGGGGTCCACAACTACTACGAAGAGGGCACCGTGCGCGTGGACTGTGTCCGCTAAGGCTTGCATCTCGCTGGGAGAGAACATGCGGCCCAGGAAGTCCGGGTTCTGGACGACCACGCAGGCGGTTTGGTCATCGACCAGTTGGGCCAGTGCCTTTAGGTCATGTCGCGGGGTATCCTCACCGACCAGGGTTAGCCCCATGCCCTGGGTGTAGGTGTGCACCGTTTCCCGGTACATCGGGTGCACCGTAGGGGAAAGGATCACCCGGCGACGACGGCGGTGGTGGACGTTTAAGGCCATAATGACCGCTTCCGCGGTGGCGGTGGCGCCGTCGTAGTGGCTGCTGTTGGCCACGTCCATCTCGGTTAACGCGCAGATCATGCTCTGGTACTCAAACAAGGCCTGCAAGACACCCTGGGAGACTTCAGGCTGATAGGGGGTGTAGGAGGTGTAAAACTCTGAACGGGAGATGATCATGTCCACGACGCTGGGGACAAAGTGATTATAGGCGCCCGCGCCCAGAAAGCAGGCCGCGTGATTGAGGTCCACGTTCATGTCGGCCATAGCGTGCAGTTCGGCCAGAATTTCGGCCTCCGAAATGGGGCGGGGCAAGTTCAACGGGGGAAATCGGTACGGTTCAGGGACGTCGTGGAACAGGTCCTCTACCCGTTCCACACCGATAACTTGAAGCATTTCTTGCCGTTCCGCGTCCGTGGTGGGGATGTACGTCATTATCCTGCCCTCCTTCATCTGTGCAAAGGACCTACAACGACCACAGCTTAGGAGCGTTGATGTGAGGTTAATGTGCTTCTTCCTCTACCACCTTTTGATACGCGGTTGCGTCCAATAGTTGGTCGTAAGCGGACGGGTCACTGGGTTTGAGTTTGAAAAACCACCCTTTACCGTACGGATCTTCGTTGACCCACTCGGGGTTGTCGGGTAGTGCCTCATTGATGGCCACAATCTCTCCGCTGAGGGGGGCGTACACATCTTCCGCGGCTTTTACCGATTCCACCACCGCGACGGCTTCTCCCTGTTCCACTTGTTGTCCGACTTCGGGCAGTTCTACATACACCACGTCGGACAGCGCGTGTTGGGCGTAGTCCGAAATGCCTACGGTGGCGATGTCGCCCTCCAGGAGGATCCACTCATGGGTCTTGGTATAACGTCGGTCGTCCAGGATGGTGTACTCGCTCATGGTGTCGCCTCCTCTTTGTGAAAGGTGTATGCCCGTGAGTTATCGACGATATACGGGCACATAGAAGGGTGTTTTTACAACCACGGCCTTCTTGGGCGTGTCGTGGATGACGACCTCCACTTCGGTGCCGATCTGGCTGTGCTCGGCGGGGATATAAGCCAGGGCCAGGAATTTGTTCAGGGTGGGGGATTTCATGCCGGTGGTCACGTGGCCGCGCGGTTTCCCGTCGATGAGCACCGTGTATCCGTGGCGGGGAACGCCCTTGTCGAGCATCTCCAACCCGACTAATTTCTGGCTGGGGCCTTCCAGGCGGATTTTCAGGAGCGCGTCGCGACCGATGAAGGGGCCCTTTTCCGTGCGAACGAAGTAGCCCAGGCGGGCGCTGATGGGGTCGATCCCTGCGTGGATCTCGTGTCCGTACAGGGGGAAGCACGCTTCAAACCGGAGGGAATCGCGTGCCGCGAGCCCACAGGGGAGCAATCCTTCTTCCTTTCCCGCGTCCAGCAGTGCATCCCACATTCGTTCGGCCTGGTCTGCCGCGAAGTACAATTCGAACCCGTCCTCCCCCGTGTAACCTGTGCGTCCAATGAGGGTCATGATCCCGGCGACAACGCCGGTTTTCGCAGTAAATCGGGGGAGCTGGGAAAGGTCGAGGTCGGTGAGTTTTTGAAGGATGGTCTGAGCTTTTGGACCCTGGAGGGCCAGCATGTACGTCTCGTCGGAAACATCGGTGACCTGAACGTTAAACCCACGGGCTTGTTGAACCATCCACCGGAGGTCTTTCTTTCGGTTGGCTGCGTTGACCACCACCATGTAGTCATTATCACGGCGGTAGATGAAGACGTCGTCCACCACTGTGCCATCGTGGTAACACATCAGGGAATAGTGGGCGTCGTCCGGTTGCAGTGTGCTCACATCCCAGGTCATGATGTGCTGTAAAAAGGGCAGGGCATCCGGGCCATGGATAACGAACTGTCCCATGTGGTCGATATCGAAGAGGCCCGCGGCGGTGCGCACCGCATGATGTTCAGCGATAGGCCCTGTAGGATACTGGACCGGTAGCAACCAGCCGGCAAACGTCACCATGCGGGCTCCGGCCGCCACGTGTTTGTCGTACAAGCGTGTTTTGTTCATAGACCCATCTCCTTCCTTTGTCGGTCTCGGTGTGGTTAGGATACAAGCTCGCCTGTCAGAAAAAAAGAGGACGAACGGCGCGTTGTGCGCCATTCGTCCTCTGTCCTGGCACCTGAGAGATACGTCGTCGGCTGGTCGACGACTTGCCCCTTCGGTGCGGTCCATGCGGACCGGCTCTCCAGAGGGCCGTCCCGGTGCGATCCTTTTGCCTGCGAGTTTCACCGTCGTCCGGCGCGGTACGACGGCTTGCCCCTTCGGCGCCCCATGCCGGGGTCTCTCTCGCACCGTTCATCCGGCCACGCCCTATCTTCCCCCGGCCTTTGCTTCCCTTGTCCTTCGACCACAGGACGGGGAGCACCGCTGACCGCGGGGAGTGGTTAAGGTGCCATTGTTAAGCTGTCAGGCGTTCGGTCAGCCTGTCACTTAATTGACTGAGACACGCTGTGAGGACAGGAGCTGACCAAGGATAACCGGCGGGTTGCCTGTACGGCCGGAATATCATCTTCCACCGGTACGCGTAAGTTCCCCACCTCTAACACTTCCAGTTCGAGGGTGATGAGGTGATGTCCGGGAGCCAACCGGGCTCCACGGATGTGCACGCGTACCACATCGTTGATCTGGAACAGGAATGGGTTGGCGCGGGAAATATGTTTGCCCCAAATCCATCTGGTCACTCCGGCGCCGTTGCGGTGCTCGAGCCAGATCGTTTCGGGTAAGTACACATGTCCCATAGCATGGGCTTCGATCACTTGAACCACCGTGGCCGGTGCAAGCCGGTTCTTGAGGGTGAACGTAAATCCTTGGGACGTGTTACGCAGACTGCCCTCCACATACCACCGCCGCAGCAACGTTGCTGGGACGCCCATAAAGGTCACCTCCTTGTAGGAAATAACTCCACCTGCCCCATTGCAGGCAGAGGATCTCACAGCGCGATACGTTGCCTCCCCATCAGAAGTATATCCGATTCCCTGCCCATCGCCAAACCGGTAGGGAGCAACTCTTGGGAGACATCCTTCATGGAGGGCGCGCGTTCTCGCTGCGGGGACGTTGGACAGAGGGGGCGAGGCAGGGCTACGCCTCGCCCCCTCTCGCCGCGTCCGCGGGGCCGTATAAGGCAGGCAGGTTGATGTTGATTAGGTCACTGATTATATCACTGATTATGTCATAAGATACTCGTCAAAAATCGGCGAGAGATCGGTCAGGGTGATGCCGTTTTCGTCGGCCAGGGGACGGACTGCCGGTGGCGTTTCAAAGTAGTTTCCCACCCGGCGGTTAATACGCTCCTCGTACATGTCGATGTTTTTGTTAACCAGGAAGACGCCGATGGGAATACGGTCGCCCCATTCCTGGGCCTTTTCGATGAAACGCAGCAGTTTCGCGCGCACGGTGTCCTCGTCTGCATCCTGGGGTATGACAGGGTCATACCCTTCCTCCTGGAGGTCGTACAGGCGACCGTGGCCGATATCCTCCCCGGCGAACCATTCCTTGGTGTGGAGGTCGTTGTACGTTGGGCAGGGTTGTAAGATGTCCAGGAAAGCGCTGCCCGGGTGTTCGATGGCCTGCACGATGAGGTTTACGAGGTGGCGAATGTTGTAGGAGTACCCGCGCCCAATCCACGTGTACCCGGAGGCCAGGGCCAGCATAAGGGGGTTGACGGCGGCGTTCATGTTCGGTTCAGGCAAGCTCTTTGTCTGAAGTCCCAGCGGTAGGGTAGGGCCGGCCTGGCCTTTGGTCAACCCGTACACTTCGTTGTTGAACATCAGGTATGTGAAGTTGACATTGCGGCGTCCGGCGTTGACAAAGTGCCCGGCTCCGATGGCCATGCTGTCGCCGTCACCGCTGACAACGATCACGTGGAGGTGGGGGTTGGCCAGTCGGATACCGGTTGCGTAGGGCACGGGACGTCCGTGCAAGGTGTGCACGCCATAGGTGCTCACATGGTACTGGGCTTTGCCGGAGCAACCGATGCCCCCGACCACGGCGACCTGATGGCGAGGGATGTTTAGCCGGGCCAGGGCCTGATGAATCGCGTTGACGATGCCGAAGTCCCCACAGCCCGGGCACCAATCGATGGGAAATTCAGGTTTGTATATTTTTGGCGTCACTTTCGGTTTGGTTGCCACAGCCATGGTGGGCCTCCTTAAGTAGGTGTGTGCCCGTGCATTATTCCCACGGGTTGTGCAGAACGATGCGCCGTTCCGCATCGCCGGCGTGGATGCGCTGGAATACCGTGTACAGGACTTCGCCGGCAAAGGGACGACCGCTGTACTTAAGCACGTAGTAATCTGCGCCGATGCCCGTGGTCTCGCGCAGGAGGGCGTCGATGTGTGCGCTGTAGGAGAGCTCGGTGACGACCAGGGGATCGGCATCTTCCAGGTAAGGCCGGAGTTCGTCGGCCGGGAAGGGCCACAGGAGCCTCACCTGCACGAAGCGGGCTCGTACACCCTTCTTGGCCAGGCGGCGCAGCGCCTCCAGAATGGCTCCTTTGGTGGAGCCCCAGCTCACAATAGTAAAGGTGGCGTGTTCATCGCCGTAGACCCGCACCTTCTCTTCGGGGGGAATCTCGCGCGCGGCCGTTTCCAGTTTCCGCATGCGCTTTTCCATCATCCGCTCGCGAACCACAGGGTCCTCGGTGACGCGGCCCAGTTCAGTGTGTTCCGCGCCGGTGAACCAGTGAATGCGGCCGGGTGTTCCGACCAGCACGCGAGAGGAAATGCCGGTTTCAGAGGGTTCGAAGCGTGGGTACGGCCCTGTGCCGTTGGGGCTAGAAAGCGGTGGGGCAATGAGGCCGCGCTCGATGTGCACACGGCGCAAGTCAAAGGGTTCGAGTGTTTGTGTGGTGCTGGCCAGGGCTTTGTCCACAAGGTGGATGACGGGCATCTGATACCGTTCGGCATAGTTAAAAGCCTGGGCGGCGTCATAGAATGCCTCCTCCAGGTCGCCCGAGGCCAGCACGATGCGTGGGGCATCTCCATGACCGGCTCGAATTGCGAAGAGAAGGTCCGCCTGGTCTGTACGGGTGGGCATCCCTGTAGAAGGGCCACCGCGCATGTACAGGGTAATCACCACCGGCACCTCGTTCATGCTGGCCCACCCGAGGGCTTCCACCATCAGGGAGAAGCCCGGTCCCGACGTCGCGGTTGCGCTGCGCGCGCCGGTTAAAGCGGCCCCACTGGCCATGGCAATCGCGGAAAGTTCGTCCTCCGTTTGTACAATGACCACGGAACCTTGTTGGCCGTTGCGCAAAGGAAACGTGCTGTGTGCCTCGAGGAACACACTTTCATCCGTGGCCGGGCTGATAGGGTAATATGTCTGGAAGGTCAGCCCGCCCGCCAGCTTGCCCAGTCCGACGGCTTGGTTTCCGTTCAACAGCAGCCGCGGGGGGTGTTCCTTTTCCGCGTCCAGCCGGAACGCGAAGGGTTCCGTGTCAAAGTGCTCGTGCACATATTGGTATGCTAAATGGATAGCTTCGGTGTTCAAGTCGATGATCTTCTGTCGGCCTTTGAACACGTGCGCCATGCCGCGCACGACGTACTCGGCGGGGAAATCCAGCATCGCGGCCGAAATGGATACCGCGATGGTGTTCAGGGTACGGTCGGCAATGGCCTTGGGTACACCTAGCCGTTCCGCCAGCTGCTGGGTGATCTCGTTGTAGGGGACGGGGTAGACCTGCACCCCACGACGCCGTGCATCTTCCAGCACACCGGCGGTGGTGGCGGGGAGCTCATGTTCTGCCAGGTAGGCGGTCAAATCCGCTCGTACACGGGCATCTAGGAAGGTGATCTTCTCGAGAGGTACGTCGGCATCCCGCACGTTGTACACAATCGCGCCGCCTGGAACAACGGCCAGCGCATGCCGGGCCAGACTTTCTGGTTCAAAGGTGACCAGCAGGTCAACCTGTTCGCGGTGGGAGGTCAACGGGTAATGTGCTACACGGACGTCGTAATAGCTGTGACGTCCTTTGATGTTGGAATAGTACTCCCGACGGCCGAACACGTGGAGACCGGCAATCGCACATGCCCGCTGAAAAATTCCCGCCGCGGTGTCCACACCACTGCCCTGGGGACCTCCAACTCGCCACGACAACTCATCACTTTGTTTGACCATGGCTCCCTCACTCGTCCTGCTGCCGCGCAGTGCTTAACATCTGCCCGTGCTCCCGCGGAGAGGGCATTCCCCCACACCTGAGGGGGTGAGACGGGGCCAACCCCCATGTCACAAACCCCCCTGTGTATCTCCGAATTATAGAAGAGGCTTTCGCGGCGAGGCAATAATAGATCGAAGTGTTGTGCAATCTTTTGGCTTGTTCTTCCAACGCGTGTTGGGAAAAAATAGAGGGTGCCCTACAAGGGCACCCTGCACAACCGAGCGGCTCGGCAAGTGTTTGGTCTGAGCGCTACATCAATCCGGCCACCAGTCGCCACGTCTGGGCCACGGCAAAGGTCACCACAACCCCGATGCCAAGGGGGAGCAGCGCACCTACGGCTGCCCACTTCTTGCTGCCCGTTTCTTTCCATATTGTCAGGATGGTGGTGGAGCATGGGTTATGCATCACCGCAAAGAGCATAAGGGAGACGGCCGTTAAGAGCGTCCATCCCGCTTGGTCCACAAACAGGGCCCGCAACGCGGTTAAGCCCTCCACTTCCACCATTGCACCGGCGCCGGTGTAGAGCATGATAATGGTGGGCACCACAATTTCGTTCGCGGGAATGGCGATGATGTACGCCAGAAGAATCACCCCGTCCATGCCTAACAGGCGCCCGAAGGGATCAAGGAAGCCGGCAATGTGCTGGGCCAGGGAAGTGCCCCCTACCGAGATGTTGGCCAGCAACCAAATGAGACCGCCCGCAGGGGCTGACATCATAATGGCCCGCCAGAGCACAAAGATGGTGCGATCGATGATGGACGTGTACAGAATACGTTTGATGTCAGGGCGACGGTAGGGGGGCAATTCCAAGGTGAACGCGCTGGCTTCCCCGCGCAACAACGTGCGGGTCAGGAGCCAGGAGCTGATGAACGTGAAGAGGATCCCTACTATCACGGCGACCACCACCGACCCTGCGGCCACAAACGCGGCCAACCCGGCCGGGAAGGAGGCGGCAACGAACACCGTCCCCAGCATGATCAACGTCGGCCACCGACCGTTGCACGGGACAAAGTTATTGGTGAGGATGGCGATAAGGCGCTCGCGCGGGGATTCGATAATGCGGGCGGAGATCACGCCCGCTGCGTTACACCCAAAGCCCATGGTCATGGTTAGGGCTTGTTTGCCGTGTGCGCCCACCCGTTTGAACAGCCAATCCAGGTTAAAGGCCACTCGTGGCAGGTATCCCAAGTCTTCCAGGATGGTGAAGATGGGGAAGAAAATAGCCATCGGTGGCGTCATTACGCTCACCACCCAGGCCCATCCTCGATAGACACCTTGCCAGAAGAAGCCGGTGATCCACCAGGGGATACCTAGGGCTTGGAAGAGGGCTGTGCCGCGCTCTTCAATGGCGAACAGCACGCGGGCGAGGAGTTCGGAGGGGTAGTTGGCCCCCACGATGGTGATCCAAAACGCGACAGCCAGCCCAAACAACATGATGGGCAGCCCCCACACAGGATGGGTCACAATGCGGTCGATGCGCTGTTCCCACGAGGTGGCCGGGCTACCTTCACTGCGTATCACCGCGCGGGAAATGCGCGAGGCTTCTTCATAGATGCTCTCTACCAGTCGGTCACGGAAGTCCTCGGCCAGAGCTTGGCGCAACGTGACCACTTCCTGCCACAGCGCTTCTCCCCGGTCGGGTTCGGTTGTGGGGGAGGGCGCGGCAGGATCGGTGCCGTTACCCCACTGCGTCTGCAACCAGCCGGTGCGTAGCGCTGCCTCCATGGAGGGATCACCATCTAGCAGGCGGATGGCGACCCACCGAGGAACGGGCACCGCCGGAAGAGCCGCAGTGATGTGGGGGATCAGTTCATCCACCGCCTTTTGGAGGCTCGGTTCCAGTGCTACTCGCCGGGGATGGGTCGTTACCCGCCCTTCGACCACATCCTCCACGGCCTGCATCAGGTAACTGATACCCTCACCGGTGCGGGCAACGATGGGCACAACGGGCACCCCCAGCTCGCGGGCCAGGCGGTGATGGTCAATCTGAATGCCTTTCCGTTTTGCCTCGTCCATCAAGTTGAGGGCGATGACAACCCGGTCGGTGATTTCCAGGATCTGGAGGGCCAGGTTCAGGTTGCGTTCCAGCGCCGTGGCATCCATGACTACCACGACCACATCCGGACGTCCAAAGAGGATAAAATCCCGCGCGACCTCTTCTTCCACGGAGGCGGAAAGCAGGGAATAAGTCCCCGGCAGGTCCACTATCTTGTAGCGCTTGGCGTTAAATTCGAAGCCGCCCTCGGCCCGTTTTACCGTCTTGCCCGGCCAGTTACCCACGTGTTGTTTCAGGCCGGTGAGCCGGTTAAAAAGGGTGCTCTTGCCGGTGTTGGGGTTGCCCGCGAGGGCGACCACGTAATCCCATTGGGTGACGTCCACGCCCAGCTGGTTCACAAAGAGAGCACATGCGTCACAGTCATGCTGGAGCATGGTTCGCACGCGCTGTTTGGTCCGCAGGTTCATTGTTCTCACCTCCGTTGGGTGCCGTGATCGGTTCCACGTAAATGTGTCGCGCTTGTTCTCGGCGCAAGGCTACGACCGTGCCGCGTACCCGGTAGGCTGTAGGATCGCCTCGGCCAAACGCGCTCTGCAACACCGGTTCTACCACCGCCCCCCGCGTGAATCCGAGGTCCAGAAGGCGACGTCGCAACAGGCCCTTCACCTGGGAGGAAAGGCCGACCACGCGTACCGGCGTGCCGGCCGGTACGTCCGCCAGCGTCATCGCGGACAGGGCGGTGCGTTTCTCCTGGGGCGCGGGCATAACATGGATGTGGGCGGCCAGCACAGCGGCCAGCCACACGTCATTGCCCTCCACTTTAAGGTGAATCCCCTCAGGGGATCGCTCTTCAATCACCACATCGGTACCGGGCGTCAGGCCCTCGGCCAGAATTTGCGCAAACATCGCTTCGGGTTCGTCTTCAATGTGCACAATGCGTGCCGGTTGTCCAAGGGGCCAATCCGTGAGTGGCGTGCCAATGCGGGCTACGTGTTCCTCCCCTTCTCGGGGAATCGGGTCACCGTGCGGATCGCGGCGTGGGTATCCCATGTGCGCGTCGAGCCGCTGCACCTCTGCCGGAGTTAGGCGATGTTCTGCCTTATCGGCCATCCGGTGGATGTCCGTAAGCGGCACCGCAGTGTTGTCCGAAAGGTATCGTTCCCACAGGCGGTGCGCCCGCAACACGTGCAGGGCCAGGGCCCGGCCTGCAGGCGTTAAGCGCACCTGTGAGCCCTTCATTCGCACCAAACCGTGCTCGCTCATGTGTTGTACCAGACGCACGGCAGCCCGTAGGGAGAGCCGCAATCGTCCGGCCAACACGTCCGGCGTGCTGGGAGTTTGGCGTTCTACACAATCCCAGAGCACCTTCAACGCATCTTCCACCGTTTCTCGTCGCCGCACGCGATATGACTCCCACAATCGCCACGCCAGGGGAATACCGAGCGCCAAGATGCCTATCGCCACGAGAAGTCCTATTGGCCAGAACATCGTCCTCCCTCACCAGCAATCCGGATGGTGCCCCTCGTGTTCTGATACCCCACCGACCACCGGATTTGCCGAGAATGAAATGCTCCTTTGGCCACGCGTGCCACCGGGCCGTGGTATTTAGGTTAATCTAAAACCAGAGTACAGTGTAACAAAAATCTCGGGGCCTGTCAAGTGACCGAGGGGGCTGGGCGCGGCCGTGTGGTGTTCCTGATAGGCTTTCCTGATAGGCTTTCCAAAGGACGTTACCGTAACGGTTTACCGTCTCTTCACATCTTACACATGAGCACTTCACAATCTCGCCTTATTCTTCGGTGACCCCGGAGAAAGGGGAGGGGAGCGTAACCTCAGCCCTTACGGTGCGGTTGAATGTTGGTACATCACGTTCTGGAGGTACATGTCCATGTCAAAGGCTAAGCGTATGGATCGCCGGGAGTTTTTACGGGTGATGGGCTTGGGCCTGACGGCCGCGGTCGCGGCCGCGTGTCAACCCACCACACAGATGATGCGTGGAAACCGATCCACACCTGTTCAGGGTACCCGTGTCGTCACACGCCCTCCGACCAGGGCTGCCGTCTCTCCGACACCTGTGATGACAGGTACGCCCACTTTTGTGCCGGATGTGGAGATTGCGTTGCGGGCGGTGGAGGGGGAAGCTTCCATCTTGCCGGACACCGTCACTCGCGTGTGGCGCTTTGAGGCAGAGGTTCTTTCTGGACCTCAGGACGCGGTGCAACCGTTGCCAGACACGTACTTGGGGCCCATCCTGCACTTGCGTCGAGGGCAGCGGGTGCGCATCCGCTTTACCAACGACATTCCAGAGGAGACCATTGTCCACTGGCATGGCCTGCACGTGCCGGCCGCAATGGACGGCCATCCCCGGTATGTTATTCGTCGTGGGGAGACGTATCTCTACGAGTTTGAGGTGCGCAACCGCGCAGGAACGTACTGGTACCACCCGCACCCGCACGGTCGAACAGGGCCCCAGGTGTACATGGGATTGGCCGGCCTGCTGTTTGTCACCGATGACGAAGAAGAGGCATTGAACCTCCCCGAAGGGGAATTCGACATTCCGCTGGTGTTGCAGGACCGCACCTTTGACTCGCGCGGCCAATTCCTCTATCTCCCCAACGGGCCGATGGACCGGATGATGGGGTTTTTAGGGGATACCATTCTCGTTAACGGCAAGCCCGATTACACGCTCAACGTGGCCACCCGACCCTACCGGTTTCGCATTCTTAACGGATCCAACTCCCGCATTTACAAGCTCGCCTGGTCGGACAACACACCGCTTACGGTCATCGGTGTGGACGGCGGGTTGCTGGAGACGCCCCTCCAGAAGCCGTACGTGGTCCTGGGACCAGGGGAGCGGGTAGATCTGTGGGTGGATTTTAGCCGGTACACGGTGGGGACTCGGCTAACCCTGCAAAGTTTGCCCTTTGTCGCGCCCAGCGGCCCCATGGGCGGAGGGATGATGGGTGGGGGAATGATGGGCGGCGGAATGCGGGGTAACACGTCGTCAGTTTCGTTGCCCCAGGGTGCGCCGTTTCCGGTGCTCACCGTCCACGTCACCCAGGAGAGTCGGGATACCCTATCCCTGCCTGAACGGTTGGCTACGGTGGAGCCCCTTCCCTTTGGGGAAGCGGTCAACGCGAGCACACCGCGGCGCATAGCTCTTACCATGACCCCGATGGTGGGCTGGACGTTGAACAACCGCACGTTTGAGATGACCGCGGTGGCCGAGGACGAGGTAGTTCGCCTGAATACCATCGAGGTCTGGGAGTTTAGCAACGTCGGTGGAGGCATGGGCATGGGCATGGGGATGCTGCCTCATCCCATGCATGTCCACGGGGAACCGTTCCAGGTACTGCGCCGGGAAGTTGATCCCGCCTTCCGGGCAATGTGGGAGAGTGTTAAGGACGGGTATATTGATGTCGGGTGGAAGGACACGGTAGTGGTAATGCCCGGTGAGCGGGTGCAAATTCTGCGCCGTTTTGCGGATTACACCGGCCTTTTCCTGTACCACTGTCATAACCTGGAGCACGAGGACATGGGCATGATGCGCAATTATGAAATTCGATTATAAAGTTGAGGAGGAGTTATCATGGGAGTGACGCGACGGGAGTTCTTGAAGTACGTAGGGGCGACTTTTCTGGGGGCGACGCTCTCCCGCGGCCCGTGGCCGCGGTGGGCCTTGGCCCAGTCCCGGATTGCAGCCTTCGAACCGGACGTGGAGATCGCGCTGGTGGCCGAGCCGGCCACAGTGGCCATTCTACCTGGAAAGCCAACTCAGGTGTGGCGTTACCGAGCGGAGGTGTTAAGCGGTTCGGCCGATGCCGTGCGGCCCTTGCCCAACACGTACCTCGGGCCTATCTTACACTGGCCTAAGGGCACCAAAGTACGGGTACGCTTCACCAACCATATCCCGGAGGAAACCATCGTCCACTGGCACGGTTTACACGTGCCTCCCGAAGCGGACGGCCATCCTCGCTACGTTATCGGTGAGGGGGAGACATATGTGTACGAATTTCAGGTTATGGACCGGGCGGGTACTTATTGGTATCACCCGCATCCACACGGTCGGACCGGTCCTCAAGTGAATATGGGCCTGGCCGGCCTTATTTACGTGACCGATGAAGAGGAGAGTGCTCGCGGGTTGCCCGGTGGCGAGTACGACCTCCCCCTGGTGTTACAAGATCGAACGTTCGACGACGAGAATCAGGTTATTTACACCACGTCCATGGCCGGCTACTTGGGGGACACCATCCTGGTGAACGGCGAGCCGAACGCGACCTTCAGCGTGAAGGCGACGAGGTACCGGCTGCGGGTGTTAAATGGTTCCAGTTCTCGCATTTACAAGCTGGCCTGGGGGGACGGCACCCCCCTCACGGTTATCGGCACCGATGGGGGCTTGCTGGAGACGCCGGTGACGCGAGCGTATGTGACCCTGTCTCCCGGCGAGCGGGTTGAATTGTTGGTGGATTTCCAGCGCTGGGACGTCGGCAGCACGGTGACGTTGGAAAGTCTGGCCTTTTCTGGTGGCGGTCCAACCAACGTCCCGTTGCCGAACGGTGCGGCCTTTCGGGTAGCTACCTTCCAGATCGACACTTTGCCCCCGACGCCGACGCCGACCCCCACCCCAACACCCACGCCGGATGCTCGGGCATACATGCCCTTCCTGGCGCATCGCAGTTCGGCGACTGCGCCGTCAACTGTCGAAGCCCCGCGCGTGGCTGCTACCCGCACCTTTTACCTGTACGTTCAGGCAGGGCAGTGGACGATTAACGGGCGCACTTTTGAGATGACCGCTACCGCGCCGGATGAAGAGGTGCTCCTGGGCGCACGTGAGGTGTGGGAGTTCGTCAATACCCCTC
>WFWT01000133.1 GCA_015490995.1 Anaerolineae bacterium | reverse complement strand
TGACCTGGCGCACGATGTGACGTACTTTGCCCCCGAAGTAGGGTGCGGGGGTGAAGAGATCGTGCAACGCTTCCTGTTCCGGGTCCACCGTGTACCGGTCGTATCCTGTGTGTCCCAGGACTATGGTAGGCTGTGCACGCGCTTGTGGTTTTACCTCTTCCCAGGTGACGTACGGTCGGGGCCAGTTACCAGGCATTTCTTGAATGGCGAGGAGATCTGCCCGCACCTGTTCGGCCTGCTCGCTTAATGTCTGCCAAGTGGTCTCTATCTCTTGGCCGTCCTCCACCAGCACCAGTGCTTCGGGGGGAAGGTGGTCAAACAGGGTGCTGGGATGGGAATAGAAGAAGGGAAGGTAATATTCCAGGTACTGAAATCCTTCCTGTTGGGCCAGCTTGGCCATCTCCTCCCGGATGTGCTCCGCGAACGCGGTGTGACATGGGCTCAGATCGACCGTCTGCAGGCGGCGGTGGGCTTGGGCTGCAAAGCGGGGCAAGGCCTCGGACGCAGGGGCCAGCGTTACCGTGCGGGGGCGGGGCATGTCGGCCAAGGTGCGTTGCGTTGCGGGGTCGAAGTAACGCAGGCTGTCGATCTCGTCCCCGAAGAAGTCAATGCGCACAGGCCATCGGGTATTGGTAGGATACACGTCCAGGATGCCCCCGCGTCGGGAGAAAGTGCCTGGTTCCTCTACAACCGCGGTGGAGCTGTATCCCAAGGCCAGGAGGAGCGCGACCAGCTCGCTCATAGGAATGACGTCTCCCACCCGGAAGGTGCGCACCGAACGGCGCATTTCCCGGGGGGGCAACGTGGGCCACATAAGTGCTCGTACCGCGGCCACGATGATAGGGGGAGCAGGCAACTTCTGCCAGCGTGCCAGTGCGGTGAGCGCAGCGAGCCGCTGTCGGCGGGTATCACGGCTCCATGGGATGCGTTCATAGGGCAGAGGTTCAGGGTCCGCAAACAGGTGCACCCGCTCGGGATCGCCCAACCAGGTGCGCAGGACATCGACCAATTCGCGCGCCCGAGCTCCATGAGCTGTCATGATCAGCAGGGGGCGTGAAACGCTGATGGCTACCGCGGCGGCCACAAACGCACGCGCATGTGCCGGCGCCCCCCACACGCACGTCTCTCCCGGCCCGGGGAGGGACGCCAGGGCGTGACGGAAAGGCGCTTCTTGTGTGAAAAGGTCCAGTACTCCCCGCAGGTGAAAGCCTGGCGTCGATGCTGTCGGTGTCGATGCCGTGGCCGATTGCTGTGCGTTCTTTACAGCCATGGGATACACCTTCGGCAGTTCCGCCGTCCTTTATCCTCTCTCCCGGCACGATTCCTCGGTGTTCCGCTCCGTCACCGTTACAGGTGGCCTCCCCCGCGCGTTGACCCAATTCATGGCAGCTTCCAGCCCTTTTGTCAGCCAGCATTCGACTGCGTCCGCGGCGTTTTCCACCACCCCCGCGATGATGGCTTCTTCCTCCTCGGAAAAGGGGGCCAGGACATACGCAGCCGGGTCCATCCCCCCCGGAGGGCGGCCAATCCCGATGCGCAAGCGAGGGATCTCGGTGGTGCCCAGGTGCTGAATGACCGATGCCACTCCTTTATGTCCTCCTGGGCTACCCTTTGGACGCATACGCAGCGTGCCTAGGGGCAGATCCATGTCGTCGTAAACGAGCAAAATGGCCTCAGGGGGTACCTTGTAGAATCGGGCCAAGGGACCCACGGCTTCACCGCTCAGGTTCATGTACGTCATGGGCTTGACCAAAAGACAAGGCACCTCGTCCACCTGGCAACGGGCTGTCATGGCTTGCCAGCGGTTAGGAGAAAAGGACACACCGTGTCGTTTCGCCAGCAGGTCCACCACGCGAAATCCCACATTGTGTCGGGTGTGGGCGTACTTGGGTCCGGGATTGCCCAAACCAACCACCAGCTTCACGGACAATCTCTCCCTTCTCGCGTTATGGTCGGATACGCACCCACAGCTGGGTGAGCAGGTATTTCAATACCTCATATCCCACCCAGATGCCGAACGCGATGGCGCTAAACCGGGCCCCGCGCCAAGCCGCGCGGCGGAGGGCTTCTGGGTCAAAAATCGCTTCCACCTGACTGAAAATCCCCCGAGTGCCGCCGGGAATCCCACCGGTGGCTACCGCGGTG
>WFWT01000132.1 GCA_015490995.1 Anaerolineae bacterium | reverse complement strand
GGCCAAAGAGGCGTCGATGGGGGGGGTGGGTGGTCGCATCAGCTGCAGGCAATCCGAGGATGTGGGCCACCATGCCGGGTTGTACCTGGGCGCTTTGGGCCAGACGTGCCCAGGCTCGCGGATCCAGGAACAGCATATCCTGTTCTACCCGCCACAGGGGGGCGGTGGAAATGTCTAACCACCCTGCCAGCAGCCGTTGTACATGGGGTTGGGCTGCGGCAAAGATGGAACATGTAAGCGGCGTAGCCCGGTGGGGCAGAATATCCGCTGCTTCGCCCCGCCAGAGGGTCTTCGCTTCGTTGTGTTGTTCGTAACATAGGGCCTGATTGACCACATTGCTCACCGAGATCATCTAGGGCCTCTCGCGCGATTGATTTAGGATGGTTCGGTCGTCACGTTTTCATGTCCTTCGGGGCGTAATGGTGCCGTGTGGGTGACGCGATGGGGTGGAAGGTGCAGGAGGTAATGTCCCCGTGGTGCCAGCAACACACAGTGAGGACGTGCCATTTCGTCTTCGGTTATTACACCTAGATGGGTCAGGATGGGTAACTGTACCATGCGGGCCTGCGCGACTCGAGGTTGAAGTCGTGGGTGCCAGGCTTCCATTCGGCGTATGTCCGTGCCCGGCGCGTAGAGACCTATGAGCATATCGGTTAGGTACACTGCGGCAGCTTGGGCGTTGGCGAAGGGGGGTAAATCGTTCAGGCGGGGGGCGACTTCGTCCACTTCCACCTGCAATGTGCCCGTCCATTCCCCTTGGGCCTGATAGCGACGGTACCGTAAACGTTTATCCCGTTCGGGGGTGATCTCCAGTCGAATGACATCGACAGGGATCTTCAGCCACCGGGCCACACGGGCCACCGCCCCCGCGGTGACACTTGCCCGCAACAGGAACATGGCTTTTTCTTGGGTTATAGGATCGCGCACAAAGGTATACACATTGGCCTGGTTGTAGGCCAGTCGTGGCGAGGGCACCCGCGCAGCTTTGGCTTCTAGCACGTGAAAAAGCCACACCCCAATGATGGCCTGACGTTCCATCACCCAAGCGGGCGTGATCCCGGGCGGGAGAAGGGGTTGGAGTCGCTCTTCGGGTACTAAGTAAGAAATAAACAACATATCGTAGAGGATCATCTCCAGCGATGTCCATCGTGCCGGTATGTTCATGGGTGAGATTCCCTCCTATGGGTGGGATGAAGAGGTCTTTTGGGTTGGTGCACGGCGAAGGACGCGATGGTCACCCACACGGCGGGTGATGTGGCGAGCGTCGAGGTGTTCCAGGAAAGGCACAACGTACTTACGGGAGGAGCCGAACAGATCGCGCGCCTCAGCCACCGTCAGGGTGTTGTGTTCGTGCAAGTACTGGACTACCCGGTCGACCATGGCTTCATACGTCTCGCGCATAAACAGGATATCTTCACTGACCCGTACGAGGTCTCCCTGTTCTAAGAGCGCGTCCACCACTTCCGGGCCGGCGAGGGCCACGGCTTCGCTGTACGTTGGGGGAGTGTACGGCTGGGCACGGAACGCCTCCAGGACCGCGCGCATGGCCGCGCGGTGTTCGGGGGTCAACCGGGGGGTATGGTCGGCGAGACGGTACCCCCCAGGTTCTTCTACCAGCCATCCAGCGGCGACTGCTTGGGCTAACAGAGCCTGAAGCACGTCCGGAGGCCACGGTCGTGGTCGGGTAAACCACCGCCCTACATGTTCTCGGGGCATAGCCCGACGCAGGGGATGACTCTGGTGGTAGGCTTGTACGCCCTGTCGCAACCGTTCCAGGGCGGCGGCCCATTGCTCCTGGGTAAAGACCCACCGGTCGTCCACGCGCTCTGGGGGTGTTCTGTGAGCCGGTGTGATGACCTTTCCGGCCGCCAAGAGCTGTCTCAGGGCGGTTATCACCTCAGCGGGGCTCAGCCCACTCCGGGACACGAGGGCAGAAAGGGGGGCGGGGCCCCATTGGGTAATTTTGTGATGCAAGATGGCGTCGAGCTTGCCTTCAGCCATTACCTGCAGGCCGGCCAGCACGTCCGGGCGAAAGCGTTTGTGTTTACGGCCGGGGGCCGTGTCCAGAATGGTGCCCCCACCGACCGTTTCGCTGGGTGAGGGACGCCGCAGGATAAATCGATCTCCCCGCGCGGCTACAACGGGCCTTTGCAGGACTAGCTGGGCCCAACCGGTCGCACCGGGAGGCAGGGTATCGGTGCCGAGAAGACGGAGACGGGCCGGGGCCTGGGCGGTGCCCACGAAGAACATCAAGGGTTCGTTGTGGCGTAGGGGGCGTGAGGTGTCGGGAAGGACCTGCAGCTTTACGTCCACCAGGGTGGTGGGGCGGTATAGACCGGGCAGGGTGAGAACATCACCACGGCGTACTTCGTTCTTGCGCACCCCGCTCAGGTTGACGGCAACCCGTCGGCCGGGCAGGACGATCTCCTGGGGTTGTCTGTGGGTCTGTAGGCCACGCACGCGACCGTGGACTCCTGTGGGGAGCAGCTCCACCTCTTGACCAAGCCGCAGAGAGCCATCCAACAAAGTGCCGGTGACTACCGTGCCAAATCCGGCCAGAGAGAACACCCGGTCCACCGGGAGGCGGGGTTGGCCCCGATCAGGAACAGGGGGGATGTGTGCCAGGACTTCTGTCAGTGCCTGCTGCAATTCGGCCAACCCCTGGCCTGTTATCGCAGAGACAGGCACGATTGGCGCATCCGCAAACGGGGTTCCTGCCAACAAAGTGCGGACATCTTCCTCCACCAGTGCCAGCCAATCCGCGTCCACAAGGTCGACCTTGGTAATGGCCACCACCCCTCGGGTAACACCTAACAGCGTGAGGATGGCCAGGTGTTCTCGCGTTTGGGGCATGACGCCTTCATCCGCGGCGATCACCAGGAGCGCGGCAGCAATCCCTCCCGCGCCGGCCAGCATGTTATTGATGAAATCGATGTGTCCGGGCACGTCTACAATGCCTACCTCCTCGCCGGTGGGGAGGGGCATCCAGGCAAACCCCAGGTCGATGGTCATCTGACGCTCTTTTTCTTCCTTGAGGCGGTCAGGGTCGATGCCGGTTAGTGCTTTGACCAAGGTAGATTTGCCGTGATCGACATGCCCGGCGGTACCGATAACGTGCATGGTTAACCTGTGTCGGTTAGGCTCTACCGTCCCTCTGCCAAGGTAGAGGTAAGGTTGTCCCGCTCTTTGATAAAGTGTTCACGCTTCTCGGCCATCTCCTCGATTAACTGGAGCAGTCGCTGGGCTTCACCGAGCTGGTGAGATCCCCATTCCTCCTGGAGTCGCCAGGTGACATCCATGAGCTCGGCATGGACGCTCAGCAGACGGTGGGCTCGGAGAACCTGTTCCTTGAGGGCCTCAAACTGGCGTTGATGCTCTTGCCAGCGGTATTCCCATTCCAGCACCTGTTTCTGCCACCGCTTTTCCTGTTCGCTTTCGAACTCACGCAATTGTTTTTGCATGCGGTCTGCGGTAAGGCGCTGGGCCTCGCGGGCCTCATGCACATCACGCTTTAACTCCGCCTGCCAGCGTTCGATGTCTGCTACCGCCCGCACGGCCTTGTCGTATTGTACCTGGAAGCGTTCTATCTGTTCCTGAAATTGCTGGACAAGTTCCTCCATCCGCTGGAATTCCCTCTCCCACTGTTTTATTTTCTGGGTTCGGTCTGCCTCGGCTCTCCGGACTTCTTCCAGGAAGGCTTCTTCTTCTTGGCGAAGGGCTTCCGTAGCCTCTTGCATGTGCTTGAGCGCGCTTTCTTGGCGCTGAGTCTTTTCCTCGATCAGGGCTACTTTGCCGGTGAGCGCTTCCAGGCGGCGGAAGAGCTCCACCGTTTCACCTTGTACCTGGCCGATACGCCGGTGATCCTGGGAGCGCTGTTCCATCAGAAGTGCCACATCTCGGCCGGTTTCCTCCACGCGACGATCAACGGCCGTCACTTGCTCCCGCAGCTTAAGAAGTTGTTCGTTCAGGCGCTGCTCTTCGGTCCTGCGGGCCGCGAGTCTTTCTTCCAGTTGGGGAAGGTTTTCCAGCGCTTTGCGCAGTTCCGCGATCTCCCGGCTGATCTTCTCCCGTTCTGCCGCGCGAATGCGCTCTTGATCGCGTTCGCGGGAAAGGCGTTCTTCCTCGAGGCGTTCAACCATATGCCGCACTTCGTTGCGGAGGTTCTCCATGGCCTGGCGGATGGCCGTGTACTCAGCCAGCTGAGCTCGTAGCGCGGCCAGTTCGCTTTCCAGTTGCAGGATGCGCTGGGCCTGTTCTTCAATGGTGTTTTGTTGGCCCAGGAGGCGTTGTTCTAGTTGACGGATGTACTGGTCTGCCTGACGGCGCTGTTCGTCCAGCCAGGTTACCAGTTGTTCCAGTTGCGCGAGTTCCATGATTTCCCCCTATCTGTTATGCCGCTTGAGGACTACTGTTATGTGGCATGCGTTGTATCGCGTTGCCGATGGGGGACATCGGTGCGTGTGCACCTGTCCTCCGGCAAGTTGCTGCCGGCGAAGATTATACATGGCGGCGACGCGGGCAAGCAAAGTGTGTTCCTTCTGGCGGTCGCGTGGCTGATGTTGCTTTAACGTCGGTAGTCTATGGACGGACACACCGTTGCCCTTGGAAGGTGGTCGTACGGGAAGGGTGGGACCCTTCCCGCCCGTCTTTCCCAGCCGGCCTGTGAACGGATGTAGGTTTGTCAGTCGGCCGGCGCCGGTGGTGTCGCTGTCAAGGGGAGGGCAAGGCGGTCGGCCAGTTCGGCCAGCATGGATTGGAGCTGGGCATCTTCGGGCACGTAATACAGGCCTGTCAGTACGGCTGCGAGGGCCCTGTCTGGATCACCGGCCCGAAGATACAATCGGGCCCGTAACCGGTGCGGTCCCGGCCGTTGGGGGGCCAGCGCAATGGCGCGTTCCACCGCGACCAGGGCTTCCGACAGGCGACCGAGGGCAGCATACGCCCGGGCTTTGCCGAAGGGGTTCCAGAAGTTGTCAGGGGCCAGCTGTTCCGCCCGTTCCAGGGCAGCCAGGGCCTCGGTGAAGCGTTGGCTATTGTGGAGTGCCCAGCCGTATCGCGTCCACCATTCGGCTACCTCCGGTTCGTACCTGACCACCTGCGCGAACAGGGTGGTGGCACGAGGCCAGTCAAACGCTTCGTACGCGGCGTTGGCCTCGGCTACCAGTGCCGCTATCTCGGCGGGTGATGGGGGTGTTGTCTCAGGACGTGGGGTGGCGTTGGCACAGCCGTTGACCAGCACGAGCAGGGTTACCAAGAGACTGAGGCACAGCCACGGAGAGCGAGCTGTCCACCACCCTGTTCCCTTCATTGGAGGGTTACCTCAACAACCCGTTCCCCAGCTACCGAGAATTCCAGGGCCACAACATCTTCAGCAACGGTCGAGACGTGTATGTCTGACGGGGCGGCTACAATCCGATGGCCTGCGGTGCCGATGAGCACCGTGCCTTCCCCTTTTCGGTCCAGACACACGCGAAATCGCAGATGAGGGGGGGTCCACGACCATTCCCGGATTTCGCCCCCTTGCGAGATGTGAAAGGTGGATCCGGCCAGGTGGGGGACCTCCTGCACCGGTTTAATGCCCAGCACATGTCCACTGTGAGGGGGCATGTTGACGAAGACCCGATAGCCCTCCGTGAGTCGATAGTAATGACCGCTCCAGAAGTCAAGCACGTGATGGGGCCGTTGCCAGTCGAGACCAAGAACGCCTAGCTGCAGCGTGCGGGTATGGGGCTCATCTCGCCAGTTGAACAGGCCCACCGTGAGCCCCTCGCCCCAAGGGCGTTTCAGGTGGAGCACCACAGTTTCCGGTACCGTGTGTTCCAGCAGGTCTAGGGGACGTCCTACTTCGGGTTGTATGGGCAACAGGGCGGCCAACCATTGGCGTCGTTCCGGGGGAACGGCTTCCAGGTCGTCGCTCCAGACAAGTAAACCACCGCATAATCCCACCACTGAAAGCCACCCCTGTACTTCCCGATCGGTCAAGCGGGTGTCCCGCACCCGGACCAGCACGCAATCCGGATCATTCCACCAGAGACGGCGGTGGTAAGCGGCCCGGGTCAAGGTGTTGCGGACGGCGTTGGCCGCGGCGGGGTAGGAGACCTTTCCTCGCCAGGGCCGGGATAGGCCATATAGGCGGGGATGCCAGTGGGGCGCGATGTCCGGTCCGATCCGCATGGCGTCCACCAGGCCCACGGCAGGCCCGAGGGGACACCCACACCCCAGGAGGAAGGCCGTTTCCCCGGCGCTTTCCCGAATAAGCCGTAACCCATGGCGCAACACTTGGGGACGCGTGCGTGTAGGGTCGTGTCGACGACCCGGCAAGGCACCGGCGTACAGAAAGTCCAGTTTCAGGTAGGTGTATCCCCACCGGTGTACGACGGTCTCCACCACCTGTCGGAGGTAGTCCTGCACTCCGGGATGGGTCAAGTCCAGGGCGCGGGTGAAGCTACGCCACAGGAACCCGGCGTTGACGGGCGCCCCGCGCGCATCACGGAGCAGCCAATCTGGGTGGTCACGGGCTACCTGGGCCTTAGGGGTTACAATAAACGGTGCCAACCACAACCCGGGACGAAAACCTGCCTCTTGGATGCTGGTCGCCAGCGCGGACATCCGTCCGGTAAAGGCCGGGGCAGGAATAAGCCAGTCCCCCACCGCGGATTGATACCCGTCGTCGATTTGTACCACTTCTACCGGCACTTGGTCGCGCACGGTCTGAAGGGCGGCCACGGCGCGTTCCACAGTTGCCGGTTCGATACGCTGGTAGAAGTGATACCAGGAACACCATCCCACCGGAGCCTGGGACGCTACCCGGGCACCACTCATCCGGCCCATCGCCTCGGCAAACGCCGCAAGGGGGTCCGGGTCCCGTGGGGGCGCGAATTGGACCAGCAGGGGCTCACACCACACGTCCTGTTCAGGAGGCAGTGGGATCTGTTCCCCATCCGCCCAGGCCCATAGCCGGGGATCGGGGCCTGGTTCTCGGTGCACCTCCACCAGGCCGACAAAGTCCCACTGTCGGGTCCACCCTACAACCAGGGGGGGCGCGTCTGGGGCAATACCGGTGAGCACCCCCACGGTGTGGGAAAGGAAGTGTCCCCGTTCCCGGGGTGGTGGGTGGGCGATGTCGTACATGAGCGGCGCGTCGAAGCGGGATAGCCGGGTGCGTGGCTGGCGCTGATGATCGGCCAATACGCCGGCAAAGGACCAGGAATGCCAGCCGTCCACAAAGAAGGTCCAGTGAGGGCCTAGACCCTCCACCAGAACGTGCCCGTGTGGGGGGGTGACGGCCATGGGTACCAGCCGCTGAAGTCGGACGTTTTCTCGTCGGGCCTGGACACCCACTTGTAAGGTGAGATAGGGTTGTTGTCGGTACATCTGGGCACGCCACCAGAGGATGATGCCGCTGCGAGACGGGCGGTGACGTACGGTTACCACCTGGGCCGGTCCCAAGGGAGTATCCTGTTCTTCCTCGTTGATATCTTCAATGGCCAGATGGGTGGAGAGTAACGTTTCAGGTCCGTTGGGTGTGACCACGTGAACGGCCCAGTGGGCGCGACTAATGCGAGCAGCCGGCCCTATCCGGGTGTGCAGGCTCCAGAAACCCTCTGGGTGCAGGGTTAACGTCAGATGGGCATTGCGGACTACGGTCAAGACGTTGTACACACGCCGTGTCATACCGTGTGCCCCTCGTTCTCGGACGCCACGTTGCCAGCGCGCCTGGGTAAGATGTCCTTAAATATTGTCCGGGGAGATGATAACACGAAGCCCGGAGGGCGCCCTAAACTTTTGACCCGTGGAGAAGGGTCTTGCGTCCGGTGAACGTAGGCCATGCCGGTTAATTTGGCGATCCCCGTGGGCAGACTACAATGTAAAGAGCGTTCGAAAACTTAGCGGAGGACGTGCCACGCTATCAATTGCTATCCCTGAGGAGGAGAGGTCGTGGACCCCTTGGAGTTGCTGGACCCGCGCGCGGTTCAGGTCATTCAGGAATTGGAAGAGCGGGACCGTTGGGAACGGTCTCAAGATCCCCCGCCGGAGGATCGCATTTATGCGTTGCACCCGGACAGCGCGCGTTTCCTTCACATGCTGATCCTGGCCGGAAAGTACCGTCGTTTGCTGGAGATCGGCGCGTCGGTGGGATATTCGACCCTTTGGTTGGCGGATGCCGCACACCGCAACGGGGGCACACTTGTCTCCTGTGAAATAGAGCCCGGCCGGGTGGAACGAAACCGTGCTAACGTGCGTCGGGCCGGTTTGCATGGGGTGGTGTCGTACCTGGTGGGGGACGCGCGTCAGACCCTGGCCCAACACCCGGGCCCCTTTGATTTCGTGCTTATCGACGCGGATAAGACGGATTACATCACGTACTTCGAGCTGTTGATGCCCAAGATTCTGCCCAACGGTTTGGTGGTGGCCGACAATGTGCTCTCCCACGCGGCTGCCTTACAGAATTACCTGGCGCGTGTGAAGGCTCACCCGTTGTATGAGTCGGTTACCGTGCCTATTGGACGTGGGCTGGAGATCAGCCGACGAATTCGTTGAGCGCCTGTTGGACACGTTGCACGCGCGAGAGAGGGACCAATGCACCTGCGCACGTACTGGTACGTTGTGCGACGACGGTGGTGGTTGCCGGCGCTGATGGTCACCTTGACGCTGGTCTTGTGGCTTGTTCAGCCTGCGCCACCCCCCATGTACGTGGCTACCATGCGGTTTCTCGTGGGGGTACGGCCGGAACCGTTAACGCCCGGCGTGTACGGCTACGACCGATATTACACGTGGCTGACGTCAGAGTATCTCATTGACGATTTCTCGGAAGTGGTGCGCGGTTCGGCGTTCGCGGGACGGGTCAGCGCGCGGCTGCAGGATCAGGGCATTACCGTTCCCCCGGGGGCCATTCAGGGCAGCACTCAGACGGGTAAACTCCATCGCCTGATAACCATCTCCGTTACGTGGCCGCGGCCCGAGGAGCTCGAGCAGATCGCTCAGGCGGTGGTGGCGACGGTGAAAGAGGATGCCGATACCTTTTTCCCGCAAGTGTTCAGCTACGGCACGGAGGCTATACTTGTCGACGGTCCGCACGTAGGGCCGGTGACGCCGGGGTTGCGGGAGCGATTGGAGGGGCCTGTACGGGTACTTTTGGCGTTGTTAATAGGGATAGGCTTGGTTTTCCTGTGGCATGCGCTGGACGATCGCTTATACGATCGGGACGCAGTCCAGGAGCTTGGACTACCGGTGCTGGCTGAAGTACCCCGCTCTTATCGGGGGTGGGCGGTCTGGCGTCGTCGGCAGCAAGGCCAGGGGAGGGGATCGTGACCGAGGAGAAACGTCCACTGGAATCCCCACGGGTGGATTTTCGGCGTTACATTTGGCCGGATGAGCGCGGTAAGTTCGGTCCCTATGGGGGCCAGTTTGTCCCCGAGACGTTGATGCCTGCACTGGCCGAGTTGGAAGGCGCGTTTCGGGCCGCGCAGGCCGATCCGGCCTTTCGGCGACGCTTGCAACACCTGTTGCACACATACGCGGGTCGACCGACGCCCCTTACCTATGCGCGGCGTTTGAGCGCCTATTTGGGAGGGGCCCAGCTTTACCTGAAACGTGAGGACCTGGCCCACACCGGCGCCCATAAAATTAACAACGCACTGGGCCAAGCGCTCCTGGTAGAACGCATGGGGAAATCTCGCATAGTGGCAGAGACCGGGGCGGGACAGCACGGGGTGGCTACGGCAACGGCCGCCGCGCTTCTGGGCCTGGAGTGCGTCATCTACATGGGCACCGTGGATATGGAGCGCCAGAAGCCCAACGTGTTTCGCATGCGTCTCCTGGGCGCGGAGGTGCGCGGTGTGGACACGGGCAGCCGTACCTTGAAGGATGCCATCAACGAGGCCATTCGGGACTGGGTCACCAACGTGCGCACCACCCATTACCTGCTGGGTTCCGCCTTAGGGCCACATCCTTACCCCCTTATAGTGCGGGAGTTTCAGGCGGTGATCGGCCGGGAAGCGCGTCAACAGATGCTGGATCCCGAGATCGGTCCCGGCCGGTTGCCCGACGTCATTGTGGCGTGCGTGGGGGGTGGGTCTAACGCGATTGGTATCTTTTACCCGTTCCTGGCAGACACCGCGGTGCGGCTTATCGGTGTGGAGGCCGGCGGGCGAGGTATTGAGAGTGGGGAACACGCCGCTCGGTTTGCCGACCCCCGTCGGGCCCGATTGGGTGTGCTTCACGGCACACGTTCATATGTTTTGCAGGACGAGGATGGCCAGATTGCGTTGACCCATAGCATCAGTGCCGGCCTGGACTACGCAAGTGTAGGCCCGGAGCACGCTTGGTTGCGCGATCTGGGGCGTGCTGAGTACACCTACGTCACCGATGAGGAGGCCCTGGAAGCCTTTCGCTTGCTCTCCCGCCTGGAAGGGATCATTCCCGCGCTGGAAAGCGCCCACGCGGTGGCCTACGCGGTTCAGTTAGCCCGCGAGCTTCCCCGGGATGCCGTTATCTTGGTGAACCTGAGCGGTCGAGGGGATAAGGATCTGGACACAGTGATGCGCGCGTTGGCCGAACAGGGGAACGGGCATGGGGGCCTGGTCAGCTGAAGGCGTCGGTGTTGTCGACAGCGCGGGAGAAACGATTTAGCACGTCAGCGCACCGCGGGACGCACGTCCGTGGTGGAGAGGTCGGCCAAGAGGTCCCTCACCCGACGCCGTAAAAGGGGATGCCACAAGTCGGGAGCCAGGTCGTGGAGAGGCACGAGCACAAACGCGCGTTGGTGAAGCTGAGGGTGCGGAATTACCAGCTCAGGCGTGTTGATGACAGCCGAGCCATAAAACAGGAGATCCAGGTCTATAACTCGTGGGCCATAACGGAAGGTGGGCCGTCGTCCCAGTTGGGTCTCAATGGCCTTTAGCGTGCGCAACAGCGCGTGGGGTGCCAGTGCCGTTTGGCCTGAAACGACCATGTTCAGAAAAGAGGGCTGCCGCGTGTATCCCCAGGGAGCGGTTTCGTACACCGGGCTTGCTTGGTCAACGCTGACATATGCCTCTAAGGCCGTGAGCGCCCGTACCAAATAAGCCCATCGGTTGCCCAAGTTGGTGCCTAATCCAATGTAAACCCGCACCGGCCGGTGTTCGGTTTGTTCCGGCGTCGGTGCGGGTGTGAAAATGGGAACCACCGCTGCACCTCGGTCACATCATGAGGCTCGTCATAGGTACGTCGTTTGTTCGCTTTTTCTGTCGGGTAACCGTTGACGTGGGATGAGTTTTACCCCTGTTGTTCTAGCCACTCGTCAATGGTGGCCAGTAACGTGTGCATGTCGGCCATCGTGGTTTCGCCCATGTGGGCGATGCGGAAAGTTTGCCCCTTGAGTTTGCCGTACCCGTTGGAGATGATCATCCCACGCGATCGCAGGTATTGGTTTAAGGCGCCCACATCGATGCCGCGCGTGTTGCGAACACAGGTGACTGTCTGAGAGGCATATCCCTCTTCTGGGAAAAGCGCGAACCCTCGCGTCTCGGCCCAATGGCGCGTCATTTCGGCCAGTTGGGCATGACGGGCGAAGCGGTTGTCCAGCCCTTCGGCAAACATAATGTCCAGCTGACGATCCAGCGCCCACATCAGGGAGATGGCGGGTGTGGCGGGAGTGGTGTTGCGTTGAAGGTACTTTTCCAGCACGAGGAAATCGAAATACCAGCCGCGCCCTGATACCTCCTCGGCCCGTTCCAGAACCCGGTCGCTCACTGCGGCTAAAGCCAGGCCGGGAGGAAGGGCCAGGGCCTTTTGGGAGGAGGTCAAGCACACGTCCAGCCCCCATTCGTCCACCGGAATCTTTACACCTCCCAGGGAGGACACCGCGTCCACGAAGATAAGGGTGTCGGGGGCGGCGTCACGTACGGCCTGGGCGATGTCCTCTACAGGGTTCATCACGCCGGTGCTGGTTTCGTTGTGAACGATGGTCACCGCGTCGAAGGGCCCTTCCCGTTCGATGGCCTGAACCACATCCGTCGGTTTCACCGCCTGGCCCCATGGGATGTCCACCTTGACCACCTCCTTGCCACAGCCGACAGCCACCTCGTACCAGCGCTGGCCGAAAGCCCCGTTGACCGTGCACAGCACACGTCGCCGCACTCCATTGCGAATGGCAGCTTCCTGCAGTCCGGTGCCGGAGGCAGCCACCACGTACACGCGCGATTGCGTGTAAAAGAGACGGCGTAGCTTGGTTTGTACCCGTGCGAACAGTGTCTCGAAGACCTCGGTGCGGTGGCCGATCATGGGTAGGGTCTGTTCGGCCAGCACCTCGGGGCGTACGTTGGTAGGTCCTGGGATAAAGAGTTTGGGGAACATCATCATGCCCTTTCCTCCTTAGACCTCCGCCCAACGGCGGGAGTGATGATCCTGTCGCATGGCATGACGGGATCGTACATGTGTGGTTGCCGTCGCCGGCGTGGTTTGCTTCGGGCTGTCAACCGGCAACGTCGGCAGAGCCTTTATGACCCGCGAAACGGAACCTTTGTCCAGATTGTAACACAGGAGCGCGTGGTGATCCGAAGGAAGGAAAGGGACCGGAAGGCTATTGCCCAGGGGTGAAAGACCGATAGGCAAGGAGGGCAAACTTAGGTTAAGATATACTCGGTATTACGGAGGTGGAATTCAATTGGGAGGGGTGTAGCTGGCAATGTCGCGTATGGCACGTCTGGCCCAGGGGGTTATGGAAGCCAGCTGGTTGCTGGCTCTCATCGTGGCGCCTCTGTATTTTAATGTGCAGTCAGAGCGAGTCTTTGAACCCGATAAAATCGCGTTGGTCCGCTGGTTGGCCCTCATCGCCCTCGCAGCGTGGATCGTGTGGGTGGTGGATAGGGGATGGGTGCCGGGTGGGCAGTGGCGTGCAGGGTGGCAACGGTTGCGGGCTTTGCCCTTTTTCCTGCCCACCTGTCTGGTTGTCCTGTCGTACTTGATCAGCACCGTGTTCTCTGTGGCGCCGAATACCAGCCTGTGGGGCTCGTATCAGCGCTTACAGGGGCTGTGGACCACCTACAGCTACATCGTGTTGTTCTTCGTCACGTACCACCAGTTGCGGACTCGCGCTCAACTGGAGCGGCTGGTTACTATCGTGGTGGTCACCAGTGTGCCGATCGGGCTGTACGGTGTGGTGCAGCGGTTTGGAGGGGATCCATTGCCCTGGGGTGGGGATGTGCAGACTCGCATTACCGGTCATATGGGAAACGCGATCTTCCTGGGCGCGTATCTGATTATGGCCATGTTCCTCACCCTTTATCGGGTCATTCGTTCCTTCGCCCGCATTTTGCGCGATAAGGAGGGCACGCAAGGATACACGGAGTCCGTGGTGGGTGGGGCGTATCTGTTTGTGTTTATTGTGCAGGTGCTCGCCCTCATATACACGCAGAGCCGTGGCCCCTTTCTGGGATTTCTGGGTGGCATTTACATCTTTGGGTTGTTGGCTTTGCTGGCCTTACGCCCGCGTTATTACCGCTTGATGGCCGGAGGGTGGGTGGCCGCGGCGGTGGCGGTTAGCCTGTTTCTGGTCCTGTTCAACCTGCCCAATTCGCCCCTGGCACCCTTGCGGGAGATGCCGTACATTGGGCGGTTGGGGCGCATTCTTGACGTGAGCCGAGAGAATCCTACCGGGCGCGTGCGCGTGCTGATCTGGCAAGGTGCCGTTGAGCTCCTCCTCCCACACGATCCGCTTAACTTTCCCCCTGACATGCGTCCCGACCCCTTGAACGCGATACGCCCGCTAATCGGCTACGGTCCGGAGGCCATGTGGGTGGCCTATAACCGGTTTTACCAACCTGAGCTGGCGCAAATCGAGCGGCGTAACGCTTCGCCCGACCGCTCCCACAACGAGACGTTCGACAGCTTGATCCGCACCGGGGTGTTAGGTTTTGCTGCCTACGTGTGGCTCTTCGTGGCCGTGTTCTTTTATGGGCTGCGGTGGCTGGGGTTGATCCGTTCGCCGGGAGATCGCGCCCGCTTCTTCACGTTGTGGTTTGGGATGGGGGCCCTCAGTGTGTTGGTGGCCCGGTGGGTGGACGGAACGTGGCGGTTTTTCGGCGTCGCGTTGCCGTTCGGCTTTATTCTCGGCCTGGTGGCTTACGTGACCCTTGTGGGCTTGACCCGTCCTCTACCTGAAGTGCCGGCTGCCCAGCGGGAGCGGTACGTGCTCTTGCTGGCCCTTCTGGCCACCATTACCGCCCATTACGTGGAAGTGACCTTTGGCATAGCCATTGTGAGCACCCGTACTTACTTCTGGGTGCTCATCGCCGTGCTGGCAGTGGTCGGCACGCAACGGCTGCGCGAGGCACCTGCCGAGGCCAAGGCAGCCCATGCCCGAGCGAACACCCCACGTGGCCGACGTCGTAAACGACGGGGTGCTCCTACCGCGGAAGAGAGTTCCCCGGCGTTCTGGCACGACCGGGATCTCTGGGCCTACGCGCTGGTGGGTGCCTTCATCCTGGCCACTTTGGCCTATGAGTTCATTATTAACTTGCCGGCCGGTAACGTCATCTCCGATGACCCGTGGCAGATCATAGGCAACAGCCTGTTCACGCGCGTGCAGCGTGGAGTCCGGGTCGCCAACCCGTATCAGTTCTACATGATCTTGTTCACGTGGATCGTGTTGAGCCTTCTCTTTACCGGTGAGCGGGTGCGGGTGTGGTCTCAACGTCGGATTACCGTGTGGGCCCAGGGGCTAGGGGTGGTGGCCGTGGCCATGGGGTTGGGATTTATGAGCATGGCGCTGGTGCAGGCCCGCTTTCTGGCGGCCGCAGCTCGCCTCCAGGTAGAGGCCGCGCGTTCGTCAGAAGCTGTGGTTGCGCTGGCAGAACATATGGGCCGGTATCCTGTGGCGTATTATGCATGGCTTTTCCTCACCGTTGGGGCGTTGGCCGTGACGTTGGGATGGCCCCCGCGTGGGATGTGGATGCCCTGGGTTCGTCGGGGGATAAGCGGTTTTCTCGCCGTCGTCCTCTTGGGCGTGGTTCTTTGGCTGGGGTTCGGTCCGGTGATGGCCCCTATTCGGGCAGATATTATGTTCAAACAGGCCAAAGCGTTCGGTAACGCGCGCCGTTACTCTGAGGCAGAGGCCATTTATCAGCGAGTGCTGGCGTTGGTACCCCGAGAGGATTACTATTACCTCTTCTACGGTAAGACCTTGCTAGACCACGCGCAGAGTGTGACCCGCCCTGAAGAACGTCAGCGCCTTCTGGAGGAGGCGGAACGTGTTCTCGTGCGGGCTCGGGATCTGAACCCCCTGAACACGGATCACACGGCGAACCTGGCACGCTTTTACTTTGCCTGGGCCGGTATGACTTCGGACCCGGCACAACGCCAGCGTTACCTTGAGCAGGCCTTAACCTATTTCGCCCAGGCCGTTTCCCTAAGTCCCAACAACGCGCGCCTGCGGGACGAGTACGCCATCGCGCTGTGGCAGGCCGGGCGCGAAGAAGAAGCCCTGGAACAGCTCCGGATCTCCCTCGCTCTGGACGATACGTTCTACCTCACGTATTTGTACCTGGCCGATTTCTACCGGATGAAGCAGCAGTGGGAGAACGCGGTCACCTACTATCAGGAGGCCCTGAAACGCCAACCTAACGATGTGCGTATCTTAAGTGGTCTGGCCTTCGCGTACGCTCAGCTGGGGGATGTGGCGAACGCTATCCGGTATAACCTGGAGGTGTTGCGCCAACGCCCTCAAGACTTCGCCACTCTGCGCAACTTGGCCATCCTGTATCGGGAGCAGGGAAATGTGGCGGAAGCCCTGCGATATGCCCAGCAGGCCCTGGCCGTGGCACCGCCTAACGAACGCGAGGCATTGCAAGGTCTGATACAGCAGTTGCAACAGGAAAGCCGAGGACAGCCGTGAGTTCCCTTAACCTCTTGCCCTTCGTGGTCATTGCCCTGAGCGCGCTGGTAGTGGCAGTGGTGGCCACGCCCATCACTCGCCGGGTTGCTCTACGGCTGAACTGGGTGGACCATCCGACGACCCGCAAATGGCACCGAGTGCCCATTCCGCTCCTGGGGGGCGTTGCTATTTATTTGGCCGTGGCCTTGACGCTGTTGTTTTTTGGTGACCGGTTTTACATTCGCCAGATGGCCAGCATCATTGTTGGCGCGACCGTTGTCTCCTTGGCCGGTCTGTGGGATGACCGTCGCCACTTACGGGCAGAGGTGAAGGCGCTGTTGCAGTTGGCAGGCGCCACCTTGTTGGTGCTCACCGGGGTGCAGGTCCACATCTTCCCGTGGCCGGTGGTGAATGTGCTGATCACCCTCCTGTGGGTGGTCGGTGTCACCAATGCCCTTAACTTGCTGGACAACATGGATGGCCTGGCAGGGGGCATTGCAGCCATCGCAGCGGCGCACTTTACCCTCCTGGCGGCCATGAGTGGTCAGTACTTGGTGGGCGCGCTGGCCGCCGCGCTCCTGGGAGCGTGTTTGGGGTTTTTGCGCTACAACTTTAACCCGGCGCGTATTTTCATGGGAGATAGCGGTAGCCTCTTTTTGGGCTTTATTCTGGCCGCTCTGGGGATTAAACTCCGATTCCCGGAGAACACGTACGCGGTCACCTGGATGGTGCCGGTGTTGGTCCTCGCGGTGCCCTTGTTTGACACCACCCTGGTTGTCCTCTCCCGCTTGCGGCGGGGTCGAAACCCTTTCACCACCCCCGGACGGGACCACGTATCCCACCGCCTGGTGTACATGGGGCTCACTGCGCGCGAAGCAGTGCTGGTGCTTTACTTAGTGGCCGGTGTCGTAGGGGAGATTGCGTTGTTTGTGGCCCAGGCGGACGTGATCACCGGATACCTCGTGGGTGCTGTGGTTCTGCTTTTCGCCCTGTGGGCCCTCTGGCGCCTGGAACGCCTGGCGCCGGCCGTGGTGGAGGACCGCAATTTGCCTTGACCACGCGCCGAGTGGGACGGGCGAGACGCAATGACGGCAAGGGGGAAATGGCCATGCGCCGCTGGAGTGTGATGGTGTTTGTCGTGGTCCTGCTCATGTTGGCCGGAGGTGTGATATACCAGCGATGGCGGGAACAGAACGCGTCGCCACCTGTCTACCCTACGGTGAATGTAGTGCGGGGGTCCTTGTTGGCCACGGTCAGCGCGACCGGCACCCTGGAAGCACAACGCACGGTGACGGTAATGTTTGAGACGGCCGGCAAAGTGGTGGCCGTGTCCGTTGAGAAAGGGGCTACCGTGCAGCCGGGCGAGCTGCTGGTCCAGTTGGATGATGCGGAAGCGCGTCTGCAGGTCGCCCTGGCGGAGGCCAACCTGAAGGCGGCTGAAGCCCAGTTAGCCCAGTTGACTACACCCCCGGCTGAGGCGGACGTCGCGGCAGCACGGGCCGCGCTGGCCGCGGCTCAAGCCGCTTATCAGGACCTTGTCGCAGGTCCAGACCCCGATGAGGTGGCAGCAGCCCGGGCAGCCGTGGACCTGGCTCGGGTAGACCTGGAAATAGCCCAGGCCGCGTATGACCGCATTAAATGGCGTCCGGACGCGTCTTCCTTGCCACAGGCTCGTCAACTTCAGATCGCTTCCATTAATTATGAGAAGGCCTTGGCACAACTGCGCTTGGCCGAACGGCCGCCGACGGAGGCCCAGTTGGCCCAGGCGTTGGCCAACCTGGCCCAGGCTCAAGCAAATTTGGATCGCCTTTTGCAGGGCGTTGGCGCAGCCCAGAAGGCGGCCCAGGAAGCTATGGTGGCCCAGGCGCGAGTGCAGCTGGAGCAGGCCCGCTTGGCCCTGGCCCGAACCCAGGTACGCGCGCCTATCGCGGGCACCGTGACCGACGTCCACGCGCGTGTAGGTCAGTGGGTCGGTCCTGGGCAACCTGCCGTTACCCTCACCGTCCTCCGCCCCCTGCGCATTACGGTCTACATCGACGAACTTGATGTGACCCAGGTGCGGGAAGGCCAGACTGCCCTGGTCACCGTAGATGCCTTGCCCGAGCGCACGTTTTACGGGGTGGTCACCTATATCGCGCCGGTACCCACGGTCCAGAGCGGTGTGGTCACTTACGAGGCACGCGTCGAGCTCCTGGCGGACGCGCCAGAACTCCGACCGGGGATGAGCGCGGCCGTGGAAATCGTGACCGCCCAGGTAGAGGACGTCCTGTTGCTGCCTAACCGGGTCATCCGGGTAGACCGGGAGACCGGCAAGTATTACGTGGAGAAACAGGTTAACGGCACGATTGTGCGCGTGGATGTCACCCTGGGACTTCAAAACGAGGAGTTCAGCGAGATACGGGACGGGGTCCAGGAAGGGGATGTTATCATCCTGCGCACTGTCAGTACCGAGGAGCAGCTCCGTCGGGGATTGGGGTTTGGCCAGTGAACGCGCCCGAAGTAGTGATCGAGTTACAGGATGTGGTCAAGATCTATCGCCTGGGTCGGGAGGTAACCATCCCGGCCTTGCAAGGGGTCAACCTGCGCATCCGGCGCGGGGAAATGGTGGCGATTATGGGGCCCTCCGGCTCCGGGAAGTCCACCCTGATGAACATTATGGGGGCCTTAGACCAGCCCACAAGCGGCGCTTATTACCTGGAAGGGCAGAACGTGGCCCGGCTGGGAGACCGGGAGCTGGCCCGCATCCGCAATCAGCACATCGGGTTTGTGTTTCAAAGCTTTAACTTACTTCCCCGCTTGACAGCCCTCGAGCAGGTGGAACTGCCCCTCATTTATGCCGGGGGGCACTCCCGCCGCGAACGCCGACGTCAGGCAGAACACGCCCTGGCCATGGTGGGTCTGGCCGACCGTCTCCACCACCGACCTAACGAACTCTCCGGAGGACAACAGCAGCGGGTGGCCATCGCGCGCGCGCTGGTCAATCGCCCCAGCATCATTCTGGCAGATGAACCTACAGGTAACCTGGATTCCCGTTCCGGGGCGGAGGTCATGCACATTTTTCAGCGATTGAACCGAGACCATGGCATTACAGTGGTCATTGTAACGCATGAACCTGAGATTGCTCTCCATACCCGGCGCATTGTTCGCCTGCAGGATGGCCGAATTATCAGCGATGAACCGGTACCTGAACCTAAAATTGCGGACCCATCGCGGGCCCTGTACACACGTTAATGTCCCCCGGATACCGGAATCGGCTTTTCGCGGGAAAGCAGTAGACGGGAGGGGCGTATGCCGTTGGGAGAAGCGGTGCGCACCGCGCTACGGAGTCTGGCAGTAAACAAGCTGCGCTCGACACTGACCATGCTGGGGATCATCATCGGCGTGGCCGCGGTAATTACCTTACTGGCCGTGGGCCAAGGGGTGGAAGCGTATGTGCGGGCTCAATTTGAGAGCCTGGGCACCAATGTGCTGTTTATTCTGCCCGGTCAGCTTCGAGAGGGACCGGTATCCGTGCGCGAGAGGACCCCGCGGCCACTCACCATGGGGGATATGGCAGCGCTGAAAGATCCCATACGCGCGCCCAGCGTGTTGGAGGTCGCCGCGGAGGTGGAGCGGTTTGCCCGCATCAGTTATCGTAAGCGCGAGACGCGTGTCCAAGTGCGGGGGGTCACTCTTTCTTACTTCCGCATTCGCGATTGGGGGGTGGCTGAAGGGCGGCTCTTTACACCCCAGGAGGTGGCCGGGCAAGCACGCGTGGTGGTGCTGGGTCAATTGACCAGGGAACGGCTCTTCCGCGAGGCGAACCCCATCGGCAAGACGGTCCGGATCAACAACATGCCTTTCAAGGTTATCGGCATTATGACGGAGAAAGGTGGGGGAAGCTTCGGCAGCGAAGATCTGACGGCGTTCATTCCCATCAGCACCGCCCAGAGCCGCCTTTTCCGGGTTCGTACCTACCGGGGGGACTATACCGTTTCCCTCATTTTTGTGCAGGCGGTGGCCGAGGATAAGATGGACGCAGCAGCCCAGGAAGTGGCCGAAATCCTGCGCGAACGCCATAATATCCGCTATCTGGACGAAGACGACTTTACCATTATCAATCAGAAGGACTTGATCACCATTTTTGGCGACATTACCCGGGTTTTGACCATCTTTCTTGGGGCCATCGCCGCTATTTCCCTCGTGGTAGGGGGCATTGGGATCATGAACATTATGCTGGTTTCGGTGACGGAGCGGACTCGGGAGATTGGCCTGCGTAAGGCCCTGGGGGCGACCCGTCAGGACATCTTGCTTCAATTTCTCATCGAAGCGGTGGTGCTCTCGCTCATCGGTGGCATGGTGGGCATTGGCCTGGGGACGATGGGCGCGCTGACGGTCAGTCGGCTGGCTCAGGGGGTGAATGCGGTGGTGACCGTGGAAGCGGTGGCTTTGGCCACCGGCTTTTCGGCAGCGGTGGGGCTCTTCTTCGGCATATATCCCGCCACCCGGGCGGCCCGATTGCATCCTATCGAGGCGTTGCGCTACGAGTAAGGGGGGATGATGTCCACATGGCGATGGAGCTGGCTGCTGGTAGTCACCGTAGTGGTCCTGGTCGGCTGTGGCACCCCCACACCGCGTGCATCGCCCACCCTTGCCTTGCCCACTCCCCGGGTCTTGGAGGTGCCGACCTTATCCTGGACGCCCTCCCCGTCACGACAGATGTCGACGGTCGGGCGGGTTACGGCGTCCTTAGAGCCTGTCACACCTACCCCCACGCCTGACTTGCCCTATGGCTGGGTGCGACCGCGAGAAGCAAACCTGCGGGCCGGCCCATCCCTGGACGCAGCGGTGATTGTCCGTGTGTCCGGAGGAACCACCTTGCGCCTGTTGGGGCGCACCGAGGATGCCGCGTGGTTGTATGTGGTCACCCAACCGGTCTCCGGTCCCGGGCAAAGGGGCTGGATAGCCACCACCCTGGTGGTCACTTTTAGCGCTATTGATGAGTTGCCTGTCATATCCCCCGCGCCGTGACAGGTGCAACGGGGCCCCTCGCGGTACCTTGTATCCATGGAAGGAGCGGAGGCGATGCAAGAGCGGCAAACACCTTATCTGCGGGATATTCCCCTAGAGGACGCGCAACAACGCTGGTTGGAAGGCCTGGCGGCGGCAGGCGCGCTACCCCTTATGCCGGGCGAACGTGTACCCCTGATGGCCGCGGTAGGCCGGGTCACTGCCGCGCCTGTGTGGGCCCGTCTTTCAGAGCCCCATTACCACGCCGCGGCTATGGACGGCTATGCGGTACGGGCAGAGGATACCGTCGGCGCGACGGAGACCACTCCTAAACGGTTACGGTTGGGAGTGCAAGCTCAGTACGTGGACACCGGTGACCCCTTACCCGAGGGGATGAACGCGGTCATTAAGATAGAGGAGGTTCACCTGGTGTCGGAGGGCGGTGGCGAAGGTCCCCCCACGCACATCGAGATCCTGCACCCGGTAGCGCCATGGCAGCACGTTCGCCTCATGGGTGAGGACATCGTGGCCAGCCAGCTGGTCATTCCCACCAATCACTGTCTGCGTCCTCAGGATGTGGGGGCCATTGCCGGCGCGGGGCATGATAGTGTTATCGTGCGCCGACGCCCCCGTGTGGCTATTCTGCCGACCGGCACGGAACTGGTGCCACCCGGTGCGCCTGTGCAGCCAGGGGACATTATTGAGTTCAATTCCCTGGTACTGGCAGGCCTGGTAGAGGAGTGTGGTGGGCAGGCCACCCGGTTAGAACCTGTACCCGACGATTTCGATCACATTTACCGGGCCGTGGCCGCTGCTCTGGCCGACCACGATATGGTGATCATTAACGCGGGGTCTTCTGCCGGCTCAGAAGATTTCACGGCCCGTGTGGTGGCTGCCCTGGGAGAGGTATTCGTGCACGGGGTAGCCATTCGGCCGGGACATCCCATTGTGTTAGGTGTGGCCCAGGGCAAGCCGGTGTTAGGTGCGCCGGGCTTTCCCGTAGCAGCAGCCCTCTCCTTTGAGCTCTTCGGTCGGCCGGTGATTTACCGCATGTTGGGCCTGGAACCACCACGCCGTCCTACCCTGTCCGCCATCATGACGCGAAAAGTCCTCTCTCCCCTGGGTCAGGAGGAATTCCTGCGCGTTTCGGTAGGTCGGGTAGGGGACCGTGTGGTAGCTACGCCGCTGCGCCGCGGGGCGTCCGTGATCATGTCCCTGGTGGAAGCCGATGGCATCGTGCGCATTCCCCGCTTCTCCGAAGGCCTCCACGTGGGTCAGGAGGTTCAGGTGGAGATGTTGGTTCCCCCCGAGGTGGTGGACCGCACCATTGTGATGACGGGCAGTCACGATCTGACCATCGACCTGTTGCGGGATTTGCTCCAGCGTGAACGGGCCGGAGTACGCCTGGTGTCCACGAACGTGGGCAGTTTGGGGGGGCTCTTGGCCCTCCAGCGGGGAGAAGCGCATGTAGCCGGCACTCACCTGCTTGATGAGGCTACGGAAGAATACAACCTCCCTTATGTCCAGCGCCTTTTGAAGGACATGGATGTCGTGGTGGTGGGCTTCGTTTACCGGGAACAAGGTCTGATCGTGCCTCCGGGCAACCCTAAGGGGATCACCCGGTTGGAGGATCTGACGCGTTCTGATGTGACCTTCGTGAACCGTCAACGGGGGGCGGGGACCCGGGTCTTGCTGGATCACGCGCTCAAACAACGGGGGATTCACCCGCGGCATATTCGGGGGTATGAACGGGTGGAATACACCCACCTGGCGGTAGCCGCCGCGGTTCGCGGGGGCGCGGCGGATGTAGGGCTAGGGATTCTGGCTGCGGCGAGGGCCCTTGGGTTGGATTTCGTTCCCCTGTTCAAGGAACGGTACGATTTGGTTATTCCCCAACCGTTTTACGAGAGCGAGTTGCTGGCCCCCCTGATGGCCACTTTGCGTTCCGATCGCTTTCAGGAAGCGGTGGCGGCTTTGGGAGGATATGACGTTTCACCGATGGGCCAGGTGATAGCCGTCGTACGACAGGGAAAGGTGGTTCGTACCACAGCCTCGGGTTAATGGAAGGGCCATACCTGGCCTGTGTCGGGTGTTGGAGAACTCGCATGGCTGTGGTACTATTCCCACAGGAGGGTGGCTGGATGGTGCGTAGTGGGGAAGGTGTATGCGTTTGGGATGTGCCGTCCGAGTGTACGGACAACCGGGCCTAAAGGCCTATGATACACGGCGCTGGCAACATGAGCCTCACTTGAGTGTGAGCCTCATGTACCTGCGGGATATTCTCACCTATCTCCACCGTCGTCATATCCTCTTTTACCGCATGGCTGCAGAAGTGCTCCCCTTTGCCGCGTATCCCAACCAGCCGGAATACCGACGACAGATCGACGAGTGTGCGCAGGAATTGGCGCATGTGGGCGCACTGGCCCGTCGGTATGGCATTCGCTTGACCGTGCACGCCCCCGCGTATGTGAGCTTGAGCAGTGAGGACCCGGACATCGTCCGGCGCAGTCAGGAGGTCCTCGCGGCGCTGGCGGAGGTCCTCACGGCCATGACGCTGCCGCCGGAGAGCGTCATTGTAGTGCACGTGGGGGGTGGGTACGGAGCACGGGATCTCGCCCTGGATCGCTTCTGCCGTCATGTGGAGGCGCTGCCGCCGGAAGTCCGGCAACGTCTGGCCCTTGAGCATGATGACACCACCTTCGATTTGGCGGATGTGCTTTACGTGCATCGGCGCACCGGTCTCCCGGTGGTGTTCGACCTGCTGCACCATCGTCTCCTGAACCGAAGTGGGATTCCGCTCCGGGAAGCGGTGGAGCAAGCCTTGGCCACTTGGCCTCCCGGGGTCACACCGAAAGTGCACTTGGCATCGCCGAGCACGGCGATGCGGGTGGTGGAGCGGCGTAACCCGGTCACCGGCCGGCGGTACACCACCGTTCATCCCCCGTTGTGGAATCAACACAGTGACTTTATCCACCCGTATGACGCGATCGCGCTTTTAACGTTGCTTGATGGCTTGGACGTGGACGTGATGGTGGAGGCGCGCGCCGGGGACGTGGCCGTGGTGCGTCTCTGTCAGGACTTGTGGCGTTTTGCGCCTGAACTGGCCACCGGCTTAGCCCAGCGACCTCCCCGGTATGCGGCGGAACCTATGCCCCTGTACCCAGACTGGGTCGAGATGCCCGAGGAGGATGACGACGGCCGGGTGCTGGTGGTGGTGATGAACAATCCGCGCGATTTTGCCATCGCCCGGGATGAAGGGTGGTACCGCATCCCCGTACAGCGGGCCCCTCGCCAGGTCGCAGCCGATTATCTGGCCTTTTATCTGACCCGTGTGTTTGAAGAGGAGCGGTGGACCATCCCCTACATCGCGCCTGTGTTACGTTATCGGGTGGTGCGACGGGTGGACTTGCTTCCTGAAGAGGCCGATCACCCACGGGCTCAGGAGTGGTATTACAAGGTGGAAATTGGCCCCATTCGCCGGTTGCCTCGGCCTATCCCCAGTCGACGGTTTCGGCGGGTGACGTTCATACCCACCACGCTTCAGCGGCTGTTGAACGCGGAGGAGCTTAACGACTTGTGGATGAGCAGTGAGGTACAGGCACAGCTCCACGCGGCGCTTAAGGAACGACATGTGCACGCCGAGCAGCAATACGTGGTGGCGGAAGGTGGGTCACCCTATCGGGCCGACCTGGCCATCCCCTGTTTAGATGGGGGCGTGGCCGTGCGTTTTCAGCCGCTCGCCGCTGACCGGCCTCCGCTGCTCACCGAGCAGGGGTGGGCAATGCTGTACCTGGACCCGCAAGAGGTCCTCGCGCACATGGAAGAGGCACTGGAGAGCATCCTGGATGAGGTGCGAGAACACGGCGGCGAACGCCACGTGACCCCCATGCCGGCCCTATAACCGGCCCCGTCAGGGGGTGGGTTCCTCTGAGCGTTGGGCGAGCAGGCGTTTTCCACGTTGATGCCATCGTTCTTGTACCATGCGCACTTCCCGCTGGAACCGTTGGCGTATGGTCGCGAGTTCTAAGGGGGCCAGCGTCATAATGTACGCGTCCTCGCCGTTGTCGCTGTAGTACCGGTGCCGTCGGCCTACCACGACAAAGCCGAAAGAGGTGTACAGGCGTTGAGCGCCCACGTTGCTGACCCGCACTTCCAAGGTGGCCTCTGTGGCCCCCCGTCGCGCTGCGTGGAGCAATAAGGCTGCCAGTAACCAGGCGCCCAAATGGAGTCCCTGGAATTGGGGATGCACGGCCAGGGTACTGATGTGTGCTTCCGGGAGGTATAACCATATTCCACCATAGCCTACTAAGGGAGGTAACCGTTCATCTGTGGTCGCGATGGCCAGGTAGTAGCCGAACCGGTTGTGTCGCAGTTCATAACGGAAAATGCCGGGCGACCAGGAGAGGGGAAACACCTGCCGTTCAATGGTCATGACGTGAGGAATGTCGGCTTCCTGTAAGCGACGCAGGACAAATGGTGTCTGGGGTGCGGGCAACGGGTATGTCACGGTCCCTGACTCCCCGGATGACGCAAGTAGATAGGGCTAAGGGTAGCCGGGTCATCGCGTCGCCCACTTTGGAGCAGTGCGTGTCCTAGCTCGGCCAGTGCTGCCGGTCGTCGCATACCGTCGGCCGCGGAGGCCAGATGCGCACATGCCCCTAGCATCGAACGAAAGGTTGCCCGCATGGCCGGCGTGAGCTCACCGGTAATAAACACCTCCTCCCCTGTGGACAACGCTTGGGCTACGGTGGGGACATCGTCCAGGTGATATCCATCCTTTGGGGTGGTGGACCGGGGTGGATACACGGCCCAGCACACCCGTGAACGTCCGGCCTGGATGACGGCACAAACGGGCATGTTCAGGTGACGGTAGGGATAGGCTACCACGTCCAGCGTGGGTACGCCCACGAGAGGAATCCCCAAGCCGAGGGCGATACCCTTGACCAGGCTCAGGCCGACACGTAGGCCTGTGTAGGAACCCGGACCCAGAGCCACCACCAAGCCGTTTAAGGCCTCCGGTGTGAGGGCCACCTGTTGGAGGGCTCGGTTGACCTGGGGCAAGAGCGTGGTCGTGTGCTGACGGCGGGCCCACCAGGTCAACTCGTAGCATACCCTCTCCGCGGCGGTGTCATACAGGGCTACCGCCGCCCAGTCGGTGGCTGTGTCCACAGCCAGCAGCATCACCCCCCCTTGTTTGGCTCGAGTGGTTGCTTGAGGATGCACGTTTTCCGTTCAAATCAAAATCGCCTCCTCCCCATTATAATCCTTACCGCGCAGGAGCAGGGAATCGGTCCGGCCTTCCCCGATTACGGATGTAAGGCCTCTTCACGGACGTAAGAGAGCCTGTAGGAATGACCACACAGCCTGCCAGGGCGGTACGACATTTCCCGACGGCGCGATCTCGCGCAGGTCCGGTGTTTCTGTCGGTTCTGGTGGTTCTGGAGTTTCCGGTGGCTCGGGCGTCTCCGGCGGTTCGGGTGTCTCCGGTGGCTCAGGCGTCTCCGGTGGTTCCGGAGTTTCGGGCGTTTCCGTGGGCTCCGGTGTGTCCGTCGGCTCGGGTGTTTCTGTCGGCGTTGGGCTGGGTCTAGGAGTGGGCGTGGGAGGTGGAGAAGGCGTTGGTGTGGGGATGGGTGTCCAGGTCCACGTGGGGGTGGCCGTTGGCGTCCAGGTCTGTGTCGGTGTGGGTGTGGGTAACGGCGTGGGTGTCCGGGTAGGTGTCCAGGTCCACGTGGGTGTAGGTGTAGGTACCCAGGGCGGTGTGGGAGTGGCTGTGGCCGTGGGCGTAGGACGTCGTGTAGGTCGAGGGGTGGGCGTGGGCAGAGGCCGGGTTGGGGTGCGCGTCGGCCGAGGGGATGGGGTTATGGTGGGCGGCATTGGCGTGCGCGTGCGGGTGACGGGCGTTTCCCGGGTTGGGGAGGGCATGGCAGTAGGTGTGGCCGAGGGTGTCGGTGTGGGTG
>WFWT01000131.1 GCA_015490995.1 Anaerolineae bacterium | reverse complement strand
GCCACGGCGACGTCCACACCGACAACGACACCGACGGTTACACCGACACCAACAGCGACACCTACACCTACACCCACACCGAGCGGGCGGATAACCCCCACACCAACGCCTACCCCTGCGCCCCCTGTCCTCGTGTACGTGCAGCCCTGTATTACTGGCCCCTACTATTTCCCCGGCCCCCAGTTGCCGAACCGCCACGACATATTGGTGAATTGGGGGGATACCGACCCAGAGGCCATTTACTTAATCCTTAACGGTAAATCGGTACGTGTCTCGCCCTCCTCTCCCTTCTACACATATGACTTTGGCAGGGAGTTGAAGTACAGCCTGTTAGGGACAAGAAACGTGCTCCAAGCCTACGCCGTTGGTCGTGTGGATGGCCAAAGGTTGGTGTCCAATAATTTCTACCTCTACCCCATAGGCATTGCCTTTCCATCTTGGCTCTTGCCGCCCACCATTCCCCTAAACCTACTACGGATCAACTGCATTTCCGGCGGAGGGAGCGCATCCTTCGGCCTCGAGTATGTCTATCCCGAAGAGCCGGTGGAAGCGCGCGTTACCTTCCCATCCTGGTTTCCGTACATCGGCGGCCAGCGCTTCGGTCTCGGCAAGACCCAGGCCAAGTTCAACCTGGAGGTGGACACCAGCGGTACAGGCGTGGTGTCCCTAACGGGCTCCACCGGTTTTGAGGCGGCCGGCCAGGAAGTGATAGGAAGCCTGCAAGGCGCCGGCCAGGTGAGGATTCCCCAGGGCCAGGGGGTCAGCGTCTTAGGCGCCTCGCTGGGGATTGCGTTGGAAGGAAATGTGGAAAAGAAAGCAGGGATCGCGGACGTCATCCCCGCCCTGAAGGCGCTGGAAAACACCTGGCTGATCGGCCGCATCATCCGCTGGTTCAACACCAGGGCACAACTGGAAGCCAAAATCTCGCCTTCGGTAAACACCACCCTGCAGTTTGAGGGGAGGAGGGATGGCTGGCACTGGCAGGGGGTAAGTGGAGGGGGCAAAATAAAGACCGAACTGGCACTGGTCATAAACCTCATCAAAGCCATGAAGGCCAGAGTGTACGGTGGCGGTGCTGGAGGCGTCGAGCTCCAGGTACCTCCGGCTCCCTCTTACCTCAAGCGAATTTACATGCAGCTATACGCAGGACTGCAGTTGATCGTCTGGCGTTGGAGGTATAGCCTTTCCAAAGCCTACACGTGGAGTTATCCTTTCCTTCTGGCCACTCGTGTGGAAACCCTCTCCGCGCCCCCCTCCCTGGGCACACAGGGCTGGCGCCCCATACCCCGGGATTACGCAGCCTCCCCTGAAACCTACGCGGTCTTCCAAGGCAACCGGACGCCGCTCCGCCTGGGCACCCGGCTGGGCTCAGGGCTACCCCCCACCCAGGAAAACCTCATCGTCAGCAACGTGTTCCCCTACGGCGATCCGGCACTGGCCGCCAACGGGGACCTGATGCTGCTCTGGGTCCACGATGACACGGAAAAGCCCCTTATGCAGGGGGAAGAAATCTACTTCAGCGTGTACAGAAACGGCACCTGGACACCACCGCACGGCATTACGGACGACACGTTGCAGGATTTCGCTCCCCAGGTCGCGTTTGACGCCCGCAACCAGGCAGTGGCCGTCTGGGAACGCAACGTGGTGGAACATGACGAAAACACACAACTTGACCAGGCATACGTCGACGCTTTTGAAATTGCCTACAGCGTGTGGAACGGCACGCAGTGGAGCGAGCCTACCCTCCTGACAGACAACGATATCCTCGATTACGCGCCCTTCCTGACCCGCGGCCACGATGGCCGCCTGTTACTTATCTGGCGGCAAAACACTCACGGGGAACTTCTGGGCACCGCTGAAGCTCCAGAAACCATTCTCTACACAGTGTGGGACGGTTCCTCTTGGAGTACACCCAAAGCGCTACTCCAGGAGGCAATAGGGATAATCGACCTGACCGCGGCTCGTTGGAACGAACAGCGAATGATTGTCGTGTACAGCCAGGACCTGGATGGCGACCTGCTAACCCCCAACGACCAAGAACTCTTTGCCATGACCTGGGATGGCTCCCGCTGGAGCACCCCGGTCCGCCTTACTCAGGATAATCTTCCGGACAACCGCCCACAGGTTATATACGACCGCGATGGTCGGATAAACCTCCTCTGGCTCAAAGGAGATACCCTTGTGGGCCTGTTGGGCCAACTCACCGGTACTCCCCACGAAATCGCGGTGGAAGGCGCAGCCGGCGTTCTGGACTTTCGCATTACCCAGGATAGTCGCGGTAATCTGGCCCTCCTTTGGCAGGGACTGTCCAATGAGGGGGTAGATATCTTCTACGCGGCTTTTGACCAGGCCAACGCGGTCTTCAGCAACGTGCGCCAGCTGACCCACGACCCATCCGCCGAGAGCCTCTTCGCGCCCGCATCCAGCCGTCAGGGCGAGATGGTCGTGGCCTACTACAAGACCCACCTTATCACCGAGACGGTCACGGTTACCGACACGGTCACCATTCCAGACGTCACCACCTTCGGCTCCACGGACCTTTACGTGCTTCGCCACACCTTTGGTCCTGACTTGGCCCTCCAGGATACAGATATCGCCCTCTTCCCTGTCAATCCCGCACCTGGAAGCACTGCCCAGATCACCGTCACGCTGCGCAACGAAGGAGACTGGGCGGTTCCCTCCCCACGGGTGGCCTTTTACCAGGGCGACCCTCGCCGCGGCGGGCGTCTCCTGGGCACGGTGGAAGCACCTGTGGTCTTAACAGGCGGGATGACGACCACGCTGACATTTGCCTGGGACCTTCCTACCAGTGGCGCACCCTTCACCTTGTTCGTGGTGGCGGACCCGGAGAACCAAATTGCCGAGTGGAACGAGGAGAACAACACCGCGACGGCCGCGCTTTCCCTGCCCGACGTGCAGGTCTCTTCCCTGACGGTTGAGTACGGGCCTGGCCCGGTGGTCACCGCTTCGGTAACCATCACCAACGGTGGGGTGGCAGACGCAGGCGCCTTTGAGGTGGCCTTGCGGTTAGAGGATCCTGAGAAGGCCACCGGCGAGATTGGGCGAGCGCAGGTTTCGGGCCTCAAAGTGAACGACAGCACCCGCCTTGAGATCCCCATCAACGTGGCCACGCTGCCCGAAGGACGGCACCTGCTCTACGCGGTGGCGGATGTGACCTCCGCCATCAGGGAGGCGGACGAGACGAACAACACCGCGTTTGTGGGGCTTGGTGTGTTGCCCGACCTGCGCGTGACGAGTGTGGAGGTCGACCGCTCAAGGGGCACGGTGCGGATCGGGGTGAAAAATGGCGGCCCGCGAGATGCGGTGGACGTCATCGTCGGCCTGTACCTCAGCCTACCGCGTGGGGACAATCAACCCCTGGCAGCCTCTACGGTCCGGATACCTGCGGACGAGGAAGTGCTCGTCACGCTGCGACCTTCCCTCATCCCCCAGGGCTTTTACGTCGGAGCTGGGATCCAACGCGAACTTGAAGACCGCAATCCCGCGGATAACATCGTGCTGATAGGCCCCAGACCGAAACGTTTCTTCTTACCAAAGATAAATTAGTCCAGTGAGAATTGCTAATGGCCCTTCCCTTCCGGGAAATAGTGTATCCGGGAGGGAAGGGCCACGTCTCGGCCGAAGAAGTACAAAGCAACATGGCTCATTGCGCGGGGTCCTGCTTTCACACCGAAGCGGTGGCGGCAAGGATATCTCTGTGGCAGGGAACGCGCGTGAGATATCGGTGGCGATTTTCCTCATCTAAAGTAGCCGCGCGTTGCCGTAACAGGGTTCCCGCCTGGCGCAGGGCACAATCCGCCTCTGCCTGCCGGCCCAGGATCCGGTACGCCTGAGCCAGCCACCACCAGGTCCTGGGATCGGCCTCCCCACCCCGGGCCTGTTCTGCCTCCCAAAATCGGTGCACCATCTCCTGCGCGGCCGCTTCATCCCCTGCTCGCGCCCGCACGTAGGCCGCCAGGGCCAGCGTCAGCGTGTAACCGGGGATGACCTCCTGCCGGTGGAAGTGGTCCGCCTTCTCCAGGCAGGCCGCGGCCTCCGCCAGATCGTGAACGGCCAGGGCACAGAGCGCCAAACCCTCCCACATCTGAGGGCGGAAGATGAGCACGTTCAGCGCTTCCTCGATGGCCCGCGCGCGGTGATACGCGGCCTTCGCCTCGTCCACCTTCCCCAGGGCCAACTGGGTGTCCCCCCGACAGAGGTGGATGTAGGATTCCAGGCCCTGGTCGGACACGATGCGCGCCAGGTCCAGGGCTCGGGCGTAGGCGTCGAGCGCCTCCTCGTACCGGCCAACGGTGTGGTAAAGAAGGCCCAGGCTGGTCAGGCTGTACGCGTCCAGGCCCAGGTCGCCCGTTTGGGGAACGAGCCCGCGCGCCTCTTCCTGCAGGGCCAGCGCGCGGCCGTAGTCCCCCATGCGGTGGTAGAGCATGGAGAGGTTGTTGCAGGCAATCGCGTAATGCCACGTCTCGCCCGACTGCCGCCAGTAGGTGAGCGCTTCCTCCATGTGCCGGCGGGCCTCTTCCAGGCGGTTCAAGTCCAGGTCGATGATGCCCAGGGTGCCCAGGCACAGCACCTCCCGGCGACGGTCGCCTATCTCGCGGCTCAACGCCAGTCCCCGGGAACACACCTCCCGGCCGCGCTCGAAGTTGCCCATGCGCGCGTGGCACATGGCCTCAATGCGCAACGCGTCGATGGCCGTGGCCGGGTCGTCATGCTCCTGAGCCAGGGCGCAGGCTGCCTGCGCGTTCGCCAACCCCTCCCGAAAGCGGG
>WFWT01000130.1 GCA_015490995.1 Anaerolineae bacterium | reverse complement strand
TTCGGGTGCTGGGTATCCGCTTTAACCCGGATTTGGAGGATGTGCCCCCGGTGGTGAACCCCACCCCACCCAGCTACCAGGTGGGCGATACACGTACATTCTGGGTAAACAACACGGACGAAGAACAACACTTCCGCATCACCGCGGTGTTGCAATACATTACCCCCCACGCGTATTTCTGGTTTGAGGAGGGGGTTTCGTACAACGAACGCGCGCTGGCGGCAGCAGCACGGTTCTTCGAAGAACAAGTGTACCCTACCAATCGACGCGTCTTCGGGGAGGAATGGGAGCCGGGCGTGGACAACGACCCGCGCATTACCTTTCTCCACGCCCGCAACCTGGGACGCACCGTGGCCGGCTATTTCTCCAGCGCCGACTCCTTCCCCCAGGAAGTTAGCCCCTTCTCCAACGAGATGGATATGTTCTACATCAACCTGGATGCTACCCGTCCGGGGGATCCTTTCTATCGCCAAGTAATCGCGCACGAGTTCCAGCACATGATTCACTGGTACCAAGATCGTAACGAAGACACCTGGCTCAACGAAGGGTTCTCGGTGTTGGCCGAAATCCTTAATGGTTTTCCCATGGGCTTGTACGTCAACCTGTACCTGGACAACCCGGACCTTCAATTGAGCGCGTGGTCTGACGAAGACCCCACGCCGTATTACGGAGCGGCCGGTCTGTTCGCGTACTACCTGTACGAACGTTTTGGGGAAGCGGGCATCCAGAGCATTGCTCGCCATCCGGATAACGGCTTGCAAGGGGTGGAGGCCGGCCTGCGAGCGGCCGGCTTTGACGTCACCGCGGTGGATGTGTTTGGGGATTGGGTGGTAACCAACTGGGTCAATGACCCTCAACTGGCAGACGGTCGCTTCGGTTACCGGGAACAGGTACGGTCCCGCGCGGCTGCCACCGAGGTCATCGACGAATTGCCCGCCCTCTTAAGCACCAGCGTCGCCCAATTTGGGGCCGATTACATCCGTTTGGACGTTACCCAGCCGGTGGACATATATTTCCAGGGAGAGGTGGCCACCCGCGTCGCCGCGGTAAGCCCTTATGAGGGGACGTACGTAATGTGGGGCAACCGGGCCGACGATAGCGACACCCGGATGTACATGGAACTGGACCTCTCTACGGTCTCCGAAGCCCGTTTGACCTTCTGGACGTGGTACGACATCGAAGAGCTCTGGGACTTCGCATACGTGGTGGTCTCCACCGACGGAGGCCGTACGTGGCAGATGCTGGAAACACCCAACATGACGCGGGAAAACCCGTACGGCAACAACCTGGGGGTGGGGTACAGTGGAGTGAGTGGTGGCGGCCCCGCCCCCCGCTGGATCCAAGAGACCATCGACCTCACACCCTTTGTGGGGCAAACGATCCTCATCGGTTTCGAATATGTGACGGACGACGCGTTCACCCGGCCGGGTTTCTTTGTGGACCAAGTCTGTTTGGAAACCGATGTCTCAACCGTGAACTTCTGCGACGGTTTCGAGGAACCGCCTTCCCGCTGGACTCAGGAAGGGTTTATCCGCACGGATACCTTTGTACCTCAGTCCTACCTGGTACAAGTGGTTCACGTCCAGGATCAGACAATCCAGGTGGACCGACGGTTGGTATCCGGCGGTGAAGAAGTGCGCTTTACCGCTTCCCCCCAACAGGGAGAACCGGTGATTATCGTCAGTGGTGTAGCGCCGCTGACCTGGGAAGGTGCCAGTTACTCCATAACCGTCCGCCCACAAGAACCTTGAAGGTCCGGTCAAAGGCCCGATGAGCAAACGTATCCTGGTAGTAGATGATGATTCTCAACTCCAACGGCTGCTGGAGTTGGCCCTCAAACGGTCCGGATACGAGGTGGTACAGGCTCGGAGCGGCTCGGAAGCGGTCGCCCAAGTCCTGGAGACGCACCCCGACCTTATCATCATGGATATCATGATGCCGGACATGAACGGGTACGAGGCCACCAAGCGCATCCGGCGCTTGCCCGAAGGTCGGCACGTGCCCGTTATTTTCCTTTCGGCCCTTTCGGACGTAGAGGCCAAGGTCAAGGCGTTTCGGGTCGGAGGCACCGATTACGTCACCAAACCGGTCAACATCGCCGAACTCCTGGAGCGCATCAAAGCCCACCTGGCGGCAGAAAGTCTGCCCGTCGGTCGGTTGTTGATGGCCTTCGGCAGCAAAGGGGGAATTGGCACCACCACGTTCCTGGTCAACCTGGGCCTTACCCTGCGCGGGCTTTTCCCCGACACACGCGTCCTCTTGGTGGACTGGCAACGCCCTTTGGGGGATATGGCTACCTTCCTGGGGTTGGTAGACCCACCAAGCGTAAACCGCCTGTTGCCGGTCATTCAGGAGTTGGACCGCAACATGTTGCAGGAAACCCTGGTGGAGTGGACGAAGAACCTGTTCATTTTGGCCGGCAGCACAGACCCTCAAGCAGAGGAACAGATGAACATGGAGGCGCTGGGCGAGCTTTTGGAAATGTCCCTCGGCCTGGCGGATTATGTGCTGGTGGACTGCGGCGCTTTCTGGCAGTGGAGGGGATTTCCCTGGATCAGTAAGGACATTGGAGCCAACATCTGTCTGATAACACCGGAGATCACCTCCCTGCGCCGAGCCTTGTACATCATTGAAGAGGTGTCTCAAGAAGAGTACGATTTCTACGTGGTGCTGAACCGCGAAGGCATGGCCGGCGGTATGCCCGTGCGCCAGATCAAGGATTATCTAGGCCACCGCTTGCTGGGCACCCTTCCCGATGAGCCGGAACTCATTACCAAGTGTCTGAACCTGGGCAAACCGGCTGTCCTGGAAGCGCCCCGTTCAGGTTACGTGCGAGCAATGCAAGATATCGCTAAACAGCTCGGAGGCGAGCTGTGAAAGTCCACCCCTTGCCCGTGGCCATGAAGAACGGGCAACTCATCCCGGTGGCCGAGGCCACCATTCCCGTTGCCGCGTCCTCGCTTTACGCCGCGCTCGGTGTGTACGAGACCGTTGAGGTCGTGAACCATCATCCCTTCCGGCTGGATCAGCACCTGGCCCGCCTCACCGCGTCCGCGGAGGCAAGCAGCTTACCCCTGCCTCTGCCTGCCAACACTCTGCGAGAATGGATTCCCCCTCTCCTGGCAGCCAACAACGTACGAGACACGCTGTTGCGCATCGTGCTGGTGGACGTAGGGGACGGTGACGGCGTCTATTACCTGTACCTGATGCGCCCGCCCAATTATCCTCCCGAATGGTACCGCACGGGAGTTCCTGTGATCACCTTCCGTGGGGAACGCGCTTTCCCCCTTATCAAATCCCTGAACACCCTGGTACCCGGCCTTGCACGCCGACAAGCGCAGCAAGCCGGTGCCCACGATGCCCTCCTGGTGAACCGGGACGGCTACATCACGGAAGGAACCAACTGCAACGTTTTCGCGGTGGTGGACGGCACGCTGATTACCGCACCGTACGGCGCCGCACTGGAAGGCGTCACCCTGGGCATTGTCCTGGAGTTGGCCTCTGTCCTGGGCATCCCCATCGAACGCCGCCCTATGCCGGTACACGAAATCCCCCGCTGGGAAGAAGCCTTCCTGACCAGCACCCGCCGACACATTCTGCCCATCTGTCGAGTAGACCAGCACCCCTTACAGGTCGGTCCCATAACCCGCCGGTTGATGGAGGCGTTCGACAGGTTATGGCGCCAGGAAGTGGAGGCAACACCCGTATGACCCGTCGACCGCTCTACATCACCTGTAACGGCGAACCTGTTCGCGAACCGCAGGCCACGGTTCACGTGCAAAACCCCGCGGTTACCAGCGCGTTGGGCGTCTACGAGACCGTGGAAATCGCCAACGGTCGCCTGTTCCACCTGGAAGATCACCTGGAGCGCCTGGCACGTTCGGCCGCAACCATTGACCTACCGCTACCCGCGTCGCCGTCCCGTCTTGCACGCTGGGCGCACGCCACCGTGGAAGCTGCCCGCCAAAGGGATGGCCTCCTGCGCGTGTTGGCCTTGGCGGGTGACGCCGATGACCCCCCGCGGGTGTATATGCTGGTGCTACCTCCCATTCGCTACCCAGTATCCCTGTATCGCCAGGGGGCAACGGCTATCACCTTTGTCGGTGAACGCGCTCTGCCCACTGCAAAAACGCTCAATACCCTGGTGAACTTCCTGGCCCAGCGCGCGGCCCGGGCCCGTGGGTGCCACGAAGCCCTTCTGGTCACGCGGGCCGGCATTCTCGAAGGGAGCTCCAGCAACATCTTTGTGGTCATGCACGGCAAACTGATCACCCCACCGGATCACCTTGTGCTGGCAGGAGTGACGCGGGATATCGTGCTGCGCCTGGCCCGAGAGCGGGGATACGCCATCGTGTTTCGGCCTCTTTCTCCTGCGACCATTCCTCAGTGGGAAGAGGCGTTCATCACCAGCACCAGCCGTCACGTGATGCCTCTCACCGTGGTGGACGACCGGCCCATAGGTCAGGGGACGGTAGGGCCTATTACCCAGGCGTTGCGGCAAGCGTTCGAGGCATACTTCGCCGCCCAGGTAGGGTTAGACCCGGATGATCACCCCTTAGAAGTGTCACGCGGCCCAGCCCACAGACGCCAATCTTCCGGCAACACGCCCTGAGCCTTGGCCCGTGCCAGGGTTACATGACATGTACAGGTCGGTTCAACCGCAAGCGCAGCCACTAGAGCGGGCAACGCTGACAAAATGCGACGCAACGTCTCCCGCACCTCTCCGCCCGGAGGCACGGGGGGGCGATCAGCGGCCAGCTCGGTGACAACACCCAGCACACCGTAGCACAATTCCAGCTCCTTGCTGAGAACCACCTCGGGGATCACGTTCATCCCCATGACAGCAGCCCCCCACCGGCGGTACATCGCGGCTTCGGCCGGCGTCTCCCGGCGAGGGCCATCCACGCCCAGATACACGCCTCCATGGATCGGAATGCCCTCACGGGCCAGGAGAGCACGGGTGGTCGCGTGGGTTTCAGGGCAAAACGGGGGAACCTGAGGGATATATCCCGCGCCGTACTCGGTGAAAATAGTAGTAGGCAGTCGTCGAGTCCAGTCGATGTAATCGTCGGGCACGACCACAGCTCCCCGCTGCAGGTCGGTGTCCAGCGCGACCAAGCGTTCCCAAGTAAGAATGCGCCGCACACCCAGGGTCTTAGCAGCCCACACCGTTCCTCGGGGGTCAAGCCGGGTAGGGTGCCCGGAATAAGGCAGGATGTAGACCTCACCCCCCGAGGGATGACGCCGTAAGGCCACCGGCCCCACCTCGCCCCACGGCGTGTCCACCGTGACCTCCTTCACCAGGGTGCCGAGATGTTCCAGTGCTCGCGGTGGCAACCACACCGCCGGCAGGATCAACACTCGTCCCATGCTCCTCCCCTCACGTTTCCTCGCCCCGCGCTGCCAGGTAAATACCGGTGAGGATCAAAGCCCCTCCTATGGCCTTGGCCCACGTTAATCCTTCCCCGAACAGCACATACGCCATGATGGTGGCCATAATGGGTTCACCCAGAAGACTCACGGCCACGAGGCTGGCGGTGACCCACCGCAGCGCCCAGTTATACGTGCTGTGCCCCAGGATTTGAGGCACCAACGCAATGCCCACCAGCGCGGCCCACGTTTGAGGGCTAAAATCGCTGATAGGTAAACGTAGGCTCAGCACCAAAAGCCACAGCAACACGGCCGCCGTGCCGTACACCACCGTCACGTACGCCACCAGGGAAAGCTTGGGGCGCAAGTTCCGCCCGATAAGCAGGTAAAACGCGGCTGAAATGCTACCCAGCACTGCCAGCAAATCCCCCCACAAAGCCATGCCCCCAATGGCAAAGTCCCCTGCGCCGATGATCACCCCGCCTATCACGCTGATGACGATGCCCAAAGCAGTCAAGCGAGTGATGCGATCCCGGGTAAGCAAAGGGGTAAGGAGCCCTACCCAGATGGGGTTGGTGTTCACCAAGACCACACTGCTGGCTACGGAGGTATAATCCAGGGACGAGATCCAGGTAGCGAAGTGGGCTGCCAGGAAAAAACCGGAAAGCAACGCCCATCGGTAATCCCTCCAGCTCAGGCGCCGCAACTCTTCCCGAGCTCGCCACCAGGCCACCGGTGCCAGCAACAACGTTGCCAGCCCGGTACGGTACGCGGCCACCGTCAACGCCGGTGCGTCCGCCAGGCGCACAAAGATCGCGCCTGTGGACACCGCGAAAATACCCAGGAAGAGCGCGAGGTAGGGTGAGACCGGTCCCCTCTGCCGAGCGGCCATATTTCACCTCAGGCTACACAACGCGTTCCCGGATGTAACCGCTCAGGTAATCCATCGCGGACACGACAATCACAATAGCCCACATGGCCACCGCGGCCTGGCGGTACTGGAGCAAATTGATGTACTGAATGAGAATGTAACCGATGCCACCCCCTCCCACCAGGCCCACGACCGTGCTCATGCGCACGTTGATATCCCACCGGTAAATGGTGAACGCGATGAAAGGAGGGATCACCTGCGGGATCACGGCGTAGATGACGGTTTGCAACCGGGAAGCGCCCGTGGCAGTGATGGCTTCGATGGGGCCGGGGTCAATGCTTTCAATCGCCTCAGAGTACAGTTTGGCCAGCGCGGCAATAGAGTGGACCGTCAAAGCCATCACACCCGCGAAAGGACCGATACCCACCCATACCACGAAAATCACAGCCCAAATAAGGGTCTCGACAGAACGAAGGATGTTGAACACCAGGCGCACCAGGTAATATGTGACAGTGCCCCACAAGGTGGTGGTCATCAAGTTGCGCGCGCCGAGAAAGGACACGGGAAGGGCAAAGATCACGCCGAACGTGGTGGCCATCAGGGCAAGAAAGACGGTCTCCACCATCTTGTCCACCACGGTCTTCAGCGTATCACTTATCCGGAGGGGACCCTCCTCCCACTCCATGGTGATCTCAACGCGATGCTCCCCTTCCAGTCCTCCCAGCGCGGGCTCAGGCCTCTGAAAGCGCACCCGCAGGTTACCCTGGTCATCGGTCGCCGCTTGCGTCACGATCTGATCTGTACCGATGGGAAAGCCCCAACGCACCCGGGCCAGCGTATTCGGCCGTCCGTTACGAAGGGTTACGACCACCTCCTCCGCCTCTCCGCAGGCCGGTTCAATGTCCATGCGGGCGCCCTTATACGTCGCCGGCTGGGGCACATAGTCCGGCGGGCAGGGAATGGGAAACGGCACGCGCAAACGTACTACCTGCTTATCCCGTTCAAACACCTGGGGATTGAGCAAATCCTCCACCAGGGGGCGAATGTCCCCCACCCCCTGGACCAACGTTTGCAGGTTGATCTCCGTCACCTGCCAACCGTACACGTACACCACTACTGCCAGGATAGCGACCGCCAGGTTGCGCACAAAGCGCACTGGCGAAAAGGGACGTTGAATGGAGGGACCGCTCTGATTGTTCATCGGATTTCCACCTCGACAGCGTCCTCGCCGTAGATTTCCTTAAAGCGTCGATCATCGATTTCTTCGGGTTTGCCGTCAAATACAATGTGTCCGTCCCGTAAGGCAATGATACGGGTGCCATACTGCCGGGCCAGGCTGAGGAAGTGCAGAGAACAGATCACCGTTATCCCATCACGACGGTTCAATTCCAGGATATACTTCATCACCGAATGCGATGTAGCCGGGTCCAGGGAAGCAACCGGCTCATCGGCCAAGATCAACTTGGGATTTTGCATCAAGGCACGGGCAATGGCCACCCGCTGTTGCTGCCCCCCCGACAGCTCATCCGCCCGTTTCCATGCCTGGTCCGCAATGCCCACCCGCTCCAGGTTCTGCATCGCCATTCGGCGCTCCTCGGGAGTCCAGTAATTGAACAAACTGCGCCACGGACTGACATATCCCAACCTACCGGTGAGCACGTTGGTGATAACCGGTAACCGTTTGACCAGGTTAAACTGCTGAAAAATCATCCCGATTTGCCGTCGAATGTGTCGCAACTCCGCAGGGCTGGCCGCAGTGATGTCCACACCGTTCCAGATCACCTGACCTGACGTGGGTTCTACCAATCGATTAATACATCGTAACAGCGTGGACTTGCCCGACCCGCTCAGCCCGATGAGCACCAGAAATTCCCCTTCTTCTACGGTGAAGGTCACATCCTTCAAGGCATGAATCCCACCGGGATAAATCTTGTTCAGCTGACGCACTTCCAGCATGTGCCCTCCCCTTACCCGCCAAAAGTCAGGAACACCGATTACCAGCCCATTGTAACTAAAGTGACGGTCGATCCCAAGTTTGACGAGGGCGTTGCCACACCGACAGGAACAAGGAGAGCGTTTCACTCCCCTCCCCACTCTGTGTTACACTACACCCTACCCGACATTATGTCACGTGGATCGGGGACGGCCAGGGCGATGAGACCGTTACGCTTACAACTGCGGAACTTCCTCTCATACGGCGAGAACGTTCCGCCCCTCTCCTTTGACGGCATGCACGTCGTGTGCCTTTCCGGCCCCAACGGTCACGGCAAAAGCGCCCTTCTGGACGCGATGACGTGGGCGTTGTGGGGTAAGGCCCGCTCCCGCCAGGACGATGACCTCATCCGCCACGGGGCCACCGCCATGCTGGTGGATTTCGAGTTCCTCCTGGAGGACCAGCGCTACCGCGTGCGACGGGAACGCGTTCGCCGTCGAGGGCGACAGGGCCGCACCGTGCTCGAATTCTATGTGTGGGACTCCCACCGGGAGGATTGGCGTCCTCTCACCGAAACCTCCGTCCGTGACACCCAGCATCGCATCCTCCAAACCCTTAAGTTGGATTATGACACCTTCATCACCTCGGCCTATCTCAAACAAGGCCGCGCGGACCGCTTCACCACCATGCGGCCCGCCGAACGAAAGGCCGTGTTGGCCGAAATCCTTCGCTTGGACCAGTACACGACGTGGGAAGAGCGTGCCCGGCAACAAAGTCGTGTCCTGGAAGCGCGTATCCAGAGCATCGAACACCAAATAGCCTCTCTCCAGGAGGAAATCGCACGAGAGGACAGTTGCCGCCAGGCGCTGACCGAAGCGGAAGCGGAACTGACCGAACTCGAACAGCGCTTGAAGACGGCCGAAGAACAGGAACGCCTGCTCAACACGCAACGGGAAATGCTCCTGCAAGCCCGGGAGGAATTTCGCCAACAGCAGGCTCGGGTAAAGACTCTGGAAGCGGACATTGCCCAGGCTCAGGCCGAAAAAGCGCGGGTAACCTCCCAACTCCGACAAGTGGAGGCACTTCTGGCCCGTCGTGAGACCATCGAGGCCCAATATGAGGAGTGGCAACGCCTGCGAGCCGAAGAGGACGCGTGGAACGAACGGTTGCGTCAGCATGTGCGCCTTCAAGAAGCGTTACGCGAGGCCCAAATGGCGTGGAATGCTGCCCGAGAACAACTTACCCGGGAGATCTCCCGCCTGGAACAGGAGCTGAGCACTTTGCAGCAACACCTGGCGGCGGAGGCCACCGTCCAGCATCAACTGGCAGAAGCCCAGGAACGCTTGACCTATCTGACCCAGCAGGAAGAGACACTGCATACCGCCCGCGAGCGCTTGCAGACGCTCCAGGAAGAACGTGCCGTCCTGCGGGAGCAATTGAAACGCCTGAAACAGGACATGCAGGAACTCCGGGAGCGCCTTGACCGGCTGGAGAGCGCACGGGCCGAAGCAACCTGCCCCCTCTGCGGACAGCCCCTGACCGCCGTCCATTTGCAACAGATGGTAGCCCAACTGGAGCGTGAAGGCCAGGCCAAAAAACAAGCTTACACCCAGGGACGTGAACGTCTCCAAGTCGTGGAACAGACGATCCAACAGCTCCAGCAGGAGATCCGCCAGCTGGAGGCCCGCTTGAAAGAACGGACCCGTTGGCAACGGCAGCACGCCACAGCGGAAGCCACCCTCGAGTCCATCCAGGAGGCAAAGGCACGCGTTCAAGTGGTCTCCCAACAGCTGGACACAGCCCGAAGCCAATTGACCAACGGTACGTTCGCCCAAAAAGAGCAAGCCCGCCTGGCCGAAGTTCAACACGCCCTGGCCGAGTTGGGATATGACGCCCAAGCCCATGAACAAGTACGCCAACGCTTGCTATCCCTTGCCGACGCGGAGACGCTGTACCGTCAACTTCAGCAGGCCGAAGAACGCCGGCAGGAGCTCCAGGTTCGCCTAACCCATATACAGGAGCAAATCGACCGCTGGCATCAACGCCTGACGGAGGAACGGCAAGCCCTGGCTGCCAAACAGGCGCGCCTTGAAGCCCTCCCCGACGTAGAACAAGCCTGGCGTCAACAGGTGGCGACCGTCGAGGCCCTCAGCGAAGAGGTAGCCCGCGCCCGCACCCGGCTAGGCGCGCTGCGCCAGGAGCTTGTTGCCATTCAGCAGCAAAAGCAACGCCTCCAAGAACTCACCGCCCAGCGACAGCAGGCACAACGGGAGCGCGCCATATACAAAGACCTGGCCGAAGCCTTTGGCAAGCGTGGCCTGCAGGCCATGATCATCGAAGCCGTCTTGCCAGAATTGGAGGCGGAAACCAACCGCCTTCTGGCCCGCATGACCGATGGACGCATGAGTATCCAGCTGAAAACGCAGCGGGCCCGTGCCTCAGGTGAGGGGGTTATCGAAACCCTGGACATTGAAATTGCCGACGAATTGGGGGTGCGGCCATACGAGCTATTCTCCGGTGGCGAGGCCTTTCGCATCAATTTCGCCTTGCGGGTGGCCCTTAGCAAACTGCTGGCCCGCCGAGCGGGCGCGCGTCTCCGCAGCTTGTTCATCGACGAGGGCTTCGGAAGCCAGGATGCTGCCGGGCGCCTGCGGCTGGTGGACGCAATCAATGCTATCCAGGAGGAATTCGACCTTATTGTGGTCATTACGCACATTGAAGAGCTAAAGGATATGTTTCCCGTGCGCATCGAGGTCTACAAGGATGCACAGGGATCATCATATACTATCACGTAATACCCGATGCCCGTCGCGCGGTCGCAACCTGCCAACGCGCGATGCTACCAGAAGCTGAAGACGAAGGGGGACAGGATGAACGACAACACGTCACTTCACCATAATACACTCTGGGAAGAACACCAGCTCAACGCCGGTGTCATCGGCGTAGGCACAATGGGACGCAACCACGCGCGCGTGCTGGCCAGCCTTCCCCACGTCCAGTTGGTCGCTGTAGCAGACGTCGACCCCGCCGCCGCGCGGGCGGCCGCGTCCACGTATCGGGTGCGGGCATATACCGACTACCGAGACATGCTGGCCAAGGAACGGCTGGACTTTGTGGTGATCGCGGTCCCCACCCAGTGGCACGTGCCCATCGCGCTGGACGTGATCGAACAAGGGATTCATTGTCTTATTGAGAAACCCATTGCTACCGGTGTCAAAGAGGGCGAACGCATCCTCCAAGCCCTGGCCCACTCTCCCGTCAAAGTCACCGTGGGCCATATTGAACGTTTTAACCCTGCCGTGCTGGAGCTCAAACGGCGGCTGGACGCTGGCCAGCTGGGACGCATCTTTCAGATCCACGCCCGCCGGGTGGGCCCTTTTCCCCCCCGGGTCACCGATGTGGGGGTTGTGTTTGACCTGGCTACCCACGAGGTGAACATCATGGAATACCTGGTGGGCGCACCCATTGTCAACATGTACGCGGAGACCGAACAGGAGATTCACGCTACCCATGAAGACCTGCTCACCGGGCTTCTGCGCTTTGCCAACGGCACCGTTGGCGTGCTGGACATCAACTGGCTGACTCCCCGCAAAATCCGCGAACTCAGCCTGATCGGCGAACGAGGCATGTTCGTGGTAAACTACTTGACACAGGAGTTACACTTTATAGAGAACGGGGAGATCAACGACCAGTGGGATGGCCTCGTGGCCCTTATGGGGGTCTCAGAGGGACGACATATCAAGTACGAGTTACAACGTCGGGAACCGTTGCGTCTGGAGCTGGAAGACTTCGTCCATGCCATCCTGGAGGATCGGCCCCCCTTGATCTCCCCGGAAGAAGCGCTACGCGCGGTGTATCTGGCCGAACAGTTGCTGGTCTCCGGCCGTCAACACCAAGCGGTTCTCGTTCAGGGGTGGACACCTTCCGCCCCCCGGGTGGACACATTATAACGGGGCGGGAAAATCGTCCCATTACGTGAAGCGCAACCACCACAGCCTATCACACACAAGGGGAGGCACCGTGACAGAGCAGGAATCCCTCTCCAACCTGGCCCTGCTTTCAAAGATTCACCACTTTCTAGGCCAGCGCGGCGCCCACGCAGTGTGGGGTGAAGCCTTGCCCTGGTTGCGTGCCCTTTGTCGTGCCGATGGGGTCAGTCTCGTCTACGTTCACCTGGAGGTTATCCAGACCAAAGAAGGTCGTCTTCCACCCGAGGTGAGCGCTTACTTGGACGAGTGGGAGTTGCAATGGATAGGGGCCGCACCGGAAGTGCCGGCAAACTTACGCACGGCCCTGGACATGCCCCACGACTACCGGTTGCCCGCGGGTCCGCGGCTCATCCACCTTCCTCTGGCCATCGAAGGCCGTTCTATGGGCGCGCTGACCTTTGTCTACTCCCACCCTGAAGAAGGGGAACGGGCCCGTCAACCCCTTGTCCACATGCTTGTGCGCACTATCGCCTACCTGGCCTTTATGCAGGAACAACTCCTGGCCAGCCAGCGCCGCCTCGACCAGGTGGCCTTCTTCTATCAAATCGGCCAGAACCTGGCCTCAAGTCTTGACCTGCGGGCCGTGCTCCGAGACACCATCGAGCTCACCACTGTGGTCCTGGACGCAGAGGCGGCAACGCTCTTCCTCCTCGACGAGGACAACCAGGAGCTCATCTTCGCCATCCCCACCGGTGAAAAGGGCGATGTGTTGCGGGAATACCGCATTCCGGTCGGCGAAGGCATCGCCGGTTGGGTAGTCCAGACCGGTCAAAGCGCCCTAGTCAACGACGTCCAAAACGATCCTCGTTTTCTCCGCCAGGTGGACTCTACCACCGGTTTCACCACCCGCAACGTCCTTTGCGTGCCCCTCCAATATCGCGGCCGAATCACCGGCGCGCTGGAAACCCTCAACAAACGCGCGCCCAGTGGCTTTACCGAAGAAGACCAGCAATGGTTGGAAATGCTGGCCACACAAGCCGCCATTGCCATTGAAAACGCGCGTTTGTACGCCCAACTGCGCGAGGAACGCGATCGCATCGTGGCCGCCCAGGAAGGTATCCGGCACCGCCTGGCCCAAGGATTGCACGACGGTCCGGCCCAGGATCTGGCCCGCCTTCTGCTGGACATTGACTACGTACGCCGGCTGTTGACCAAAGATCCGGCTCAGGTCCCCTCGGTGCTGGACGAGATGGAAACCCTGGCTCGCCAAGCACACCGGAGCATCCGCCGGTTCCTCTTCGAATTGCGGCCGGTCATCCTGGAAACCCGTGGCCTTGTAGCCGCGGTGCGCTCCTACCTCGAGCAATGGCAATCCACGGAACGCCTCCGGTGTCACCTGGAGGTCGACGAGACCTTCCCCACAGACCTGGACGTGACGGCTGCCGGTGCCATCTTCGCCGTCGTTCAGGAGAGTTTCAACAACCTGCGCAAACACGCCCAAGCCACCGAGGTGTGGGTACGTCTCCGTCGACATAACGACACGTTGCGAATCGAAATCGAAGATAACGGCGTGGGGTTTGACGTAAACGCGGTCTGGCGCAACTACGAGGAACGTCACAGCTATGGCCTGTGGACAATGCGTGAGCAGGCAGAACTCCTGGACGGCACCCTTACCATTGAATCTCCCTCACCCCGGCTGGGCTGTGGCACACGCGTGGTCCTGGAAGTTCCCTACGATCGCGTCCGCCGTCGACGTTCTTCCACCAGCGTTGACCGTCCAGCCTCTTAACGCTCTCACGCGGGCCAGGGATTTCACCCTTATACATGCTTACGTCCTGTCGCTATCGGACAGAAGCCAGCGGGCGTGTGGGGTCACAAATGACACGCACCCGTTTGGGCAACACTCGGACCTGCACGTGTCGGGTACCCACCACCACCGTCTCCCCATCGGTGTGGATAGGTATAGGGATGTCCGTGCGCACCTCCATTGTCCGACAGCGCGCGAGGGTGAACGCGGGATCCTCCACGTGACGCCCGTGCATGGCCTTAGGCAACAAGCGCAGGATTTCCAGCCGATTCAGCGCGCGCGCGAAGCCTACGTCAAGCCACCCGTCATCTATCTCCGCAAAGGGGGTTAACCAGAACCCTCCCCCCGCTCGCCGACCGTTACCCACGGTGATGAGCAGCATCCGTTCAGCGCGCTCGTTACCATCCCAATGTACCTGTACGAAAGGCTGGCGGTAATGGATAAGCGTGCGAAACACGGCAACCAAGTAAATGAAAAACCCCCGCAATCGCCGTATGCGACGGCTTTCCAGGCTCACCTGTGCTTCAAACCCAAGACCACAGTTGTTGATGAAGTACCGAAGGGGCGATGTTGGGCCCTGTATATCAGGACTTTCCACCAACCCCACATCCACCAGCCGTGTGCGATGGGTCACCAACAGCTCGACCATAGCCTCCGGCGCACGGGGAATGCCCACAATGGTCGCCAAGTCGTTGGCCGAGCCGATGGGGAAGATCCCCAGGGCACAGTTCCCACCGTCCCCGGAGGCCAGACACAATCCGTTCACCACCTCGTTGACCGTTCCATCCCCACCCGCGGCGACCAACGCCGCATATTTGCCGGAACGCGCTGCCGCGCGCGCGGTTTCCAGAGCGTGTGATATCCCTTGAGTAAAGACTACATCAAAGGAAACGCGTTTCTGCCGAAGCACACGCTCTACCGCCTGCCACCGGACGCGAGCTCTTCCACGGTCGGCGGCCGGGTTGACGATGCACAGGTAGTCTGGCATACGTTGTCTCCTCCCCCTCCAGCAGGTTACGGCAAAGGGTTCCCAGCATTGTGTTATCTCATATGGAATGCCCGTTAGCCGTGCGACGGACGCGCGGTACGCCTTTCTTCTGGCAAGCAGGGTCTGCGTAATAAGATAACACACAGGGGCAACGCGCGTTACCGGTACTGTACAACCCCAGCGTTCACTCCCCTTCGACGGGCATCGTCTGCCAATATCGGTGAATTTGGGTGGGCACAAACACTCCCCTATCCGTGACAATGGCCGTTATCAGGTGCGGCGGCGTGACGTCAAAGGCAGGGTAGTACCCCTTCGCGCCAGGCACCGCGGTGCGTACAACCCCCTCCGCGCCCCGACAGTACAAAACCTCTTCCGGGGCGCGCTCTTCAATCACCATGGCTTCACCGGTAGGAGTACGAGGGTCCGGGCCGTCATATCCCAGGACATAATACGGGATGCCAAAGTGGTTGGCCACAATGGCGTTTTGCAATGTGCCCACCTTGTTGGCGATGTGTCCGTCCATCGCAATGCGATCGGCCGCGCTGATGAAAACCGTAACTTTCCCCGTTTGCATCACGTGCGCCACCATGCCGTCGGTAATCACCGTAACCGGCACACCGGTCTCCACCGCACAGGCAGCTGTAAGACGGGCACCTTGTAAATAGGGGCGGGTTTCCGTAGGCCACAGTTCGATGTGTTTCCCCTGTTCGTGCACTGCCACGTAGAGCATCCAGCAGAGCGCCGCACCGGGCAGGCAATGGGTAAGCACCCGCTCGCCATCCTGCAGCAATGCCGCCGCGTGACGCCCACAGGCCTCGGCAACCCGGTTCCCCCGTTCGATCTCCCCGTTGACATACGCTAAGATAGCCGCTGCAGCATCTTCTCCTTGCTCCAACGCGCGCTCTCCCCGGCGTAAGGCTTCAGGCACTACCTGGAACAGATCATCGGCCGTCGGTCGCGTGCGCATCAGACGACGGGCGGCTCGCCGCAGGTGCTCTCGTTGGCGGGCTGTATCCCAGGTGCGAGCCTCCTCCGCGGCCAGGACGAGTCCCAGTCCGGCCGCGTAGGCGAGAGGAGGCCCGCCTTGTACAACCATCTGCTCAATAGCCCGTGCGACCTCCTCCACCTCACGACACACCACGTACTCGGTGCGAAACGGATATACCCGCCGATCCAGCAACACGACGCGCCCATCCTCATACCGTAAGGTGTTAAACCGATCGGCCAGCAGGGCCAGGCCCGGTCGGTTGCGAGTACCCGCCATGGCTCACCTCCCCGCGCAGCGCACCGCTGCCGGTGATGGGCTGTGCACCCGTGGCCGGTTCACCACCACGATGCTGGTCAGGATGAGGGCCAATGCAATGAGCACATCCCACCCCACCGTTTCATCGAGAAAAACCGCGCCCAACACCAGGCCCACAACAGGGATCAAATACGTCACCATCGTGACCTGAGTGGCTCCCATAAGGCGCACCAAGGTATAGTAAATCACGTACGCCAACCCCGAGCTGGCTAACCCTAGCCAGCCGATAGCCAAGAGCGTACGACCGGTCAACGCAGAAGCCGTCAAGCCCAAACCCGCCCACCAGGCCAGGGGCCACAGCACGACCGCGCTCCAGAGGAGTTGCGTCGCGGCCATGACAAAGGGGTCGTACTCACGCAGGTGCTTGCGAGCATACACCGTTCCAACGGCGTAACACGACGCAGCGGTCATGACCGCGAACTGACCGAACACACCGTACCATGTGGTCAATCCTTGCCACGCATACCACACATCGGGCAGGAAAAGCCACACCAAGCCCCCGAAGCCCAACATCACCCCTCCCCACTGGAGGCGCGTGAGGCGCTCAGCCCGTAACATGCTGTGGGATAACACAGCAGCAAAGATGGGCACCGTGCCGTTGACCAGGGATGCTAGGCCGGAGGGGATATACTGTTCCCCCCAGGTGATGAGGGTAAAGGGCAACGCGTTGTTGATCACGCCCATAAAGAGCATCGCCCCCCATGGCACACCTCGCAAGGACGCGCCTCGCCACACGACCAGGGTCCACACCAACAACGCGCCCAGGGTCACCCGAAGTGCGACAACCGTCAATGGGGGCAACGTTTCCAGGGAGATCTTTATGAACAAAAAGGACGCGCCCCAAATGCCGGTGAGCAGCGCGAACAACACCCATTGTACGAACCGTGTATCGCGCGGGGTATGCACAATGGCCTCCTTAAGTTAGGCGGGTTGTCGATCGCAAAACTGGCAGGACGTTTATCTTACCGAGGACCCTACCGAACACATCCGTGACAGGTAGCTTCTGGGTTCACCATCACTCCATCAACACAACGATCTCCTCCTGTAAGGGGAGGGTGGTAATCTCCAGGGTGTTTCCATCGACGTACGCGTCTACTTCCAGACGAATACCCAACCCTTCTTCGGGCAAGTAAATTCCGGGCTCCACGGTGAACCCGAGGCCAGGCAAAAGCTGCCGTCGATCCTGAGTTTCCAAGTTATCCATGTTCACCCCGTTGCCGTGGACCTCCCGTCCAAGAGAGTGGCCGGTCCGGTGCACGAAGGCATGGGCATATCCTGCCTCACGGATAACCGTCCGGGCGACCTCATCCACTTCGTACCCATAGATAGGTGCTCCCTGTGCCAGGCGGTCCCGGATAAAGGCCAAAGCAGCATCTCGCGCCTGTTTAACTACTTCAAAGATATACACCACACGGTCTGGTACCTCAGGAGCGGTGTAAGCCACCCACGTGATATCCGCGTACACCCCGTGCTCGCCCTGCTCCCGAGCCCACAGGTCAATTAACACCAGGTGATGTGGCCGAATAGGTCGGGTGTTTTCCGGCGTGGGAACAAAATGCGGGTTAGCTGTGTGGGAACCGACCGCGACGATGGGCGGGTGTGCCGTGACCAGATCATGCTCGCGCATCTGGTCCAGAATAAACTGCTGAACTTCCACCTCTGTCGGTGGGTGACCGTTGCGCAGGCGTTCACCCACCAGAGCGAATGCCATGTCCTTGATAGCCATCAGCGCGCGAGCAGCGCGCCGATGGGCAGCGAGTTGCTCTGGGGACCAGGCAGCCTCTGCCACCTGGATCAAGTCAGCCGAGGAGAGAACCTCCACGCCTAAACTGCGGACCAGTTCCACCGTACCCGCGTCGACTCGACTGATGGCAGGAAGAGTGCCCCCCGGCGCGTACTCCATCGCCACCCGCCGCGCCGAGCCCAAAAGCGCGCGCAGGCCTTCACGCCATTCCTGCCAAGAGACGTAGGTGCGTACTTGCGAGGCGATCCCTTCAAACTGGTCATGTTCAATGGCGTGTACCAGCCAGCGAGGGGAACCCTGGCGGGGCACAAAGCAAGCCCACCGTCGGGTCAACACCCGGTCTGCAGGTAAGCCGACCACCCGTTGTGCCACCGGGTTTATGCCGTGTGCGTCGTAGAGCAACCACCCATCCAGCCCTTCACGGGCTAACTGGTCTTGAATTCGGGACAACCGTTCGGCCAGCATGGTTTGCTTCCCGTTCTCCCCCACACGACCTTTGGCTAAGACGAGAAAGGGGTGGGGGGACAACAACTCCCCTCCACCCGTTCCCTGGCAACGCGGCCGGAAGTTACACCAGCCGGCACCCTTTAGCCTGATCTCATCCTCTCTAGTACGTCGCGTACCACCCTTCCTGGACAGGACAGATGGGATCGGCGAAGGAAGGATGCTTAAACCAGGGACGACCGTACGCGTTGGCCACGTTGGTGATGTTCTTCAACCGTAACACCGAGGTAGTGGCCAGGAAGCGGTCCTGGTCCTCAGGCGGGAGCTTGGGCACTTCCTGCCAAATAGCGCGGCCGGCAAGGAAACCGCTGGCGCCCGCTTCGGACGCGATGACCACCTGGCGATAGAAAGTGTCGTAATCCACGCCTGCACTGAGCAACGTCCAGGGGACCTTCGATGCCTGATCCAACTCCTTACATCGCTCAAACTGTTCCTTCTCGCTGGCATATTGCGGGTTGGTAGGGTATTCCGCTTTCAATATGTCGATACCCATGCCTGTGAGGATCTCCGCCGAACGGATGACGAGGTCGGGCTTTATTTTGGCAAATTCAGGCCCTTTGGGGTCCACGTCCGGGTCAAGGGGATACGCGATGGGTTCCAGCAGGAAGGGGATATCATACTTGCGACACTCCTCGGCCACGAACTGTACCAACTCTTCCTGCTTGCGGGCGACATCTCCGGCATCCGGGTTGTAGTACAGTAACACCTTTACCGCGTTAGCCCCCATGCGTTTGATCTTCTCCACACTCCAGTTGTCCAGGATTGTGGTCAGGCGAGCTGTGGGGGCGCCGGTGTAGCCACTTTTCTCCAGGGCGACCAGGATGCCACAATGGCGGGGAATGGTGTCATCAGCAATAAGCTGAGCAGCAGCATAAATGGGATCCACCAACAAAGCACTGGAATGAGGGGCCAAGTACGAGGCCAACTTGCGCTTCATGGCCACCATCTGGTCGTAAGTGACCGCATTTGGGTTGCTGGGGTTAAGAGCCCGCTTCAACGAGCCCCGATGATCCATGGCGGTGATGGTCAGCAACCCGTGTTCGTTGGCTATCTTTTTCAAGCCCAGGTACTTGCCAACCGTCAATTGTCGGCCCATTGTGCCCTCCCTTAAATGTAAAACGAGGTATCCACCAAAAGGTCATTATACCTGGGAAGTAAGGGGGACCCAACTCCGGGGGGAACGGTGGTCTGGTTCACAAAAGGGGAGGGCCTAGACCTCGGTGGTGTTTGACAGGGAATGCCCGAGCCGCTACAATTAGGATGGCATTCGGTGAACGGGCGTAGCTCAATTGGCAGAGCACCGGTCTCCAAAACCGGTGGTTGGGGGTTCGAGTCCTCCCGCCCGTGCCAGGCAAACAAAAAAGCCCTGCCCGCATAAAGCGGGCAGGGCTTTTTTTCACCCTCTCGCGGCCGGCTTAGAACTCGTTGAACTCACCGCCGCCGGCCGGGGTCTTCTCCTCCTTCTCCGGGATGTCCGTGATGAGGGCCTCGGTGGTCAGGATCATGGCCGCCATGCTGGCCGCGTTCTCCAGCGCGCTGCGGGTCACCTTGGCGGGGTCAATGATACCGGCCTTCATCAGGTCCACGTAATCCTCCCGCAGCACGTCGAAGCCGACGTAGGCGTTCTTCTTCTCCGCCTGCGCCCGCCGGACGTTTTCGACCACAACGGCGCCATCATACCCGGCGTTTTCGGCCAGCTGGCGCATCGGCTCTTCAAGGGCACGGCGCACAATGCGCACACCGGTGAGAACGTCGCCGGAGACCTCCTTTTCCACCTCATCCAAAACCTGGGCTGCGTTGAGCAGCGCGACACCGCCACCGGGGACAATACCCTCTTCCACGGCTGCCCGGGTCGCGCTGAGCGCGTCCTCCACTCGGTGCTTCTTCTCCTTCAGCTCTACCTCGGTCGCCGCGCCCACCCGGATGATGGCCACGCCGCCGGCCAGTTTAGCCAGGCGCTCCTGCAGCTTCTCGCGGTCGTAGTCGCTGGTCGCGCGGTCGATCTCGGCCCGGATTTGCTCAATGCGGCCCTTGATCGCGGCCTCGTCACCCTTACCGCCGACGATGGTGGTGTCCTCCTTGGTGACCACCACCTTGTCCGCGCGGCCCAAGTCGCTGATTTGCACGCTCTCCAACTTGCGGCCCAGTTCCTCGCTGATGACCTGACCACCGGTCAGGATAGCGATGTCCTGGAGCATCGCCTTGCGCCGCTCGCCGAAGCCCGGCGCCTTCACCGCCACCACGTTTAGCACACCCCGCAGCTTGTTGAGCACCAGCGTCGCCAGCGCTTCCCCTTCCACGTCCTCGGCAATGACCAACAGGTCACGCTTACCCACCTGGAGCAATCGCTCCAGCAACGGCACCAGGTCCTGCGCGGAGCTGATCTTCTTGTCATGGATGAGGATGTACGGCTCTTCCAGAACCGCCTCCATTCGCTCGGGGTTGGTGACAAAGTAGGGGCTGATGTACCCGCGGTCGAACTGCATTCCCTCCACGTATTCGGTCTCGAACTCAAGGCCCTTGCTCTCTTCGACGGTGATCACACCGTCCTTGCCGACCTTGTCCATTACTTCGGCGATGAGCTCACCGATCTCCCGGTCGTTCGCGGAGATGGAGGCCACGTGCGCGATATCCTCGCGGGTCTTCACCTCAATCGCCATATCACGGATGGCCTTGGAAACGGCCTGCGCCGCCTTTTCAATGCCCCGCTTCAGAAGCATCGGGTTAGCACCCGCGGCGATGTTCTTCAAGCCCTCGTTCACCATCGCCTGGGCGAGTACCGTCGCGGTCGTGGTCCCGTCACCGGCCACGTCGTTGGTCTTGGTGGCCGCTTCCTTCAGCAACTGAGCCCCCATGTTCTGGTACGGGTCCTTCAGTTCGATCTCCTTAGCTACCGTCACCCCGTCATGGGTGATGGTCGGCGCACCCCACTTCTTGTCGAGGGCCACATTGCGCCCCTTGGGCCCCAGGGTGGTCTTCACCGCGTTGGCCAGAATGTCCACACCGATCTTCAAGTTTCGTCGGGCCTCGTCCGCAAAGACGATCTGCTTCGCCATTGTTACCCTCCTCCTTCTCCCTGTGGGTTTCTGTGCCTGGCTATCCTACGCACTGAAAATGTGGAGAGAACACTCAATACCTTACTCTTCTTCGACCACCGCCAGCAAATCCCGCTCCTGGATGAGCAGGTATTCATCACCGTTAAGCTTAATTTCCGTACCGGCGTACTTGGGGAACGCCACCTTCTGACCAACCTGCACGTCCAGGGGAATCCGCTTGCCATCCTCCGTTCGGGCTCCCGGGCCAACCGCCAGCACCTCTCCGATCTGCGGCTTGTCCTTGGCGGTCTCCGGAAGCACCAGGCCGCTGGGCAGCTGGGTTTCCCGTTCGATGGGCTTCACCAACACCCGATCTCCCAACGGTCGCAACTTAAGCCCCATAGTCCACCTCCCTGTTACTCGTGTAATGCGCCTTTGCCCAGTCTCACACAGGAGGAGCGAGCCTCTCGCCGGAGAGACTCGCTCCTCCTCCATCGCCATCACGCCAACAAGGCTACTTGGCCTTCACCTTGATCTTGCGCGGCCGGATTTCCTCCGCCTTCGGGATCACCAACCGCAGCAGGCCGTTTTCAAAGTATGCCTCTGCGTGATCCCAGTCCACCGGCATGTTCAGGGTGATGGTGCGCTCAAAGGGACCGTAGTAGCGCTCCTGCAGGTGCCAGTGGATGTTATCACCGCTGACCTCGGGGAACTCGCCCTTGATGGTCACCGTGTTCCCCTCAAAGGTCACCTCCACGTCCTCCGGTCGCAGTCCCGGCAATGCAGCCAGGATCACTACCTGATCATCTGTGGTGTACACATCCACCGGCACGTAACGGGCTCCCACACGGCCTCCATCGGCAAACGGTCGATACCACGGCCCCAACACGCTCTCAAACAACCGATCGACGGTACGCTCCAGCTCCCGTACCTCCCGGATCGGATCCCACCTCATCAGTTCGGCCATGGTCCTCACCTCCTTTCCACCTCAGGTATGTGGGGAACACCGAGGGGAACGAGGTGCACGACCAAACCGTGCTTTTGTATATCACCTCTGCGTTAGATCAACGCAAGACGAAGGTTAGCGATGTATTAGAGATGACCTTATCCGCTTTTGACCTGAATCTTGTGGGGACGTGCCTTGTCCGCCCGTGGGATGGTCAGGCGCAACACGCCGTTCCTGAAGACGGCCTCTGCCCGGTCGGTGTCCACCGGAATGTCCAACGTCAGGGCCCGATGGACAGGACCGTGATAGCGTTCTCGCAATACAGATTTGCCCTGCACCTGTGGTTCGGGCAGGGTAGCGTTGATGATGAGCGTGTCTCCGTCAAAGGTCACGTCCACGTCCTCCGGTTGAACCCCCGGCAGGCTGGCTTCCAAGATCACCGCCTCGTCGGTAACCCACACATCCACCGGCAAACGCGCGACGCGTGTACCGATCCCCTGTTCCCGCGTGCGCACCACGTCTTCAAAAAATTGAGACATCATTTCTCGCATCAACGACTCAAAGGGTGTGTACTCGCGCATCATTCACCTCCTGACCTGTACACCAAGTTGGTTCCCGCGTCCCCACGAAAGGGCATTGTGTACCCGTTAAGGACGTTCAATGAGGTATCAAGGGTTTTGAATTACGGCTTGATTCGCCACTTTAGACCCTTGCTTTTACCGTAGCGCGATTTCGTTAGATAAAGATTGGCAGGTCGTTTGTTTTCTGTAAGATCTCCTGCTCTTCGGCGCGGTGTGCCCACGGACCGGCTACGCGGCCAATTCGCTACATCTGTTTGCGAGCCCTTCCTGCCCCGTGCTATACTGGACCGGTTTTAGAACGTCTATCGGGTGGGGCCACGGTCCACCACGTGTTTATAGCGACCCCAGCACATGAGGCATCGGAATGGTCCCTGGCACGAAATGGCGGTACTGGTTGCACACACATGAAGGCCGTCGGGAGGTGGAACGCTTTGTGAAGTTTGCCCTGGTGGGCACCCTGGGCATGGTTATTGACTTGACCATGCTGAACGTCCTGCACGGCCTGTTAGGCTGGCATCTCCTGGTGGCGAATTCCATTTCCTTCTCTGCTGCGGTGGTCAGCAACTTCACATGGAACAGGCTGTGGACTTTCCCGGAAACCCGCCACCGGCCGGTAGCCTCCCAGCTGGCACAGTTTGCCACGGTGAGCGTCATTGGCCTGGGGTTGAACAACCTGGTGCTGTGGCAGGTTTACCGCTTGCTGGTGCCCTTTGTGCCCGCACCGTGGAACTACAACGCGGCAAAAATGTTCGCCATTGGGGTCGTGCTCTTTTGGAACTTTGGCGCTAACCGACTGTGGACCTTCCGAGACGCGTGAAGGGGAGGTTTACTGTTCCGCCAACAGCCGTATACTCTGCTCGTCCAAAATCCGGACGTGCTTACGGCCCACTTCCAGCAATCCCTGCTGTTTCATTTCGTTCAATGCCTGGGTGACGGTCTCCCGATACGTGCCGATCATATCGGCGAAATCCTGATGCGTATACCCTTCAATGGGATTCCCTTCCCTGGCCGCCAATCGCAGCAGGAGGGCAGCCAGCCGGGAGGGTACCCGCTTAAAGGCCATCTCCTCTAACCGCTCCTCCAGCTCGTAGATACGCCTGCCCAATATCTCCAGCAATCGCAGGCCAACCCGGGGAGCCACCATGATCAACCGCTCAAGGTCCGCGCGGTGGAGGATACACAGGACGCTATCTTCCACCGCTTCGACGAACGCGCCGGACAAGCGCTGTCCGGTCAGGACACACTCGCCGAACACGCTTCCTGGCCCCAACACGTCAATGACAAACTTCTTGCCGTCCGCGGACAGGCGGTATAACTGAACACGCCCCTTTTTGAGGATGAAAAGTACCTCGTCCATCTCGTTAGGACTTAATACACGGCCACGAGGAATCTGCGCCATGGTAGACTTGTTGAGAAGACGGTCAATGTCCCCTTCGGGCAAGTCGGCAAAGATCTCCAGCTCAGAAAGCAGGGCCACCTTTAATCGCTGAACGGTTCCCCGTCCAGGGGTGATGATGGGTGACCGAGAATGGTTTGCCATGCGCGTCTCTCCCTTGTTAGGGATAATGAAGGGTGGGCGCCGGCAGTAGAACCGGCGCCCACCCTTACCCACATCTTCGTTTCGTTAATTGCTTTGTCACGAGTACCGACAGGCGCGGGCGCCATTACTCCCCGCAGTTCTCCGTGTGTCAGCAATCCGCCAGGACAGAGGGTTTAACTCGACTCTGAGAACGATTCCATCAAAGGAATGTGCTGGCGCTGACGGGCGTGTTCCAGCACGTCGGCAAAGGTAAGATTGCCCAGGTATTGTTCCACCACCGCGGTGGCACCTTTCAGGACCTCTTCCAGCACACACTGACCGGTCCAACAGCACAGGTACGGGTTATCCCGACAAGGGGCGAACGCGATAGGGCCATCCAAGGCCTCAATAACGTCCAGCAAGGTGATCTCCTCTGGCGGCCGGGCAAGGAACACACCACCGCCACTGCCGCGTTTGCTCACTACGAGGCCGCTACGGGCCAGCTCAGCCACAATCTTGGCCAGGAAGGGTTCTGGGATCGCTTGCCGCTTTGCGATTTCGTGGGTGGCCACTCGTCCGTTCGGGTACACCTTTGCCAACTCCAACACCAGCCGTAATCCGTAATCCGCCTTTCGACTCAACTGCATGACACATCTCTCCTTTCGCGTTTACGCCCGTCCGTGGGCTGCCGCCGCTCCTGCAGGCCACACGATCACCAAGTTATCGGCGTCATCATACAGGTAATGCGCGTAAAAGATGTGGCCTTCCTCCTCTGCCGCCAGGGCCTGGGGCAACACCACTCGAATGTCTTCGACCACATCATAGGTGGCCAATGCCGACAGCGGCACCCACTCCAACGTTCCCTCTTCAGAAGGCCGGGCTTCGGTAGTCACCGCGTCTGCCAGGAAGATGAAAAGCAGGATACCAACAGAGTGCCCCGCGTCGATGGTGACGACGCCGCGCAGCCGCACATTGGTAACCTCCAGACCACTTTCCTCGTGAATTTCCCGCAGCGCTGCCGTATAAACATCCTCCCCACGTTCCACATGGCCCCCAAGGCCGTTATACTTGTTGGGCCAGATGCGCTTGGTCGGCGCGCCGCGCAAAAGCAACACCTTTCCCTCATGCAACACAAAACACAACACACGGGGGATCACCTGATACCGATGGAGACTTTTCTCCACACCCTGTTCCGCCCGTCCCATTACGGCACCGTCACGTCGTCACGTAGGGCAAATGCGTGCGTTGTTCTCGAGGCATCTCCCAGGTCCGGAAGCAGAGCACATACTCGGTGCCTTCCCGGCGCACCCATGTGGCGTACACATTTCCGTCCTCGTTCACCCACAAATGGGGTGAGCCCACACCACCGCCGGCCTGGTCCAGGGCTTGCGGAGCGTGCCATACCGGATTGTCGCCCCCGTCGCGACGCCGGTAGGCCAGGACATCCTCGTCCACCCACGCGAGGTGAATGTATCCCTGGCGAGAGATGACCAGGCAAGGCTGCTGCGGGCGTCCCCAGTACACCAACACCAAGGGGCGGCGCCAGGAAGCGTATTGCCCGTAGGTGTACGCGATAAACGTGCGGTTGGCAATGCGTTCCTCCCACACCACGTGGATTTCCCCCTCCGCGGTGGCGGCTGCATGGGGCAGGGCCGAATCCCCGGCAGGGGTATCGGAAATGTTCTCAGCCAGGGTCCACCCACTTGCCGCCATCTGCGCGTGGTAGATGTCATCCCCACGCCGCGTGGGCATCGCCGCTTCCCAGACCACGTGAATTCCTTCTTCGCCGCGCGTCACCAGGCGGGGACGCCACCCGCGAATGCCGGGGATAGGCGCATTGATCCAGTACCCTTCTGGATTGTAGGCGTGATAAATGGCCGGGAATCCGGGGGAATCGTCCTCCCATACCACGTACACCCGATCGTCCGCGGCTGCCCTCACATGGGGCCTGTGGGAGAGACCCGGTGTTCGGGAGATTTCGTAAGGCAAACGCCACAGGGGTTCCATGTATCGGGTGTAGTAGATCTGGTGTCGGCCGCCAAACGCGTGGGCGAAAACCAGGTGCACCCTACCTTGCTCGTCAGCCTCCAAGCTGGGCTGGTGCCCCATAAACAACCTCTGCGGCGTCGACCACCCGTCGTCCGAACGCCAAGCGTGCCAGATCCACCCATTCTCTCCCCACACCAGGTGAACTCGTCCCTCCGGGGTGGCTACGACTTGAGGCTGGGCCATAGGGTCGGTGCTACGCCGTACTTCTTCTACCGGGGTCCACCCGTCGGCCTGCGCGTAAGTAAAGCCCTCCACCCGCTCTTCCCCTACGCGCAGCATCTCTTGAAGGTCCGGCAGGGCTTTGGTCGGTGTAGGCGTCGATGGTTGTGTCGTCTCTGTCATGGCGCGCTCCCCAGTCTGCACTTTACGACCTTCCTGGTGGTATTTTAACGTAATCTGGGCACCTGCGCAATTGCCCGTTGCTCGTCGCCTCCTGAACACCTTCGGCGAACTTGAACATCTGCACCTCTTTCGCTATGCTTGTTGCAAATCGCCCGTCACGTTTTCAAATCTCCCAAATCGCGCAAAAGGACGCTTTTCTACACGGAAGGCCGAGCAATGTCCGACAGCAGCTGTACGGATGTTCGTCTCGCGCCCGGAGGAGCCATGGTGATACAACGGGTGCTGGAAACGTGCCTCTATGTGGATGACCTGGACGCGGCATGTCACTTCTATCGGGATATCTTGGGCCTTTCCCTGTTGAAACGAGAAGGCAACCGACACCTGTTCTTCCGGTGTGGCCCGGGTATGGTGTTGATCTTCAACCCTCAAGAGACCCACAAAGCCAGTGACGTGCCGCCCCACGGGGCACAGGGGCCGGGTCATGTGGCCTTCGCGGTCCCTACCGATACACTGGCCGCGTGGAAAGCCCACCTGCAAGCTCACGGCATTCCCATCGAAGCGGAAATCGTTTGGCCTAACGGCGCGCGCTCCCTTTACGTTCGCGACCCCGCCGGTAACAGTGTAGAACTGGCGACCCCTTCCCTATGGGGCTTTTCCGAATGACGTATCACACCCGAGCACCGGTAGGCACATCGTTAAGTATAGAAGTTTCCCGACGGCGGAAAAAGCGCTTGTAAATGGGTACCCCGTGTTCTACGCACCATTGCTGTCGCAAGGTTAACGTCGCGTCCGAGAACAACGCCTCCAGCTCCGGATCATGCGACTCAAACAAGGGATGCGCTGTCACCAGGGTTTCCACAAATTGGGGGTAGTTCTCCACGTCCGTCTCTACTCGGAGAATGCCCCCCGGCTTCAGCTTGCGGGCCAAGACGTCCACAAACCAGGGGCTGAAAATGCGCTTGGCCTGGTGCTTGGGCCGCCACCAGGGATCGGGCATCAGGATGTGAAAGACATCGATGCTTTCATCGGGGACGACCTCCGGAATCAAGACTCGGGCATCGTTGTCGCTTACCCACAGGTTGGTCAGGCCACGACGGGTGAGCTTCTTATAAATCTTGTTGGCGAACTTCCATCGCACCTCGATGGCCAGGAAGTGCCGATCTGGGTGCTTTTCGGCCCAGTCCACGATAAAATGGCCGCTGCCCGCGCCGATCTCGATCTCCGCCGGCGCCGTGGTGAGGAAGCGCACCAACCGTTCCCGATGTTCCTCCGAGGACTGGCCCAACCGGAACCAGGGGGCCGGTTCAGGCGGAATAGGATGCACCCAATGGGGTCGTCGACGAGGATCTCCCCCGATCAGCCCTTTGCCCGCGGGCTGCTTTTCCCACACCTCACGCAAGCGGGCTTCATCCACCTCGAGGACGCCTCGTCCTCGCCGTAACTCTCGCGCCATGACTGCTCCCATCCTCAACGTGATCGTCCCACGCACTCCCTAATTCACACGACGATCCCTCTCCGTTCTCACGGGTATCATAGGGGCACTCCACTGGACACACAAACGGTACCCGCAAAATAGCTCATACACAGCCCTTGTCCACATGTGGTCCCGGTTGCCTTTGACGCCCCTCCCGCCCCAGGGGTAAAATCACATCATCCATAACCGTTAGGATACCGCGCGTGCAGGCGCAGGAGAAGGAGGACCATGAAGCGGTTAACGTCTAAAGAGATTCGCACCTCGTTCCTGAAGTTCTTTGAAAGCAAGGGACACACCATTGTGCCCAGCTCATCCCTGGTGCCGGCCAACGACCCGACGCTTCTCTTCACCAATGCCGGCATGGTGCAATTCAAGGACGTGTTCCTGGGCGTGGAGAAGCGCCCCTACACGCGGGCGGCTTCCTGCCAAAAGTGCATGCGCGTCAGCGGCAAACACAACGACCTGGAGAACGTAGGCCCATCCCCACGACACCACACCTTTTTTGAAATGTTGGGGAACTTCTCCTTTGGCGATTATTTTAAGCGCGAAGCCATCCATTACGCGTGGGAATTGCTCACCCAGGTGTGGGACATCCCGCGCGAGCGACTGCACGCTACCGTGTTTACCGACGATGATGAGGCTTATCGAATATGGCAAGAAGAGATTGGCCTTCCCCCGGAACGCATTCATCGCATGGGAGAAGCCACCAACTTCTGGGCGATGGGCGATACCGGACCCTGTGGGCCGACCAGTGAGATTCACTACGATTGGGGGCCGGAGGCCTGCACGTGCGGGGATCCTAATTGCTCCGTAGCATTGGACAACGGGTGTGCTCGCTGGCTGGAGATTTGGAACCTGGTGTTCATGCAGTTCAATCAGTATGCCGACGGACGCCGCGAGCCGCTGCCCCAACCCGGTGTGGATACCGGCATGGGGTTGGAACGCATCGCGTCGGTGCTTCAGCAAGTGCCTTCCAACTATGACACCGACATTTTTGTGGACATTATGGATTACGTACAGCAGCTGTTAGGTCATGACGAGGCCACGCGAGCACGCCACTATGTGGGATATCGGGTCATCGCGGACCATGGACGGGCCGCAACCTTTCTCATCGGAGACGGTGTCATTCCCAGCAACGAAGGACGGGGATACGTCCTGCGCATGATCATTCGACGTGCTGCCCGTTTTGGCAGGAAGATCGGCTTTACCGAACCCTTCCTGGCTCAAGTGGCGCATAAGGTCATTGATATTATGGGCAGCGCATACCCGGAGATTGTCGAACGCAGGGAGTTCATCACCCGAACCCTAACCGCCGAGGAAGAACGTTTCTACCAGACCTTAGATGCAGGCCTGAGTGTGTTAGCCCGCATCATTTCGGACCTAAAGGCTCGCGGGGAGAAGGTCATCCCAGGCCGAGAAGCATTCCGCCTGTACGATACCCATGGCTTCCCCCTGGAAATGACCCGCGACATCGCCCGTGAAGAAGGAATGCTGGTCGACGAGGAAGGCTTCCGAGCGGCACTGGAAGAACAGCGCCGCCGTTCTCGGGAGCGGGCACAGTTCAAACAGGTGGACCAAACTGAAGCGGCCCGTTACAAGGCCATTCTGGAACGCTTGGTGCAACAGGGGCGTCTGCCTAAAGAGGGAGTCAAACACCGTATTTACGACGGCGTCCTGGAAACCCACACGGAAGTGGTCGGCCTGCTGCGGGACCACACTTTGCAGGACAGGGCAGCTCCCGGTGAGGAGGTGGGCGTCATCCTGCGGGAGACCCCCTTCTACGTGGAGGCGGGCGGTCAAGTGAGCGATACCGGGGTGATCGAACACACGCCAAAGAACGGCGGTGAACCGTGGCGCATCACGGTAACCGCCATGCATCGTCCGGTGGAAGGCCTAATCGTTCACGTGGGGAAAGTGACAGAAGGGCATCCCCGCGTGGGGGACACGGCGGTCGCACGGGTGGACGCCACCCGCCGCTGGAACATCATGCGCAATCACACCGCCACCCACATTTTGCACTATTACCTACGTCGCATCCTGGGCACACACGTACACCAGGCGGGCTCCCTCGTCGCGCCGGACCGGCTGCGCTTCGACTACACGGAAACTACGCCCCCGGAACCGGAAACCCTGCGACGCATAGAAGATGCCATTAACCGGGCTTTGATGCGGGATGACCTGGTGTGGGATGAGTGGACCACGTACCAGGAAGCGGTGGCCAAGGGGGCTATGGCGCTCTTCAACGAAAAGTACGGTGATATCGTGCGCGTGGTTAACATTGCCAAGCCCGAACCATACAGCCGTGAGCTGTGTGGCGGCACCCATGTACATCACACCGGACAGATCGGCTTCTTCCGCATTGTCGCGGAGGGAAGCGTGGGGTCCGGCGCCCGGCGTATTGAAGCCGTCACCGGCGAAGAAGCGGCACACCTCATCACCGCCCGCCTGAACGAGCTGGATCGCCTGGCCGCGCTGCTGCGCGTGCCCCCTGAGCAGGTGGAAACGCGCGTGCGCCAGCTCCTGGGAGAACTTTCCAGCCTGGAAAAGGAACTTCAGGCCTTGCGGGAAGAACAGGCCAAACACGAAGCATGGCGCCTAGCAGAACAAGCCCAGCTGGTGGACGGTGTCCCCGTTGTCGCCGCCCGGGTGAGCACCGACGACCCAGATTTGATGCGTCGCATGACGGATTGGATTCGGGACCGGCTGCGCAGCGGGGTCGTGGTGCTCGGCACGGTGCGCAATGGACGGCCGCTGTTCATCGCGGCGGTCACACAAGACCTGGCGGAACGTGGTCTGAACGCAGGACGGCTGGTACGAGAGGTGGCCCAGGTTGTAGGTGGAGGCGGAGGTGGCCGGCCCACTTTAGCACAGGCCGGGGGCAAGGACGCGAGCAAACTGGACGTGGCCCTCGCCACCGTACCGGAACTGGTACGCCGTCAGGCGGAGACCGGATAAGTCCATCCCCTTAGGAAAGCCGATGAACTGGTTTACCACCACCGTGATTGCGCTGAGCTTGACCGACACCTGGCCCGGCATCCTGGAGAAGCTGAGTCAGGCTCCGGGGCGCCGGGTTGTTTTTGTCGTGCCCAGGCGCCACCAGGTGTTACGGAGCGCTCCGCGCCTGCGAGCGTTGCGGACGGCCGCCCTGGACCAGGACAAACGCGTGGCCCTGGTCACCCATGATCCCGCGGTGGTCGCTGCGGCACGAATGGCAGGCCTGCCCACCTTCGGCAGCGTGTGGCGAGCCCGATGGTTTCCCTGGTGGTATATCCCGGCACGGCGCCGCTCCCACCGCCCCTTGGCACCTGCCCTGGTCTACGCCGCGGCCCATGCGGTCGTCCCCCTGCCTCGGCGAGGCAGTTTGCCCCGACCACCAAGACCGCGCGCGGGCAGCGCGCTGCACGTTTCCACCTCATGGCTTGGCTGGTTTCACGCCTTCCTGGTGCTGGTCCTGGTCGGCGGCATTATCACTTTGGCCGCGGGGACCATTCTCCTCCTTGCGCCGTGGGCCAGCGTATGGATTACTCCCGCGCCGGAAAGGGTACAAGTGGCCCTGAACTTCACGGCCCATCCGGGCGTGGAAGAACCGGAACTTGGCCTGCGCGTCGTGCCGGCACGCTACATCGAAGCCCTGGTTGAAGACACCGTCTACGCACCTGCCACCGGACGTCGTCTCAGCCCCAGCGAACGAGCTACCGGTACGGTTATCTTCACGAACCGGGTAGACCAAGAAGTGCGCATCCCACCGAACACACGGGTGCGCACCGCAACGGCGCAAGCCATTGAGTTCCGCACCACCGAAGAAGCGGTCCTTCCTCCCCGGCGGGGCGCACGGGTGGAAGTGCCCATTGAAGCCGTAGAGCCAGGCCCCAGTGGAAACGTTCGGGCATTTACCATTAGCCAGGTGGTCGGTCCGTTGGCCTTACAGGTGGCCGTAACCAACCCCGAGCCTACCACCGGGGGCGGCGTCAAGGAAGTGCCCGTTGTCACCGCCCGGGACAAGGACGTCGCCCGGCGGGAAGCATTACGCCTGCTCACCCAACGGGCCATTGAAGAACTGACCCGCAAACAACGCCAGGGGGAATTCATCCCCCGTCAGACCATTCAAACTTTCGTGATGGCGGAGACCTATGATCGGTTTGCAGGGGAAGAAGCGGAAAACGTAGGGGTCCGTCTTCGCCTACTGGTACGCGCGCTGGCAGTGGACGGCTCTGCAGCTCGTGAATTGGCCCTGCGGGCATTGCGTCAGTCCTTGCCTCCGGCCGGTCGGCTGGTACGGGACAGCACCCAGGTCGAGGTGGGGCCGGTCACCGCGTGGGATCCCACTACTCAAACTGTCTATTTTGCCGTGCGCGCCCAGGGCACCTACGTGCTGGACATCAATGAGGACGAAGTCCGTAGCGCCATTGCCGGCAAACCGGTAGAGGAGGCCGCGGTTATCCTGCAAACACGCTGGCGACTGGCGTCGCCCCCTGCGTTTTACCTCGGGCCCGACTGGCTTATCCGCCAAGAGTGGATTCCCAGTGCCTGGCGGGAACGCATGCCGGTTCAGCCAGGCCGTATCCTGGTTACTGTGGACCTGGAAGGCGCGCTGCGTGAGGGAGAACCATGAGTCGGCGGTTTCGTCCAGGCAGATGGCTTGGTCTGGACGTGGGAGAAAAACGCATCGGCGTCGCAGTGAGCGACCCCCTGGGCGTGATCGCCACGCCCCTGACCATTATTCACCACACCCGCTGGCAGGAGGACATCGAACGGATACTGGACCTGGCTCGACGTGAGGGGGTAGAAGGCATTGTGGTAGGGGTACCTTACTACCTGGACGGCACCCCCTCAGCTCAAACCCAAAAGGTTCTGCGATTTGTGGCCCGCTTACGGGATCGCACAGACCTGCCGGTCTTGGAATGGGATGAAAGCCTGTCCACCGAAGAAGCCGAGGCCCGCTTGCGAGAGGCGGGCCGACGCCGTCGTGTTGAGGCCGTTGACGCGCACGCGGCGGCCGTAATCCTCCAGGAGTTCCTGGAAGCCCAACGCGCATCACAACCGTCGGAGACGCAATTCCCACCCGGTGGGGTAGGAGAGAACCATCATGAAACGTGCTAAACGGCGGGGCACCTTGCCCCCGCGACCGGTACCCGTACAGCGCCAACGTACGTCGTCTCGCCCCTGGTGGTTGCGGGCCCTGCACCCTCAGACCCCCATCGGTCTGCTACGGTTGGCCGTCTTCGGGTTAACGTTAATGGTCATCGGTATCAGCATCATCATCGTACGCAGCCGAGTGGAAGCGCAGCTGTCCGCCGTGCCTCCCGCCGCCCACCGGATCGTGCCTCCTCCCTCTCCCTTGGAACGGCTCACACCGGACACCCTGGAGGAAACCCTTATTGGCTGGTATCTGCAACTGCGGGCAGCCGACATCAACACCCCACCCTCCACCTCCGACGAGCCAGTGCTCTTCGTAGTAGAGCGAGGGGAACCGGCCCGAAGCATAGCCCAACGGTTGCAGGAGGTGGGGCTCATCACCGATGCTCGACTGTTCGAGCTGTACTTGCGGTATTACGGACTTAGCACCCGTCTGGAGGCCGGAGAGTTCACTTTACGCCGGAACATGACCATGCCCGAAATCGCGCGGGCACTACAACAGGCCCGTGCCCGGGAGATTGTGATCACCATCCAAGAGGGATGGCGCATCGAGGAGATCGCGGACTACCTTGCGGAACAGGGGGTCGTCGATCCCCAAGAATTCCTGGCCTTAGCTCGCGCCCCCGAAGCCCTCAGCCCTGAACTGCGCAGCCAGTTCGCCTTTCTACAGGCCCTCCCTCCGGGTAGCTCCCTGGAAGGGTACCTCTTCCCCGAAACGTACCGGGTCGCCGTAGGCTCGGATCCAGAAACCATCATCGCGATCATGCTGCGCACATTTGATGAGCGCGTTCCCCTTCAATGGCGGGAAGATGCGGCCGCACGCGGGTACACCTTACACCAGATCGTCACCCTGGCCTCCATTATCGAACGCGAGACGCCCTTGGCGGACGAGCGACCACTCGTGGCCAGCGTCTATTGGAACCGGTTGGAAGGCCGGTGTCCGGAAGCAGGGACGTACTTGCAGGCCGACCCAACCGTGCAGTACGCGATGGGTCGCCCTGGGGAATGGTGGTGGAAACCGCCCAGCATCGATGTGTACCGACAGATCCAAAGCCCGTACAACACCTACCTGTACCCTGGTCTGCCCCCAGGGCCCATTGCCAACCCGGCCCTGAGTGCCATTCAGGCGGCCGTATACCCGGCAGAAACCCAATACTGTTTCTTCGTCGCCCGCGGGGATGGTGGCCACGTGTTCGCGGTTACCCTGGCGGAGCACGAACGCAACATCGAGATCTACCAGGGACGCTAATCCAGCCCAAGCCCCTCCTCCAGACCTGGAACACGGTGAACGTCCGCCAGATGGTGGTCCGCTGGCCGATATACTGGGAGGCCGAAGCATGGACCTACCTAGCGGCTGACCAGCATTCTTCTCCGTGGTTACCGGCATCCACGCGCGACACCCTCTCCGACCACGAACAACCCACACCCCGCGGGCAGCGCACAGGGGCTTGAGCCCATTACCCAACTGGTTTATAATCGGGAACATGAGACGGCGGTCGTCAAAGGCGTGGGAAATTAGGAGTCTCTCATGATCGGCTGGTTCTTGCGGCGAACCCTCCTGGCGTTCCTGGTGGCACTCATCGTCTGGCTCATTTACCGAATGGTCACGGTACACCCCCCAGAACCCAAGAGCATTTATCGAACCCTCCCTCAACCTGCAGTCTTCGCCCATCGGGGAGGTGCCGGCCTTTGGCCGGAAAACACGCTTTTCGCCTTCCGGCGCGCCTGGGAAATGGGGGTAGACGTGCTGGAGCTGGACGTCCACGGCACGCGCGACGGCTACATCGTGGTAATCCATGATCCCACCGTCGATCGCACCACCAACGGCACGGGCGCCGTGCGCGAGATGACACTCGCCGAAGTTCAAGCTCTGGATGCCGGCTATTGGTTTACCCCGGATGGAGGACAAACATACCCGTATCGTGGCCAGGGTATCCGCATCCCCACCCTGGAAGAGGTGTTCGACGCGTTGCCGGACGCCCGCTTCAACATCGAGGTCAAATCCAACGATCCACCTATCGTGGCCGCGCTGGCCAACCTGATCGAACGCAAGGGGATGACCGACAAGGTCATCGTGGGTTCCTTCCGTCAAGAAATTGTGGACGAACTCAGGCAGCGCCTGCCCAACGTGGCTACCTTTGCTTCCCGTGAAGAAATCCAATCGTTTTGGGTATTCCATACCCTGGGCTTGAGCCGTGCTTGGCGACCGGTGCCCGATACCCTGCAAGTGCCCACAGAATACACCGTGCAAGGCGTGCGGCTTACCGTTGTTTCCCCTCGCTTTGTGCGCTCTGCACACGCCTTGGGCGTACGAGTAGACGTGTGGACCATCAACGACCCTGACGAAATGGCCCGTCTACTGGACATGGGCGTGGACGGCATCATGACCGATTACCCTGACCGTCTTCTGGAACTCTTACGGGCACGCGGGCTCCGATAACCGGTCCCCTCGTTGTGCAGGCCGTCCGCTTTTTTCGGATTTTCCCGGATAAAAGTATAATCTATGTTATCCATTTGCAAAGCGAATGGGTTTCGCGTCCATTAGCTTCTGAAGGCCAAACTACCGGGAGGTTCACACTCACGGGTGAGCACGATCGGTGGCTTACCTCAGCGGTAGCGCTCCCTCCCAGAAGCGCCTCGCCGCGGGACGGACAACCTATGGTAAGCCATCCCACCTTTGTAGAGCGTGGGGCGTGCACCCGGGGTTAAGTGCCTCGCGGGATCTATTTCCACCGGCTAAAGTGGAGAGCGTTGGTTGGCTGACCGACCTATTTCCGAGCGCTCTCCCCGTGCATACTGGGGCACCGGCTGTCGCGTGTTCCCATGGTCGGACCAGGAAACAGCGACGCGGATCGCCGAGCGAGCAAATGAAGCGTAAGGAGCCACATCATGACACGCCCTACGCGGTTGTTATTTGGCTTGAGCTTGACCATCCTGATCCTCTTAGGTGGGATGTTTGCCTGTACCCGCCCTCAGCCGACGCCCACTCCGTCCCCACCACTCACAGTGACCCCTCCTCCCGTCGTGACGGACACGCCCGAGGGTCCCCCTTCGCCCACCCCACCGCCTCTCCCTCCCGTCGTCGTCGACGTTCGTCCGGCCCCGGGTGAGGAAGCGCGGCCCGACACGCCCATTGAGATCGTCTTTAGCATGCCCATCGCGCCGGAGAGCGCCCGGGACGCGGTAAGTGTTCAGCCAGAAGTGCCGGGAACGACAGAAGTTGTGGGGCCTGTCCTGCGCTTTCGACCACGTACACCTTTCCCTCACGGCCAGTGGATCACGGTGCGGGTAAAGGAACAAATTCGTAGCGTTCAGGGGATCCCCCTCATGCGTCCTGTATCTTACCGGTTTGTCACTCAGGCCCCCCTGGAAGTAAGCCGCCATTCGCCCCGCAAAGGGGAGGAAGCTGTACCCATCACTGCAACCATTCGAGTGGCCTTTAACCGGGCCGTGGCACAGCTGGAGGAAACCAACACCGAACAACCCTTGCCGGAGTGGTTCCAAATCCAACCACCGGTACCCGGCGCCGTGCGATGGGTGGGCACAAGTCTGCTCGAATTTCGACCGGCCAGTGCCTTCCGAGCAGCAACGTGGTATACCGTCACCATCACCCGTCCCCTCAGCGCGGTGGATGGCGCGCCCTTGACCGAGCCGGTCACGTTCACATTCCGCACCATTGTTCCGCGTGTGGTTAAAATAGCAGAGCGACCCATCGATACGCCTTCGTACATCCCTCTTATCCGCCCCGGTTATCCCATAACAGTCACCTTCTCCATGCCCATAAACCGATCATCGGCAGAGGGACGAGTGCGCTTGATTGACCATGCCACCGGTGCGCCCGTGCCTATAGCCTTGTCCTGGGTGTCCGACACCATGCTCCTGATTCAGCCCCAGGCCCCACTCCACATGGGAGGATTTTACACCGTGTCCATCGCTCAGGCGTTGGAGGCCAAGGACGGGGCCACGTTAGCCTCTGCCGTCGCCCAACCCGTTCGGGTCATTCCGCCCATCCGGGTAGTCAGCGTTCGCCCGCAGGACGGAAGCACCAACGTGACGCCTGGATTCATCACCGTACAGTTCACCTTCGAAGGAGCGGTTGACAGGTCCACCCTCGCTGACGCGGTAAGCATTGTGCCCGAACCGACACGGGTGTTCACGTATTTCGATGCATTTCGCAACGAGTTCCTCGTGGACCTGGACACTACCAGCCGTACCACGTACACCATTACTCTCAAGGGCACCATTGGCGACCAGTTCGGTCACACCTTGGGCAAGGACGTGCAAGTGCGCTTTACCACCGGTGACTTTCCCGCCGCGTATCAATTGGTCCTCCCGGTGGACGGAGCCATGTTCGAGGCGGGCCTGCCCATTACCGTCCCTCTCCGAGCGCGCAATGTGCCCGCACTCACCTTCAACCTGTACCGCCTGCCCACGGCCCAGGCGCTGGAGATGATCACAAAAGAGGTCGGGGAATGGCACAACATCCTGCCCGAAGCATTGGGAACACCGATGCGCACCTGGGACGTGATACTTCCAGAAGCTCGCAACGTGTGGCACGAGGTTGACATCACGTTGACCACTGTCCAAGGGGAGCTACTGCCCCCCGGCCTCTACGTACTGGAAGCAATCGCCTCCCCACAGGAACTCGCGAACCCCGTTCGACGCCTCCTTGTCGTGACACCCTACAACGTGTTGCTAAAAGTCACCGGTCAAGAAGCCCTGGCCTGGATAACAAACCTGCGCACCGGTCAACCGGTGACCAACGTTCCGGTACAATTCATTGTGCCCTCCCAGGAACGCCAAACCGTAGTGACCGATGCCAACGGTCTGGCTCGGGTGAACTTTGCCCGTCCCATCTCCCCGTGGACACCGGTAGTCGCCGTGGTGGCACCGGATGCTCCTTTGGGAGTGGCTTCCTCCGAATGGGAAGAGGGCATTAGTCGCTGGAATTTCCGGCTCCCTTACGCCTATGGCACCCCTCAATCCCTGGTAGCGCACCTGATTACCGAACGTCCCGTGTACCGGCCTGGACAGACAATCTACTGGAAGCTCATTGTGCGCCAGGACGAAGACGAGACGTACGCCCTCCCACCTCCCAACACTCAGGTTCGCTTGTCCATTCAGGATCCCAACGGTGACATCGTGTACGAACAGGACCTGACTCTCAACGAGATGGGCACCGCCAGTGGGCGGTTGCCCCTGGCGTCAGAGGCTCCCTTGGGGTTCTACACCTTCTGGGTAGAAGGCGCGGAGATGACGACGCCGACCAGCGTGCTGGTCGCCGCGTACCGTAAACCGGAGTTCGAGCTGAACCTAGAAGCGGATCCCCCTGAAGTAGTGAGGGGCACGCCCGCACGTGTGGTGACCCGGGCCCGTTACTTCTTCGGCGCGGCCGTAGCCAATGCCAGGGTAGAGTACACGGTCCTGGAAGAACCGTACACCGTTCGCTGGACATGCCCCCGCTCCTCTTGCCCACCCTATCGGTTTGACGATGTCGCCTGGTGGGAATGGGATGTCCTGAGCGAACCGGGCTACCCTGTCGCGGAGGGCAGTGGCCAAACCGACGCGCAAGGGGTGTTCACCATCACCCTGCCCACAACCCCCGCGGCCGAGGAGGGCAGTCGACGTTGGACGGTCGAGGTTACCCTGTACGACCAGAGTGGCCAAACCATTTCCGGCCGGACACATGTCGTAGCTCACCAGGCGGCCCTTTACCCCGGCATCGCTGTGGACCGCCGCGTGCTCCAGGTCGGCCACGCAACGGAGGTCTCCCTTCTCCTGGTGGACACCCAGGGACAGCCTGTGCCAGACCGCGATGTCACGCTGATAGCGTACCGCCAACTCTGGCGTAACGTGCGAAAGCAGGATATGGATGGTGTCTTTCGCTGGGTGAGCGAAGTAGAAGAACGTCCGGTGTTCACTACAACCGTACGCGTGGACGACAACGGTCAGGGCCGGGCTACCTTTACCCCACCAGAACCAGGGAGTTATCGCCTGCGCGTGGTTGCCCGGGATGCGCAGGGCCGCATGGCCCGTGCCAGCTCCTTTATCTGGGTCGGTGGTACAGAGTACGTGCCCTGGCGTCGGGAAAACAACAACCGTCTCTTGCTCGTGGCGGACAAAAACACCTACCGGGTAGGCGAAACTGCCCGGATTTTAATCCCCTCCCCTTATCCAGGGCCGGCAGAGGCTCTGGTGACCCTGGAACGCGGGCGTATCCGCCGCGCCTGGCGCATAACCCTCCAGACCAACAACGATGTCCTGACCCTTCCCATTACACCCGACATGGCCCCTAACGTGTTCGTATCCGTTTTCATCGTCCAGGGAGGGGACGCAGCCGAGGATGGTTTGCCTTCCTTTAAGCTGGGCTACACTGAATTACAGGTGGACATTCGAGAACGCACGCTGGCCGTGCGCGCTATCCCCGAAAGGGAGACGTACCGTCCTCGCGATACCGCCCGTTTCACCCTCGAGGTACAGGACGTGAACGGACAACCTGTGGACGCGGAAGTGGCCGTAGCCCTGGTGGATAAGGCGGTCCTGACCCTGTTTGAACGCCCCACGCCTTTAGCTCAGGTGTTTTACCGGCAGCGAGGCCTGGCCGTCCGCACCGCCGCTACCCTGGTACAAAACGTTCAGCGTCGCCTGCAACAGGAGGAAATAGGTGGCAAAGGTGGTGGCGGTGGCCCCGGAGGCCCCCCTCCCACCGTGCGTGAGGAGTTCCTGGACGTTGCCTACTGGCAACCTGACCTGCGCACCGGCCCCACTGGTCGGGCCCGCCTTACTATCCCCCTGCCCGACAACGTGACTACCTGGACGCTCCTCGTGTGGGCGGTGGACCGCACGACTCGCGTCGGAGAAACATCGGCCGACATCCTGGTCACCCAACCGTTCCTCCTGCAACCGGTGTTACCCCGTTTCTTCACCGTGGGTGACGAAGCGCCAGTGGGCGTAATGGCCCACAACTTGAGCGACACCCCCTTGCGCGCGCGTGTGACCATGAGCATCACCGGAGGGACGTTGGCCGATCCCCCTGTCCAAGAGGTGACCCTGGCAGCCGGCCAAAGTGCCCTGCTACGCTGGTCAGTACGTGAGATAACAGGCGAGAGTGGCCCTGAGGGATTGGTATTCACTGCCTTCTGGCAAGGGGTGACCGACGTGAGCGGCGTAAGCGACGCCGTACGTATCACGGTACCTGTGCGTTATCCCGCGCCGCCGGAGGTCCGGGCCACGGCCGGCATGGTCCCACAGGACGACACCCGCCTGGAAGTGGTCTCGCTTCCTTCTGGACGGACACCTGCCGGAGGCCAACTGGAATTATCCCTAGATGCTTCCCTCGCCTCCAGCATGCTGGATAGCCTCACCTACCTCCGATCCTTCCCGTGGGAGTGTTCAGAGCAAACCATTTCCCGCTTCCTGCCCAACGTCGTTACTTGGCGTGCGCTACAGCGCTTGGGAGTCCAACAACCTGACCTGCAGGAAGTACTGCCGGACCTGGTGGCCACTGCGGTACAGCGTCTGAGCCAGCAACAAAACCCTGACGGCGGTTGGGGGTGGTGGCCTGGGGAACAGAGCAATCCCTTCATCACCGCGTATGGTCTGTGGGCCTTGGTGGAAGCCGATCGGGCCGGATACACCATTGCGCCGGCCATGATGGAACGGGCGGCAAACTTCCTGTTCACGTGGCTGAGAGATGTATCCCCTTCGGAGGAGCGCTGGTTTAACAATCGCTTGGCCATGGTTATCTTCGCCCTGGCCACGTACGACGCCCGCTACAGTCCCCAACCTGCCCAGGTCTTCCCCGACGCGGTGCGTCTGTTCGAGCGGCGAGATGCCCTGGACATTTATGGAAACGCTTTGCTGGGGCTCACCTTTGGCACCTTAGCCCAGGTATCTCCCGACGTTGATCAGAGCAATGCAGCCCGGGATTATCTGCAGCTCATCCTGGCGGAGGTGGAACGCGCGGCCATCGTGGACCCCACCGGCGTGCATTGGGAAGAGGAGACGTGGGATTGGTGGAACATGAACAACGACATCCGCACTACCGCCATGGTGTTGCTCCTCCTGGCCCGACATGACCCGGAGAACCCCCTTGCACCGAACGTGGTGCGCTGGTTGATGAGCCAACGTCGGGGCGATCGGTGGACCCATACGCAGGATACATCCTGGGCGGTAATGGCATTGACCACCTGGATGGAGGTTACGGGAGAACTCCAGCCCGATTACAGTTATACCGCATGGGTAAACGGAACGATTTGGTTGCAGGGGACCATGACGCCGGCCCAGGTAGGGCGTTCTCTCCAGTCCACCCTGCCCCTGACGGCCCTGGATGCGGCCAAGCCCAACTGGATTCAGGTGGAACGTGCTCGCACGGCAGGCCAGGAAGGCACCGGCGCGTTGTATTACCGACTGCAGCTGGTCACATATCCTCCACTGGAGACGGTCACCCCTGTAAGCCGTGGCATCCAGGTAGAACGCTGGTACACGTTGGATGGGGAAACGCCTATCACCCGAGCTCAGGTGGGCGACCTTATTACCGTTCACCTGCGGCTTATCGTTTCCCGGGGACTGCATTACGTTATGGTGGAAGATCCTTTGCCCGCGGGCGTGGAACCGGTGGATGTGCGACTGCTCACCACGGCGCAACAGGCACAAGGTCCCACGATAGAGCGCGTCTCCCCCGCGTCGCCGACAGGGTGGTTCTGGTGGTACTGGATACCCACCCGCAGCGAACTGCGAGATGATCGCGCGGTCTTCTTCCAGAGCTACCTCGCCCCTGGCACGTATGAAGTCACCTATCAAGTGCGGGCCAGCATCCCCGGCATCTTCACCGTTGGGCCTGCAGTGGCCCGACAAATGTACGCGCCCGAAGTATACGGCCACACCGGTGGCACCATATTCCGGGTAGACTGAACGCACGCCAACAGGTATGCGCTCTCCTTACCTGGACCTGAGCGTAGGTACACGATATAACCACCCATACCCCTTCCGACGTCGAGATGGACCGGACAATGTCGAGTTACCGGCCCATCTCGACGTCCTGGGGAGACCGTTCCTTGCCGTTGCGGTCCGTCTCCACAGAGGAAGCCGAAACCACAGCCTCATCTTCCATCGCCTCCTCCGAAGGAGGCAAAGGCCGTAGCGCGTGCTCGATCACCTCGTCGATCTCGTCCACCAGGATAAAGCGCATCTCGTTACGCACCTCTTCCGGCACCTCTTCCAGGTCTGCCTCGTTGCGTTTGGGCAGGATAACGCACTTCAACCCTGCCCGGTGGGCGGCCAACACCTTTTGCTTCACCCCACCGATGGGCAGGACCTTGCCCCGCAAGGTAATTTCCCCGGTCATGGCCACGTCCGCGCGTACCGGCCGTTCGGTCAACAGGCTGACGAGGGCCGTCACCATGGTGATGCCGGCACTGGGTCCATCCTTAGGGATCGCTCCGGCCGGCACGTGTAAGTGGATATCGTTTTGCTCGAAGAGATTTTCATCGATACCGAACTGGGCCGCTTTCGAGCGCACGTACGACAGCGCGATCTGGGCCGATTCCTTCATCACGTCACCCAGCTGACCCGTCAGGATCAGGTTGCCCTTGCCGCGCATGCGCGTTGCTTCCACAAAGAGAATATCACCGCCGGTGGGTGTCCAGGCGAGGCCTGTGGCCACACCGGGACGTTCTACCCGTTCGGCCGCGTCGAAGAAGAACTTCGGACGTCCCAGGTACTCCCGCACCTTCTCCGGTGTAATGACCTCTGTGCCTTCAACGTCGCCGGCGGCCACCTTCACCGCTACTTTCCGACAAATGCTGCCGATCTCCCGTTCCAGGTTACGGACACCGGCTTCCCGTGTGTATTCCCGGATAATGGTGCGAATGGCTTCTTCGGTAAACTCGATTTCCCCTTCTTTCAGACCGTTGTTCTGCATCTGACGCGGGATAAGATATCCCCGAGCGATGTTGATCTTCTCGTACTCGGTGTAGCCATCCAGGTAGATGATCTCCATTCGGTCCCGCAAGGCGGGCGGAATGGTGTCGATAACGTTGGCAGTGGCGATCCAGAAGACCTCGCTCAGGTCGAAGTCGACGTCCAGATAATGATCCCGGAACGCGTGGTTCTGCATAGGGTCCAGCACCTCTAACAAGGCACTGCTGGGATCCCCGCGCCAGTCCACCCCGATTTTATCAATTTCGTCCAGCATAAAGACGGGATTGCGGGTGCCCACACGCTTAATGGCCTGAATAATCCGACCGGGCATGGCGCCGATGTAGGTACGGCGGTGTCCCCGGATCTCGGCCTCATCCCGCAGGCCTCCCAGGCTCATGCGGGTGAACTTGCGCCCTAACGCGCGCGCAATAGACTTGCCCAGGCTGGTTTTGCCCACCCCCGGCGGTCCGACAAAGCACAGGATTGCGCCGGCCGCGCCCCGTTCTTCAGGGTCGGCCTCCAGGCCGCGCTCCTTCACCAGTTTACGCACCGCAAGGTACTCCAGAATGCGCTCCTTGACCTTCTCCAGGTCGTAGTGGTCCTCGTCCAGGACTTTGCGCGCGTGGTCGATATCCAAGTTATCCTCGGTCAGTTTGTTCCAGGGGAGCTCCACCAGCCAGTCCAGGTACGTTTTGATCACCCAGTACTCCGCGGCCTGGGGAGGCATCTTCTCCATCCGGGCCAGCTCCCGCAGGGCTTCCTTCTTTGCCTCTTCGGTCATTCCCGCCGCTTCGATCTTCTGGCGATACTCCTCAATCTCGCGCTGCTGTTCGTCCTCCTCACCCAGCTCTCGCTGAATGGCTTTCAGCTGTTGCCGGAGGAAGAACTCACGCTGCGCTTTTTCCAGCTCCTCCCGGGCTTCTGACTGGATCTTCTGGCCCAGCTCGAGAACCTCCAACTCCCGGTTCAGGAGCCGAACCAGCATGCGCATTTTGTCCTTCAGGAGGTCCTCCTCCAGCAACTGCTGGGCCTCTTCCATCTCTATGCGCGCGTTGGAGGCCAGCAGGTACGTGAGATATCGCGGGTCGTCCACCCGCTGGAGGAAGTTGATGACTTCGTCCGGAATGTTGGGCAAATACTGCACAAGCTTTTGCGCCAGGTCGACCAGCGTGCGCCGCAACGCTTCAATTTCAATGGCGTGTTCCTCTTCCACCAGGTCCGGCGCGATGCTGACGTGAGCCTTCAGGTAAGGCTCGGTCGCCGTCCAGTAATCGATCTTGATACGCTCCAGGCCCTGCACAATAACTTGCAAGGTGTCATCAGGCGCCTTCACTACCTTAAGGATCTGAGCCGCGGTCCCGGTGGTGTATACCTCATCCGGCCCGGGCAACTCGATGGACGGATCTTTCATTGCTACCAGCCCGATAAGCCGGTTGCCCTGCATGGCCTCTTCGATCAATTTCACCGAGCGGGGAATGCCCACCGTCAGCGGCAACACGGTGAACGGGAAGGCTACCGTGTTCCGCAACGGCAAAATAGGCAGTTCTTCGGGAATGGTCGGCTGTTTGTGATTGTCCTTCTCCAGATCCTTCAGCCACGGGAACATATAACGTCACCTCCTGTACCAGGTGTTGTCCGCGTGTCGGTTGTTATCTCACGGTCGTGCCTTACCATGTTAGAGGGTTTTCTCTCCCAAAGGTTACGTTTTCTAATGCCCGCCAGTTTTACGTTCGTGAAACTCTTGTACTTCGAATATGTAAATGTCCGTTTCCGGATCTTGCCACACGTCGGCGGGCAGTCCGGCCTTGAGGGCCAGCTGCTCCAGGAACGCCACCTTTTCCGGCAATCTTTTCCACACTTGGGGCAGCAACAGCGCGCGGTGCCCACCCCGTACCAGGAGGAGCCCGTGTCGGCCGGGCACGATCTGAGCTAACAAGTCCTCAGGCGAGCTGTACGTCAGCCGCTGCAGAGGAGTTAGCACAGAAACTTCGATTTCGGTCGTCTCCAGCTCTTCCGCCCGCATGGGGGGAAAACGCGGGTCGGCCAGTGCCGCCTTGACCGCGTTGTCCCGCACGTCCAGGGCCAGAGGTTGGTGAGCATGGGCCGAACCGATGCACCCGCGCAGCGCGCCTTGTTGTGTGAGGGTGACAAAGGACGCGCCCTTGGCCTGCAACCGCCGCGGCAACGCGCGCAGGTCTACGTCGTACATGCGGCCATAGCGCACCGTCTCCTCCAGAGAACGACGGGCTATCTGAAGGAGCTGTTCCCCCTCTTCTGCCGTGAGACGTTCGGGCTGAACGGCTGCACCTTGCTGCACGTTGGCCCCGGACATGGGCGATCCCCTCAGGTAGCGGCATACGCGACTGCAGCGTATCCCACCACGCGTGCTTTGTCACCGGCGGTATCCCCCGAATTCCGATAATCCAGCAAGTGGGGCCGCCACCCCAGACGTAAAGCCACGCTCATCAAGGTCAAGATGGGCAAAAGACCACACGCTTCCCCTTTCTGGGCACGAGAGAGGTCACCCTGAACGATGGCTTCTAACAGAGTCTGGTCTAGCTGGCGGGCCGTCCAGTAGTCGTGATAGTGACTCAAGTCGGAACTGACCACCACCAGCGCGTTGGGATCCGCCTGCATTACCTCCACCAAAACGGACGCGACCTCTGCGGGTGACACGTTCCCGAACAACATGGGCACGATGCGCACGTGATTGCCGAACACCACTTGCAAGAAGGGCAACTCCACTTCCAGACAATGTTCCGGCAAATGGGCGTGGTTTGCCTCCACAAAGGGGGCTCCCCGGCTGAGCAGCGCTTCGACCATCTCCTCGGCTACCGGCACCTGTCCCAACGGGGTCGCGAACGCTTGAAAACGTCCTACCGCGACACCGTCCACATACACGTAATGGGCCGGACCCAACAGGTAAATAGTGTACGGGCGGGGAGGTAAGTTTTCCCACACCTTAAAAGCATAGCCGGCCGTGGGACCGCTGTAGACGTAACCGGCATGGGGGGCGATAACCGCCCGCACTGCAGACAATGCAGGCACCGACGCGTCACTCAGGAACTCCCGCACCATGGCTTCCAGGCGCCGGGGCTCCGCCGGGTAAAACGTTCCCGCCACCGCGGGTTGTCGTACAGTACTTTCCTGAACCCCTATTCCTCTCATGAAGCCCCCCTTCCTCTCCCCAACGCGTGACCATTCCGTGACCATTCAATAAGTGGCCCTAGGGATGTGTCGAACTCGCCATCGTCTCGGACTCGCACGCCCATCACAGCACGGCTGTTCATCCCTCAGGGCACGAGGATACGGTCTACCGCCCATTATAGGGGGGCAGTGTTAGAATTCCATTTGAGGGGCATAACCGTTCCATTAGACCCCGCCTGGATGCTCCTGTGGGAGGGACAACATCCCGGTGGGTGTTCCCCATCAACACGTGAAGTGTCAAACCTTAATAGCCTGCTGAGAACGCCCCTTCGCGAGTGCCGGTGCTATGGCGTGGCCAGCATGAAACCGCGTCCACGCCACCGGTATATCACTTCGCTTTCGGTTTGACGAGCGATCTGGCCTATTTCAGCAATGGTCTGATCGGAACGCACGTATGTACGTCGAATGACCCGCAGCACCAGCTCACGCACCCCATCGCCCTCCTGGTCCTGCCAAAGCGGCCAGGCCACCTGGGTGGCATAATCGGGCTGACGCGGTATCGCGGTGTTATCGTAGAGCCCCGTAGCGGTCCACACTTGTTGGAAGGCTTCTCCATCCCACCGATACAGGCGGTACACCCCGTCCAGGTACCCGGGAAGCAACGAACCGGCCAGCACCATCACTTCTTGACGGCCATCCCCGTCGAAGTCCACCACGCTGTCCAGCACAACGCCCAGGTCCTCCTGGGCCACGTTGATGGCCAGCGGTGGGGCGGCGCCGATGTACTGCCAAGTGGTTCCTTCTCGGCGCAGGATCACCAGCCGTATTTCCAAGTAAGGACGGTTCGCCTCGTTGATGGTCCCCTCTTCCATCACGCCTCCGACCAGGGCGAGGCGTTCTTCCCTGTCGGACCCGGTAAAGGCACCTGAGATCACGGGACCCACCCAGGGGATAACGTTAGGGCCTACCCGAAACTCCTGGTCGTTAACGGTCAACGCATCACCGTATACTGCCCGCAGGATCGTCTCCGCCTCCACGGAAGTGGGCTCCGGCGCAGGAGGCCGGATGGTTATCTCACCGTCCGGGAATGTGGTTCGCACCACATCTCCGTACAGCCAGAGGGTGTGTACCAGCGGCAAGAGGGGCAAAATCTCCGGCGGAGCGTCAAAGGGACGGAGGCGCAACCACACCCCCCGCGGCTGGCCGGTGGAGGGGCTTCGTACAACAAATCCAAAGGTAGGGCACTCTTGACACGCGGTCAGGTAAGCGGGCGCGGTCACGTCCCAAAAGCGGATTTGATTCAACAGGGCATACCACAGGTGGCGGTATCGTCCCCACAGCCGACCGCGGTCCACCCATACCCGGTTTGAGCGTTCATCGATCAGCCGGTCCTCACCCTCGCCGGCCAGGAGTGTCCATCGTTCTCCGGTAGGCGTTTCCACGCGGAGGGCCAACCAAGCCTCTTCCGGCAGGAGGCTTTCCGCCGGTGGCCATCCGGCAGGAGGGGTCTCCGGAGCGTACGGTGTGGGGATGCGGGGTTTACTGATTGGAGCCGGTGTGGGCGTCGGGGTGGCACGGGTGCCACATCCCACCAAGATAACCGTCAATACCAGCAGCGCCAAACTACCAACTACACCAGCAGACCACTTGCCTTGATTCATCGCTCCCTTCCATGTGTGCGCCGGATTTCAGGGGGTAATACCCACCGTCGCCGTGCCTAGAACTTGCAGGAATTCCTCGTTGAAGAAGAGCACCCGCACGTTTAATTGTAAATCCACGTTGGGCAGGAGAGTGCCATCCCACAGAATGGAGTCGCCAATGGCGCGGTAGGGGTATCCTTCCACACCTTCCAGACGGGCGCCCTTTCCCTCCTCCGGACCCACATAGCGTATGGTGGTTCCGGGGATGGTCTCACCGGTGTTGACCTTATACGCTACCGGCAATGTGTAGCGGACAGGCCGTTCGTCCGCCACAGAGGTCGCACGCGGGGTCACATTGTACACCCGGATAGTCACTACGCCGCTGGTGATCAGGCGTTCCTCGGAGATGTGTAAAATGCGCAAGTTCACCGAAAGGCGAACGTTCTCCCCTACCGGACCGGCCCACTTCAAAGAATCCCCCACCAATTTAATGGCGTCCTGACCTTCTATGCGCATTTCCGCGCCCCGTTCGCCCGCGCGCACGAATTGAATGGGGGTGCCGGGCACGTACTCCCCTGCTTTGACGGTGAGCTCTGTGGGACCGGTGTACACCAGGCCATCCCCGGAGCGCGCACAGGCGCCCAGGAACACCCCACTCACCAGCAACAGCCCAACCCACAAGATGACTTTCCACCGCATCGTCCGTCCCCTTTTTCTGCTTACCGTGGAAGCGAGAGGTCTCTCAACATGCGCTCCGGTCGGCCTCCCCACAAATTAGGACGTCACACGCTCGCATTGTATGCGCATTTGACCTAGACGCCTAACTTGTCTGACCATTGCAGTTTACGCCGCAACGTCCCTCGTCCCCAACAATTTACGCAGGAGATAGATGGCTCCGTTCTTGTCCAGGGGTTCGTTGTTGTTGCCACACTTGGGGCTTTGAACGCAACTAGGACATCCACTCTCACAAGGACAGGAGACGATCAAGCGTAATGTTGCTCGCCAGAGGGTTTCGAGCATGGTGAACCCCTTTTCGGTGATACCCACGCCACCTGGAAATCCGTCATAGATGGCTATGATGGGAGCGGCCACATCGGGATGAAAGACCGCGCTCACCCCCCCAATATCCCAGCGGTCACACATGGCAAAGAGGGGCAAAAGGCTGATAGCAGCGTGCTCAACCGCGTGCAAGCTGCCGGCAAAGTCATATCCCTGAGCTCGGAATTCCTCTTCCCAGGCCGAGGGCATTACCCACCAGAGCCCCCGCGTGTCAAAGACGGTGGGAGGCAGGTTGAGTTCTTCTACACCGAGCACCTCTTCGCTAAACAGTTGCTTAACCCGGTATCCGACAACTTGACGCCATGCCCGCACCTCTCCGTAGAAGGCCGTCACCGTTCCTGCCTGGCGTCGGCGCAGGGGACGGTGCACCCGAATGTCGTTGCGTTCCATGGGTTGAGTGTAGTAATCCAGGATCTCGTGACGGGCGTAGGCTACCGGCCGTTCGGGATCCCAGCGGGTAATAAGGTATGTGTCACCCATGTGCAAGTAAACAGCACCGGGGTGGGCCCGGTAAGCAGCACTGCTGGCTTCGATCTCCTCCAACACCTGGGCGCTATCCTCCTCCACAATGAGGAAACGGGTGGTGTCCAGTGAACGCAAGCTAACACGCTGGGCCGGGTAATCCCGTCCCAAGTAATACCACCGTCCACCGCGGCGGGTCAACACTCCCTGTGCTTCCAATTCCTGTACAGCCCGGGAGAAATGTGGGCCAAAGAGGGCAGCGTCGTCCATAGCTTGCGGCCAGCTGTCACCGTTCAGGGGCAACTCGCGCGCGGCACACGGCAAGTGCATCTTTAGCACGTACACGTTGTCGGGGTCTAACAGCGCGTGTTCGATAGGCCGCCCGAAGAGTTCCCTGGGATGGCGCACGAAGTACTGTTCCATAGGGTTATCATGGGCGATAAGCGCGGAGAAGGAGGGCGTATTCCCTCGCCGGCCGGCCCGTCCGGCTTGCTGCCACATGGAAGCCACCGTGCCCGGAAACCCGACCAAAAGGCTCGCGTCCATATCACCGATGTCGATGCCCAACTCCAGGGCACTGGTCGCGATAACGGCCAGCAACTCCCCGGAAAAGAGCCGCCGTTCAATGGCCCGGCGGTCCTCAGCCCGATATCCTGCCCGGTACGCAGCCACCCGGTCTACGAGGGGGGGTGCTACCCGTTGGAGGGCGAAACGCACATATCGAAGGATCAGTTCCGCAGTGCGACGGGCCCTGGTAAACACGATGGTACGGGCTTCCTCCGCCAGGAGGGCCAGGAGTAACAGCGTGGCTTCGCTGTTGGGGCTGCGGCGCACACCCAGGCGTGGGTCGATGACCGGAGGATTCCAGAGGACAAACGTCCGGGGCCCTCGAGGGGCACCGTCCTCCATCACCACCACGGCTTCCGCACCGGTCAGCAAACGGAAATGCTCGTGCGGGTTCGCAATGGTAGCAGAGGCCGCAATGACCTGCGGTGCGCTGCCGTAGTGGGCACACAGTCGCCACAGACGCCGCAATACTAAAGCCACCTGGGAGCCGAACACACCCCGGTAAGTGTGGGCTTCGTCGATGATCACGTACCGCAATCCCCGCAGAAACGTGCTCCACAGTGTGTGATGGGGAAGAATTCCCACATGTAACATGTCAGGATTGGTCAGTATAATGTGGGCTTCCCGGCGAAGGCGCGACCGCTGACGGGGGGGCGTGTCCCCGTCGTATGTGCCAAACACCACGTCCGGGAACACCTCTTCGGTCAACTGACGCAGCGCGCGCACCTGGTCCTGGGCCAGCGCTTTGGTGGGATACAAGTACAAAGCTCGGGCCCGCCGGTCCGTGACCACGGCCTCCAGCACCGGAAGGTTGTAACAGAGGGTCTTGCCGCTGGCAGTACCGGTAGTAATAACCACATTGTGCCCTTGCCGAATGGCGTTGATCGCGGCCGCCTGATGGACATACAAACGGGTGATACCTATGCGTCGTAGGGCCTGAGCAACCCGGGGAGGCAACGGACGCTCCAGCTCCCCATAACGAGGGGAACGGCCAGGGATACGCTCGACGTGAGCGATTTGTCCTTTATACCACCGCTGCCGCTGGATTTTGGTCAGAAACTCTTCCGGCACCAAAGTCATAACAGCCTTATCCTCAACGGGTTAATTCGCCACACCAACCACCGGGGACAACACACCAAAGCACAACTTTATCACCCGGAAAGCGTCCAGAAATACCACGTCGGCCTTTCGGCCCCCACCTCCGCCCCTCGCATAAAGGGCAAGTTATTACCTCTCCCCCTCTCCCGAAGTCGAGAGATTCGGGAGAAGGGATGGAGATGAGGTAAGGGCGTGAAGACACGGATTTCCGCACGCTCTTGCCCGTTTAATTAGACCATCGGATCTCTCCATCGTCCAGTTTCCTTCCCGCGCCCGGCACGGGCCGCCCCCACACGGCCAAACAGGGTTCCCTCCGATTGGTGAAACCGTACCCTTTCGGGTATGCTTAAGTGCAGGGAGAGGTGTGACTTCGAAACTTGGCGTTCCACCATGTAAGCACGCTGTGCGCTCCTGCAGTGCAGCGCACATGGCCGGAGAGCGGGGAGGATATGGACGACCGTCGTCGTCTGGAATTGCGTCGTCGACTCCGCAACGTGGGTCGTCGCCGCCTGTCGACCCGAAACCCCGCGGTGTCCACCTCAGTCTCTCCTTCCACCGGACAAAATCCCCTGGCCGAAGGAATGACGATCCACACACCGCTGGGAAGTACCTTTGTGCGTGAAGTCCGTTATCCTCTCGATCACCGACACGGTCGATACCCGTTACACTATCTGGCCACTGCACCGGCCGAGCCCCTGGCTGCACTGCTAGCCCCATCCCCTTCCCATCCCCCACGGCCGGAGAGACTCCGGTTCCTGGACACGGAAACGACCGGCTTAAGTGGAGGGACAGGCACAATAGTGTTTCTGGTCGGAGTGGCGGGCTTCACCGATACCCACGTGTGGGTGCGCCAATACTTCCTGCGGGACCTTCACGAAGAACCGGCTTTGCTCACAGCCCTCGCACAGGATCTGGCCGCTGCTGACGGCGTGGTAACGTACAACGGGCAAGCGTTTGACTTGCCTTTGTTGGATACCCGGTATGTGCTCAACGCCTTGTCCTCCCCCATCCCCGCGTTACCTCACCTGGACCTCTTGCCCCACGCACGCCGGATATGGCGTTCCCGCCTGGGCCGCGTTCCTCTTGGCCACGTAGAACAGCATGTACTGTGCCATGAGCGAACCGGTCCGGACGTGCCCGGATGGATGATCCCTGCCCTATACCGTGAGTACCTGACAACACAACGGGAAGAACTTCTGACCAGCGTGTTTTACCACAACGTGCACGACGTCCTCAGCCTGATTGTCCTGGCAGGCATCATCCTACGGTGCTGGCACACACCCTGGACAGAGCCGACCCTTACCGAGGAGGACCTGTTGGCTCAGGCGAAGGTGCTGTTCCGAAGCGGTCGTCTCACCGAGGCGACGGTGTCATTGGAACATGTGCTGGCCCACACGCACGATCCCCATCTACGACACCAGGCGTACATGTGGCTCTCCCGGGTCTTAAAGCGGGCCGGGCAATGGCACACAGCCGTAGCCCTGTGGGAGCGTTGGGCTGAGGATCTGCCCCTGCCAGATATAACCCCTTTTGAGGAGTTGGCGAAGTATTACGAATGGCATGTTCGTGACTGGCACACCGCGTTGCACTGGGTCACTCGCGGGGAAGCGCAACTGAGCCGCCTGTTTCCCACCACGCGCGCTCGCTGGCAACAGGCCCTCCGGCGTCGCCGGGAACGTCTCACCCGCCGCTTGCACCGCGAGGGGAGGCAACCATGAGCCACTACTTCAAAGTGAGCTCGGGCCTGTTGTTCGCAATCACAATATTATTGGGATGTGCACCCTTCTCCCCTTTGGCGACCACACCGACGCCAGAACCACCAACCCCGTTTGTGATCCTATGG
>WFWT01000129.1 GCA_015490995.1 Anaerolineae bacterium | reverse complement strand
TCTCCTGAAGGCTCACCACGCACACATCCTCGTACACATCCACCCGGACGTTGAGCTCGTATCCGGTCAGGTCTACCCGACAACCGTATTTCTCCACCAGCACCGCGCCGGCCACCCGCATAATGTCGGGACTGCGGAAAGGGTGCTCACCTACCCGCTGGGCGCTAACTCGAAAACTGCGAGCTGTGCGCAGCTCAGGTATGTCCGCCTGACGCAGGCCGGCAACCAACGATGTCAGGGAACGGTCGGCCGAAAGCCGAAACCGGTGTATCGGTCGTAACACATGATATACCGAATGCATGTGCATCACCACCCGCCTGAGCCTGGCAAAATCCACCTCACATCGGCCTAAAGTGTAGCCACTGACACCGTACGGTTTCGGTTCCGCAGCCCCCGTCCACCCACAGACACGAATCCGTTCCAGGAACTCCTCAGCTACCACGTCTTCCAGACCTGGATTGGTCGTTAACAACACCTCACTCATATCACGTTCCTGTTCTGTCGGCCTCTGAGTTTGGACCCAGCCTCGCCCTCGGCCCTCCCAGGCGTCCCACGACTTCTGACCCTCCGGTCAGCCCGTTGGCGATACCCCCTCATTATCCATGGTACGTTTCCTCGCGTATAATTAACCTACGAGCATGGGCCACATGGACAGAGAGCACGGGATACCGGTGGCCCAAATCGCGGGGAAAAGGAGGCATGAAGCACCGATGACTCAGCAACAAGAGTTCTACACGGTGTCCATTGCCGGGGTTACCCGTCATTTGCCGCTTGTGGAGGTAGCACCGGGGGTGCGCATCGCGTTGTTCAACATGCTCGGGGACACGGAAGTTGTAGAAGCCGCGGCCGACGCCTTGGCAAAACAGCTGCCGGAAGCGGACGCCCTGGTCACACCGGAGGTGAAAGCCATCCCGTTGGCCCATGCGCTCTCTGTCCGCATGGGTATACCGTACGTGGTGGCCCGCAAGGTCTTGAAGCCCTACATGATCGGAGCCATCGGCGTGGAGGTGGTCAGCATTACCACCGGCCAGCCACAGACGCTGTACCTCGACGGCAAAGATCTTTCTCTGCTGCGAGGGGCACGGGTCATCCTGGTAGATGACGTGGTGAGCACCGGCAGTACCCTGCGCGGCTTACACCAGCTTATGGAGAAGGCCGAGGCCAAAGTGGTGGCCGAAGCCGCGGTGTTCACCGAAGGAGACCCGGACCAATGGCAGCACATTATCGCCCTGGGGCACTTGCCTCTGTTCAAATCCTAGGCTTTCGGGACCAGTATGGCTTCTCTGCAGGGACGCTGCTCTAAGAACCAGGGGCAGCGTCTGTCCCTTCGTGTTACACCGGCATGTGAGGCCCAGGCTTTCGGTGAGGTACGATAGCCGATCTTGGGCAAAGGCTGTGCTATTGTAGGAGAGGGTGTCACACCGAACCGGAGGGAGTGAGGAACGAGATGCGAGAAAGGCTGTTGGCCCGATTAGACGACGTGTTACGACGCTACGAGGCCCTTACGGCGCAGATGGCCGATCCTGCCATCGCCACCGATCACCAACGGCTGGCAGAGCTGGCCCAGGAACAGGCAGAACTGGAACCTCTGGTGGAAACTTACCGCCGTTATCGGGAGATTTCCCAGGCCCTGGCGGACGCGCGCGGGCTCTTAGAGGACGAAGAACTGCGCGATCTGGCCCGGGAGGAGGTGCGACGGCTCGAAGAGGAACAGGCCGCCCTCGAGGAGCAACTGAAACGCCTCCTCCTGCCCCGAGATCCCAACGACGATCGCAACGTCATTCTGGAGATTCGGGCCGGTACCGGCGGCGAGGAAGCAGCCCTCTTTGCTGCCGACCTGGCCCGCATGTACATGCGATATGCGGAGGCCAAAGGGTGGAAGACTGAAATCCTCTCCGCCAGCCCGACCGACATCGGCGGTTACAAGGAAATCATCCTGCTGATCAAGGGCAAAGGGGCATATTCCCGGCTGAAGTACGAAAGTGGCGTCCATCGGGTTCAACGGGTGCCGGTCACCGAAGCTTCCGGTCGCATTCACACCTCTACGGCCACGGTGGCGGTGTTACCGGAGATGGGGGAAGTGGAGGTGCACATCGACCCTAAGGACCTGCGCATCGAGACCTTTCGCGCCTCCGGGCCCGGCGGTCAACATGTGAACCGCACCGACTCGGCCGTGCGGATAACCCACTTGCCGACGGGTATCGTTGTCTCCTGTCAAGATGCCAAGTCTCAGCACCAGAACCGCCAGAAGGCGTTGCAGATCCTACGTGCCCGACTCTACGCGCTGGAAGAGGAAAAACGCCGCCGAGAGCTGGACGCTCAGCGACGGTCACAGGTAGGCACCGGGGAACGCAGTGAGAAGATCCGCACGTACAACTTCCCCCAGAATCGAGTAACCGACCACCGTATCGGCCTGACCCTACACCGGTTACAGGATGTCCTTGACGGTGACCTGGACGAAATTATCGACGCGCTGGTCACTGCGGATCAGACAGAACGTCTGACCAGGGAATTGGAGGAGGTGGCTTGATGGCCAAACCCACCCTTGAAGAGTGGCAGCATCGGGTGGCCGCGTTTGTGGCAGCCCATGACCTGGAAACGGAGATAGCCCCTCGCCTGGTTGACCTGATGGCTGAGGCAGGTGAACTGGGTAAAGCGTACTTGCAGGCTTCAGATTACGGACGTGCCGCGCCCCAGTGGACCGATCATTGGGAAGAAGAGCTGGGCGATGTCCTTTTCGTCCTAATATGCCTGGCTAATCAAACGCAGATCCCCTTGGACAGAGCCCTCACACGTGTGATGGAGAAGTACGCCCGTCGCGTGGCGCGGCAGGGCCACCCCGGTTCCGCCTGATCGTTCCACACCCGATGTCCACCCACAACTCAAAAGTAGCACCCTGTGTCTCGCTGATGTAACATTCTGATCACACGTACGTAATTTGATATGTACACAACCGGCGTGGAGTGTGTTCCCGGCGTGCCAAACGATATTATCTTTCACCCATGTATTCTGATTGACCGACCAAGAGTGTGTTCCCACAAATAACCGGAGGGTGGTTCGTATGGAGCGATCGCGCACGTCTCTCAGCCTGTTGGGATCGTTCTGGGCACTTCTGGTACGCCCCCGACAGCTCTTCGCCACCATCGCGGAGGGCACACACCGGGGGTGGTGGCTTGCTGCCCTGGTGATCCTGGTGGCCACAGTCCTGCCACCGCTTGTCAGCTGGCCCATGGTGGCCCGCGAGGCCCGTGAAGCGTTCCTGAAAATGCAGGAGGAAATGATGCGAAACGCGCCCCCCGGGGCTGCTCCTTCGGACCTGGATCAAGCCGCGCAGTTCGTAGCTTCGCCCCTGTTCACCCTCGTAATTCCCAGTATAACGATGGTGGTGGGCCAGGTGTTAAGCTGGCTGATATGGGCGGCAGCCCTGTACTTAGTGGTGTTGGTGCTGGGCGCACGGGTGGCCTTCGGCCAGTTGTTCCAGGCGACGGTGTGGGCCACCCTGCCGGTAGCGTTGCGTGGTTTCGTGCAAAGTCTGTACATCGGCCTGAGCGGACAACTCATTCGCAACCCAGGCCTATCGGGCCTAGTACCCTTACCCCAACCAGATTTCGCCGCGAACATGAGCACCCCCGTGATAATGCCCGACGTGCGCCTTCTCCTCCTGCGACAAGTCCTCCAGGGCATTGACATCTTTCTCATTTGGCGTCTCGCCCTGCTGGCCCTGGGACTTTCAGTGCTGGCCCGGTTCTCCCTCCGTCGCAGTGGCATCGTGGTGATCGCGCTTTGGATAGTGTTCACCGGGATCAGCTTGTTGCCCACCCTGATCTCACAATGGTTCCTGCAGACCACCATGGGCGCAGGGTTCAGTGCGACATCACCATGAGCAAACCGGAGCCTTTCATCCAGGTGGAAAACCTACACCGACACTTTCACATGGGGAGCGAAGTGGTCCGGGCCTTGGATGGGATCACCTTCGCAGTATATCCGGGTGAATTTTTTGGGATCATGGGAGCTTCAGGCTCGGGCAAATCCACTTTGTTGTACCTGATCGGCGGCCTGGATCGTCCCACCGCAGGACATATTGAAGTGCAGGGTCGTGCGTTGCACACATTGGACGAAAATGCCCTGGCCGTGTACCGTCGCTTCACGGTGGGCTTTGTGTACCAGATGTTCCACCTGATCCCATCTATGACCGCGTTGCAGAACGTGGAATTACCCATGCTGCTGACTCGCGTGCCTCGACGAGAGCGTCGGCGTCGTGCCCGGGAACTGCTGGAGCAAATGGGCCTGGCCGAACGATTGCATCATCGGCCCACAGAACTCTCGGGTGGGCAGCGCCAACGTGTAGCCATCGCTCGCGCGCTGGCCAACAACCCGGCCCTTATTCTCGCCGACGAGCCCACCGGAAACCTGGACACCCGGGCAGGAACGGAGATCGTGGCTTTACTGCGCACGTTAGCCCACAATGAGGGCCGTACAGTGTTGATTGTCTCCCACGATCCCGCGGTCATCGCCCAGACGGACCGGTACATTCGCCTGCAAGATGGCCGCATTGTAGAGGAGGGGACACCATGAGATGCCGATGGGTGCTGTGGGTTGGCGTTCTCACCGTTCTCAGCATCACCATGGGGGTCTGGTTTACGGGCCCAGTGTGGGCTGCCCCTCGCACGCCAACCCCTACTCCCCTGCCGCCCACGCCCACGCCCACGGTCACCATCACCCCATCT
>WFWT01000128.1 GCA_015490995.1 Anaerolineae bacterium | reverse complement strand
CCTCCTAACCTTCCCCCTACAGTCCCGCCGAGCATGCCCTCCCCCACACCGGTCCAGACTGCGCCTCTGCCTGGGACGGTGCTGGCCAAGAGTGTGCCGGATGGTGCAGGGGGGACTCTGGTGTTTACTGAGGAGACCACCTGGGTTGCCGCGCCGTCGGAGATGTACGTCTACCGGGTAAGCCCGGCCTTTACGGTGAGTGCTACAGCCCTTCGTCAATGGCAGGCCCGGCTCGGCCTTGGAGAGGGACGGCCGGGGCGCGAGGGGGATCGTGCGTGGGCCGTGGTGACCCAAACGGGACACCTTCTTCGGGTGGATGAGGAAGGATTGACGTACATACGTTTGTGGGGCGTGCCCCCACCCCCTGCCCCACGCGATCTGGCGGCGACGGTGGTGCAATCCTTACTGGCAGCAATCCCTCCTGCTACCCAGGGCATTGCCCTGCGTCAGGTGGCCTTGAGCCCTGTTGCCATCCGTTACGTAGTTTCGCCTCTGGTGGATGGCCTGCCCGTAGTGGCCAACCGCCCCTGGGGTGAGGTAGAAGTCACGCCGGAGGGAATGCTGCGCTACGCCCGGTTCACCCCGCTGCGCCTTTCTCAGCGGGAATTGCAGCCTTTACGTCCCTTCCAATCACTGCTGTCAGCCCTGGAAGCCGGTACGTTGGCACCCCAGGCTGTGCTTTCCACCGCCCTGAATACAGGATGGGGGATCCTCGCCGAACGGAGGTTTCCCATCTCGTGGGAAGTGGGCGCATCTGTTCGGCTTATCGGACAGTTGTTGGTGCTGCGCGAGCCCTCTGGAAATGTCCGGGCTTGGTTGACAGGACCTACGGGCACCTTCGCCCTGCGCGACCTGCCGGAAGACATAACCGCATGGGCAACACGGGATGCAGTAATCGTCATTGGTCAACTGCAAGAGGTGGATCCGGCCGCCCGCTGGGGGGTGATTCAGGTCAGCCGCTTGGTCACGCCTCCTCCACCCAACGTTTATCGCGGTGTTTTGCGCGTGGGGAACGTAGTTCAGGTGGAGGCGCCCGAGGGCACCTTTCCTCTGCCTGACGCTCCGGTCACACTGCCGGACAACATACCGGTGTTGGTCGAGGGATACGGACGTGGGGTGAGTTTCGAGTGGACCCGGCTGTACACCCGTCCCCAGGTCGCGATGTCCCGCCCACGTGGCGCGGCGTTTGTGCGCTCCGTGGTGCGCGTGGAACCTGTGTACTGGCTTGAATGGTACCTTCAGGAAAGCGATCCCCCTCGCCCGACCGGCTATCTTTACCCCGCCTGGCGGGTGGTTACCGGCGGTCCCTTCAGCGAGATCGACCTGATATACTCTATCTCCGAGTGAAGCTCCCCTCAATGCCTCCCGACACGCCTTCGCCGTGTGAGAACGCCTCTGCCCTGGAGTTACCCCCCTTATCCTTGGACATCCCGGCATGCCCTGTGACATTGCCCAAGGGGCACACGTGGTCTTCGCAGTGGGCACCGGCTTGAGCGACCTTTCCGCGGTAGGCTTTGATTGTCAATGGGGAAATTGTGATCCATTTGGGTGATAGACAGGGTGATCCGTCCCTGGTAGGATACCCAAGGAACGGTACCTGATTGGCTGACAGGAAGGGGTCAGTGCCCTGGCAAGTCGAGGTGAGCCCGGTGATCGGGAGGCTGTTCCCCGCAACCGGGATGAATCGCCTCGAGGTGCGGGTCGCCACCACGTCAGCCAATCAGGGGTGTGTTTTTGGGTATAACGGCTGAGGCCATAACACATTCAAAATCTATCCTGGAACAGGGAGGGATTGGACCATGCCCGCGACACCGGCAGATGTGGTGCAACTGGCTAACGAATCAGGTGTCAAGATGGTGGACTTGCGGTTCACCGATCTCTTCGGCACCTGGCAGCACTTCAGCATTCCGGCCCGGGAGCTGAGTGAGGAGATGTTTGAGGAGGGGGTAGGCTTTGATGGCTCCTCGATTCGGGGTTTCCAAACCATTCAGGAATCGGACATGATCCTTGTGCCTGATCCGACCACCGCGTTTATTGATCCGTTTCTGGAAGTGCCCACTCTGGCCATTATCTGCGATGTGTATGATCCCATTACCCGGCAACCGTATACCCGTGATCCCCGATACGTGGCCAAGAAGGCAGAAGCTTATCTTCGCCAGACGGGCATAGCCGATGTGAGCTATTGGGGGCCGGAAGCGGAGTTCTTCCTGTTCAACGATATCCGTTATCAGTATGAGCCGTACGAAGCCTTTTTCGCCATCGACAGCGTGGAGGGCTGGTGGAACAGCGGCAAGGAACTGCAACCCAACTACGGTGGCCAGATTCCTCCCAAGCGCGGCTATTTCCCCGTACCGCCTACGGATCGCCTCCAGGACGTGCGGAGCAAGATCGTCCTCGCGTTGGAAGCGGCAGGCGTACGGGTGGAGGTCCACCACCACGAGGTGGCCAGCGCTGGACAGGGGGAGATTGACATCCGCTTCGCCACCCTGACCCGCACGGCAGACAACCTGATGATTTACAAGTACATCGTGAAGAACGTGGCCCGGCAACACGGGCTGACCGCGACCTTTATGCCCAAGCCCATGTTCGCGGACAACGGCAGCGGCATGCACACGCACCAGAGCCTCTGGAAGGGCGATGTCAACATTTTCTTTGACGAGGCGGGGTATGCCCAGCTGTCGGAGACGGCGCGTTACTATATCGGTGGGTTGCTGCGCCACGCGCCGGCCGTGCTCGCCTTTGCTGCCCCCACCACCAACTCGTACCGCCGGCTGGTGCCCGGGTACGAGGCGCCGGTCAACTTGGCCTACTCCCAGCGGAACCGCTCCGCGGCCGTGCGTATCCCGGTGTACTCCAAGAGCCCCAAGGCCAAGCGTATCGAGTTCCGACCGCCTGATCCCAGCGCGAACCCGTACCTCTGCTTCGCGGCTATGCTCATGGCCGGGCTGGATGGCATTCAGAACCAAATCGACCCCGGTGAGCCCATGGACAAAGACCTGTACGACCTGCCGCCGGAGGAAGCGGCCAAGATCGAGCAGGTGCCGGGGTCCCTGGCCGAAGCCCTGGACGCGCTGGAGCAGGACCATGAATTTCTCCTCAAGGGAGACGTCTTTACTCCGGACATTATCGAAACGTGGTTGACCTACAAACGCCAGAATGAAGTGGACGCGGTTCGTCTACGACCGCATCCCATGGAGTTCGTGTTGTACTACGACGTGTAACCGGGGTCCCTTGAGGTCTCTCGCAAGGAAGCGTGGACCCAGCGAGCGGTTACCGGTCGCGAGGGGGATCCCTCCCACACCGCGTGGGGGCAGGGTAGGGCATCGGCGGGTGGATATGCCCTTACCCTGCCCCTGCCGCGTTCTATAACCATTGCCGGTTCATCCTGATGTACACGCCCACATCATTCTAATCTCAATACCAACAAGCTGTTCGGTCAGGGGAGAGAGAAGCATCGTTTGTACGTGCCCAACACGTATTTTAGAATTGTGCAACGGTATGGAACGGCTACGGGTCCGCAAACGCACAGGTGGGTGAGTCGCGCAGAGGCCTGTCCATGACAACCGAAGAACAACGGTGGCAAGAAGCACTGGTCAGCTTAAACCACATCGGTGCCACCATTAATCGGATGGTGGTCGGGGAAACGCTGGACGTGGGCGCGGTGTTGCGCCTCATTGTAGAAAGCGCGGTCAAGGTCATCCCCGATGCGGCCGCGGTCATTTACGCTTATGACCCTGTCCGGCGCACGTTCGACACCACGTCTCGCGTGGCCGCGGGCAAAGAGGCTCATCCCCTGCCCGGGGACACTCCCCGACCGAACGGGATGGGCATGCGAGCCCTCCACCAGCGGCGTCGGGTTCTTTCCTATGAGGAGGACGCTGTAGACATTCATCCCGTCAAGCAGGCTGCGGGGGCCAAGGTAGTGGCATGTTTTCCCCTTATTGTGGCCGATCAGCCCTTGGGGGTGCTGTACGTTTACCTGCACGAAGAGCGACCTTTCACCGCCCTGGAACTGCTCATGCTGGAAAATTTCGTCAACCAGGCAGCCATTGCGATGTATCACGCCCACCGGCTGGCCGATGTGCACCGCAACCTGGAACGCAAGCAGGACGAACTCCGGCGTCTCCATCGGGCCGGTCTGCTTATCTCTTCCAAGTGGCGTTTACAGGACACCTTGGAAGCCATTCTCCAGATGGCCCTGGAGGTCACCGGTGCACGCTACGGAATCCTGCGCCTGGTGGACGCGAGCGGCCAAAACTTGGTGACAAAAGCCATTGCCGGAGAACGTTTAAGCCGTCCGGCCGTGGAATCCCTGCCCATTAACGCGACGAGCATTACTGGGTGGGTGGCCAAGTACCGCCAACCTCTGTGCATCGCGGACGTACGCGAGTCTCCCTGGTCGCGCATCTATTATCCCCTGGACTATGACCTGGAAATGCGCTCTGAGCTGGCGGTCCCCCTGATCGGGGCCAACGGTCGCCTGGAAGGGGTCATTAACCTGGAAAGCCCTCAAGTAGCTGCGTTCAGCGAGGAGGACAGTCATCTGTTGCAGGCCCTTGCCACGCAGGCGGTCATTGCCATTCAGGAAGCGCGGCTGCTGGATGCACTGCAAGAACTTGCATGGCGCTTGTTAACCGACCCGGCGCCCCGCTTTTTCCAGCGGCTCGTCACTTTGGCCCGCGAATTGTTGAACGTGGCCGCGGCCGCCATTTGGACCCTGGAGGGGGAAACCCTTGTGCTTCAGGCAGCAACGGCCGGGCATCCTCGCCATGAACGGCTGCCCCTCCGCACCAGCCTGGCAGGGTTGGCCGTCCTCACCCGGGCGCCGGTCACTTCTGCCGACGTGCGGCACGACCCGCGTTTTCACCATCCGGCGCTGGCCCAGCAGTACGGATGGGCCAGCGCGCTGGTCGTTCCCCTGCTGGTGGGGGACGAACCAGAGCCCTTGGGGGCGTTCAGCGTGTACAGCCCGGCGCGCGATCCCATCGACTTTGACCAATCCGACTGGGACAAGAAGGTGCTCACCATCCTGAGCCATTACGCGGCTCTGGCGGTGGTCAACACACGACGCCAGGAAGCCCTCCAGGCTGCCCAGGAACAGCGCGCCGTTGCCGAAACGTTTGCCGCGCTGGGGGACATCGCGGCCAACGTGCTGCACCAGCTTAACAACAAAGTGGGCACTATCCCGGTGCGCGTGCAGGGGATCGAGGACCGTTGTGGCGTGGTGTTGGAGGAACACCCCTACCTCGCCCAAAACCTGCGGGCCATCGAACACAGCGCGCGCGAAGCTTTGGCCGCGGTGCGAGACAGCCTCTCCCTCCTCCACCCCATCCACCCTGTACCGGTGGCAGTGGCGGCCTGTGTGGAGGAAGCCCTGTCGCGCACCCCCGTGCCCCCGACCGTACGCGTGGAAAAACAGGGTTTGGCCGACCTACCCATGGTCATGGCAGGTCACCAAACCCTCACGCTGGTTTTCATTAACCTGTTCCAGAATGCCGTGGAGGTGATGAACGGCAAGGGACGCCTTTCGATCAAGGGGTGGTACGAAGGGGACCACGTGTATGTGGCCGTCAGTGATACCGGACCCGGCATTCCTCCGGAACTGCACGATCGCATCTTTGATTTCAACGTTTCCCTGCGCGGGGAGGAAAGGAAACACAAGCTGGGCTTTGGTCTGTGGTGGGTTAAAACCTTGATGGTGCGTCTGGGCGGAGGCGTACACGTGGAAAGCGACGGGCGTCATGGGAGCACGTTTGTCCTCCGCCTCCCGCCCGCTGACCTGGAGGAAGCAGAGCGACATGCCACGCGCGCGACGAGTTAACCCCTCTCGCCGAGCACGAGCGTTGGTCGTTGAGGATGATCGAGCCTGGCAGCAGATTCTGAGCGAGTTGCTAGGGGAAATGGGCCTGGACACCGACGTGGCCGACTCCTATGAGGCCGCGGTCGCGTGCATGCGCGCTACCCCTCATCGATTGGCGGTCGTGGACCTCTCCCTGCAACCCCTGGACCCTCATAACCGGGATGGTTTGCGGGTGTTGGAAGCCATTCGTCGCTATGATCCCACGTGTACGGCACTGCTGATTACCGGGTATGCCACCGTCGAGGTGGCCGTAGATGCGCTCACGGAGTACGGTGTGTTCACGGTGCTGCGTAAAGAACGGTTTCGGCGGTCGGAATTTCGCCAGGTAGTGCAACGTGCGCTGAGTCAGGCACCCACGGCGCCCACTCCCCAGGAGGTAACGTCCACGCCTGTCCCTACGCCGTCCCCTTCTTCTCCCGTGCCATCCCGGGGGCTGGTCCTCATCGTTGAGGATGACGCCGGCTGGCAGAGCATTCTGGCCGAACTCGTCACGCAAGCGGGATTTACCCCCCGCCTATGCCGCAGTTTCGGCGAAGCGCTTGGACGTCTGCGCCGGGAACGGTATGCCTTAGCCGTGGTTGACTTGGCTCTGGCCAGTTCTCTCTTCCCTCAGGACAACCGCGATGGCTACCGTTTGCTGGCCAACACCCACGCGGCGGGCATTCCCACCATTGTCGTCAGTGGGATGGGATCACCGGAAGAAGCGGAGCGCGCATATCGGGAACACGGCATCTTCGCGTACCTGGAAAAACAGGCCTTTGACCGTCGGACATTTCTGCAACTTGTGGAGGAGGCCGTGCGCCTCCGTGAACATCTTTCTCCTCTGGAGCGTCTGACCCCGCGGGAACGCCAGGTGCTGGAACTGTTGGTCGAAGGCAAAACGAACAAGGAGATAGCCGCCACGCTGGTGATTTCACCCAATACGGTCAAACGTCACTTACAGGCGATCTTCCACAAGTTGGGAGTTACCACGCGGGCCGCGGCCGTGGCCGAAGCGTTACGGTGGATGAGAGCGGGAACCGCTCATGAGGAATGAAGGGGCGCCACCCTTGGAAGCGGCTCTAGAACGCCTGCAACGATATGCAACCACGTCCGATGCCCAGACGGCGCTGCGCCGTTTGGAACCGCACCTCCGCGCCGCGCTGACACGCGCGACCGATACAGAACGGGTGCTCGCTCACCTGGAACACCTCCTACAAACCGCTCCTGACGGGAATGCTCTGTTATCTCAGATGGCAGAAAATCCCCGTCAACTGGAACGGGTGATCAGCCTGTTTGCAGCGAGTCACTTTCTGAGCGAGATTCTCCTCCAAGACCCAGCCCACCTGACGCTGCTCTTGCATCCCCGGGAAGAACTCGCGCGCCCCCGATCGGTCGCCGAGCTGTACACGGCCGTGGGGGAGCACATTGCTCAGGCGTGCTCCCTTGCCACCGGCGAGGATGCCCTGGCCGTCGCAAGCCGCGTGTTACGACGGTTCCAGCGCCGGGAGCTATTGCGCATCGGGGCTTGTGATGTGTGGGATCTTTGGGACCTGGACCGGGTAACCCGACAACTTTCCAACCTGGCGGAAGCGCTCGTGCGGGCCGCCCTTGACGTAGCTTCCACCTATACCGGCATCCCTGTTGCCGGTTTCACTGTCCTGGCCCTGGGCAAGCTGGGTGGCCGTGAGTTGAATTACAGTTCGGACATCGACCTGCTTTTTCTGGCCGCTGAGGCGCCTGAACGGTACATCCCCCTTGCTGAACGCCTGATCGACCTGCTCGCTCGAGTTACGGATGAGGGCTTTCTGTATCGGGTGGACATGCGCCTTCGCCCCTGGGGGCGTACCGGTCCGCTGGTCACCTCGGTACGCGGCTACTGCCAGTACTTGCAACGACATGCTCGCCTGTGGGAACGACAGGCCTTGCTCAAAGCGCGACCTATTGCCGGGGATCGGGCGCTCGGCGCAGCAGTAATACGGCGTCTACCCCCTTACATCTTCGGCGCCTCACGCGCTGTAGTGCGGGCGGAAGTGCGGGAAATGAAGGCCCGTATCGAGGAGGAGCTGCGACGCAAGGGACGACATTGGGGAGAAGTCAAGCTCGGAGAAGGGTCCATCCGGGACGTTGAGTTCGTTGTTCAGTACCTGCAACTCATCCACGGCGGCACTTGTCCGGGAGTACGTGGGGTGAACACCCGCCGGGCACTGGCCCGCCTGCACCGCCATGGTATCCTGCCCACTGAAGACTACCGGGTTTTGCTGGAAGGATACACCTTCCTGCGCACGGTAGAGCATCACCTCCAGCTCATGCACAACCAACAAACGCATCGGTTGCCGGAACAACCGACCGCGCTCAAACACCTCGCATATCGACTGGGGTACACCGGCGAAGCTGCCGCCCAACAATTGGCAGCCCACTACGAGCACCACCGGCAGGCGATTCGGGAAGTATATCGTCGCTACCTGGAGGGGAGCGAGCGTCCGACCGCGGCCTTTCAGGACCGGGTGCTGGATCACGTGTCGCGCATGACGGCTGCCTACGCGGAAGCTTTTGATCGGGAAACCATTCGTCGGCATGCTGCCCTGGCTGCTCGCTTGAGCCTCGACAACCTGGTGGAAGTGGACGCCCGACACCTGGGAGAAGACCTGTGGCAGGTCACCATCGTCGCCTACGATTACCTGGGAGAACTCTCCCTTATCACCGGCTTACTGTTCGTTTACGGGTTTACCATCCTGAACGGCCGCGTGTTCACATACGAAGAGGACGCACCCTCCTCTCGGCGTAAAATCGTTGATGTTTTTACGGTGCGACCGGTTCACCCTCAAGCCGTGGACGCCAAGACATGGCAGCGTTATCGTGATGACCTGGAAGCGTTACTCCGCCACCTGGAGGCTGGAGATTGGGAAACAGCCCACGGTGCTCTGGCACAACGGGTGGCCGAGGTGTTGAGCGAGTTGCCTGAGGTAAGCGAGGTACTGTACCCTGTGGACATCACCATCGATAACACCACCTCCCCTCGATACACCATCCTCCACATCGAAGCCCCGGACACCCCTGGTTTCCTGTACGAATTCACCCACGCCCTGGCCTTTCAGGGCATTTACATCGCGCGGGTGGACGTGGAAACTCGAGGCACACAAGTACGTGACACGCTGTGGATCACCGACGCGCAGGGCCGAAAGATCGAGGACCCGGAAAAGCAACAAGAAGTGCGCGCTGCCACCGTGCTGGTGAAACAGTTTACCCACCTTTTGCCCAACGCGCCGGACCCTCGGCGGGCCCTATTACAGTTCCGCCAATTCGTGCGCGATTTGTTCACCCGTCCTCACTGGGTCAATGAGCTGACCTCCTTGCAACAACCTGCCGTGTTGGAAGCTCTGACCCGTCTGCTGGGCATCAGCACCTTCCTGTGGGAGGACTTCCTCCGCATGCAATATGAGCAGCTGTTCCCCGTGCTCCAGCATGTGGAGGCCCTGGCCGAACGGAAGAGCAAGGCCACTCTCTGGTTTGACCTCCGGCAACAACTCGAGCGGGCTCCGGACTTACACACCCGGCGGAAGCACCTGAACACCTTCAAGGACCGGGAAATGTTTCGCATTGATATGCGGTACATCCTTGGCCAGGTGGACTTCGAGGAATTCTCCGCGGAGTTAACGGACCTGGCCGAAGTGGTCGTAGATGCTGCCTTTCATCTCTGCCGGGAACACCTGGAAACCGAATACGGTCACCCTCATACTCCAGAAGGTCACCCCAGTGCCATGGTTGTGTGCGGTCTAGGCAAGCTGGGAGGACGGGAGATGGGGATTGCCTCGGACCTGGAACTCATGTTTATCTACCGGGATGGCGGGATGACAAGCGGCCCGCAGCGCATTACCACGGCCGAATTCTACGAGCGCCTGGTTCAGTGTTTTCTGGAGACGCTGAAGGCTCGACGGGAAGGGATCTTTGAGGTGGACCTGCAACTGCGGCCGTACGGGAAAGCCGGCAGTTTGGCGGTCTCCCTGCGCGCGTTTGCCGAATTTTTCCACCCCGATGGTCCTGCTTGGCCATATGAACGACAGGCCCTCATACGGCTACGTCCCATTGCGGGGGATGAAGCCCTGGGCCAAGAAGTTCAAAGGTTACGGGATGCCTTCGTGTACACCGGCGAACCTTTTGACACCGCCGCGATGCGTGCCATGCGGGAGCGCCAACTACGGCACTTGGTGCGGGGGGGTACCCTGAACGCTAAGTTCAGCCCCGGTGGCCTGGTGGACATCGAATACCTGGTGCAGGGCCTCCAAATCACTTATGGACATCCCTATCCCGAACTGCGCACGCCCAACACCCTGGAGGCCATGCAACGGCTGGCAGAATTGCGCATTCTCGCCCGGCAAGATTACCTCCAACTGCGAGCAGCGTACCGATTTCTGCGGTGGTTGATTGAAGCCTTGCGGATTGTGCGTGGTCACGCGGGGGACCTGACTATTCCTCCCCCGGAGAGCGAGGCATTTCGTGTGCTGGCCCGTCGTCTTGGTTATGGCCACGATCGGGAGCGTTTGTGGCAGGATATCCTCACCCACATGGCCTTTGTCCGGGAACTCCAGGCCAGGCTGTTGTAGAGGCACGTGGTGGTCATACCTTCGACACCGGCACCACACCTTAAGGTCTAATTCTCAACGCTTCCACACGTTTCACCCGTGTGGCCGGCGTTGTGTGCCCTCGGCGCGATGAACGAGCACGTAAAACAAAAACGGGGGGATAAGGGTGAACTTATCCCCCCGTTTCGGTGGTGCCGAAGGTGGGAGTCGAACCCACACGGGGACACCCCCAGCGGATTTTGAGTCCGCCGCGTCTGCCAGTTCCGCCACTTCGGCATCTCACCGTCCAAATTATAACGGTCCTATTCGGTTTCGTCAAACACCCCCGCCTTCGGAGAAAGGCAAGACGCATCCCGGCTGGCATATGATAGACCGTGGAGGGCTATCGTCCATCGTCTATCGTCCATCCCCATCCACCTTTGGCCTTGCACTTAAAGGGGTCGACGCGGCTTGCCCTTCCCCTACCATGTCGGTATAGTAATCGTCAGATCAGGACGTTACATTTTCGGGAGGGACGGACATGGAGGCCATTGTACAACTCATCGCTCAACGTACAGGACTGCCCGAATCCACCGTCCAGACGGTCATCGAGGCCGTTCTGGGGGTGTTGAAGGAACGGCTACCGGAACCGATCGCCGCTCAGGTAGAACGGGTTCTCCTGGAAGGGGAGGAAGGCATTGACGTGGACGACATCGCCCGGGGCCTTAGCAGTTTGTTCGGACGATAAGTGGTGTCCCTAGGGCTTCCACCTGGGTGGCACTTGACACGTGTCTCCTCAGCCCGGGAGTGGAATGAGGGGCTCCTGAGGCTGCCGCGGCCCCATGTGCTCCAGTCCTGGGAATGGGGTGAAGTAAAGGCCCAAACGGGCTGGACCATGCATCCCTGGCGTCTATGCCATCAGGGGAAAGTGGTAGCCCAGGCCCTGGTATTGCGACGCGCGCTGCCGGGGGTGCCTTGGGGTATCGGTTACGTGCCCAAAGGCCCGATTTTGGCCTGGGAAGATGAAGCGACCGTACGGATTGCGCTACAGTCCTTGGCCGAGATCGCGGCTCGCCTTCGACTGCTCTTCCTCAAAATCGACCCCGATGTGGATCCCACCACACCAGAGGGCGCGCGTGTGATTTCCCTGCTGCGGACGGCGGGATGGGTTCCCTCCCCACAGGCCATCCAATTCCGCAACACCGTCCTGCTCGATCTCCGGGGCACTGAGGAGGACGTGTTGGCCCGAATGAAGCCCAAATGGCGGTATAACATTCGCTTGGCTATGCGGCGTGGGGTGCACGTGCGTCTGGGCAGGGCTGAGGACCTGGCGCAGTTTTACGCCCTGTACGCGGAAACGGCCCGTCGAGATAGGTTCCTCATTCGTCCATTTGCGTACTATCACCACCTCTGGCAACACTTTCTTGCCCGGGACATGGCTGTGTTGTTGCTGGCCGAGTGGGAAGGGAACATCGTGGCCGGCCTTATGCTGTTTTTCTTTGGCCGACGGGCGTGGTACATGTACGGCGCCTCTGCCGGCGGACCGGTACGTCGGCACATGCCGAACCACCTCCTGCAGTGGGAAGCTATACGCCTGGCCCGGCGCCGTGGATGCGATGTGTACGATATGTGGGGCGCACCGGACCGGCTGGATGAAAGTGACCCCATGTGGGGTGTCTATCGGTTCAAAGTGGGGTTCGGGGGGGTATTCCAGCCCTGGATCGGGCCATGGGATTTGCCCCGCTACCGCCGCCTTTATGCGCTCTACATTCACGTGCTTCCCCAGACGTTGCACCGGCTCTCTCGCTGGTTGACCCATCGTCAGGCAAGGAGGACACCCCCACGCCAACGACAACAATGACAGGGAGGACCGGAGACCTTAAGGCCTCAATTCAGCCAACGCATATGCCAATTGACAGGTTGCCCGCGTGTGACGATAATGAAACGTAAACCGCCGCGGGGCCTACACCCCACGATGGACACACGGGGAGAGGAGAGATGGCGGAACGTGTGTATGAAACCCTGCACCAGCTGGAAACCGAGGCCCTCCAGGAACTAGACGCCATCACCGATGAAAAGACGCTGGATGAGTGGCGAGTGCGCTATCTAGGCCGTAAGGGTAAAGCCACTTTGGCCGTTCGCCGCCTGAAGGAGTTGCCCCCGGAAGAGCGCCCCGCGTACGGCAAAGCAGTGAACGCGCTGAAGGAACGCCTGTTGGCCGCGCTGGAAGCGAAGCAGGAAGCCCTCAAGGCCCAAGCCCTGGCCGCGGAACTACAGGTGGAAGCCTTTGACCCGACCCTGCCCGGACGACAACCTTCCCTGGGACGATATCATCCCAGCAATCTTGTGCTCCGGGAGATCATCGATATCTTCCGCCAAATGGGGTTTCAGGTTCTCTTTTCGCCCGAAGTGGAAACGGACGATTACAATTTTGGCCTGCTCAACATTCCGCCGGGCCACCCCGCGCGGGACATGTGGGACACTTTCTACACCACCCGGGAAGGCGTCCTGCTGCGCACCCACACCTCTCCCGGTCAGATCTGGGCCATGCGACAATTCGCGCCCGAACCGATCCGGGTGATCCTGCCGGGCAAATGCTATCGTTATGAACAAGTGACCGCCCGTTCGGAAATGATGTTTCACCAGGTAGAAGGGCTTGCCGTGGGCAAGCATATCACGTTTGCCGACTTGAAGGGGACGGTGGTGAATTTCATCCGTCAGCTCTTTGGCCCGGAACGTCAACTGCGCTTTCGGTGCTCGCACTTCCCCTTCACCGAGCCCAGCGTGGAAGTGGACATGGACTGCATTTTGTGTCAGGGAAAAGGGTGCCGCGTGTGCAAATATACCGGATGGTTGGAAATCATGGGGGCCGGTATGGTCCACCCGGTGGTGTTACGCAATGGCGGGTACGATCCGGAAGAGGTAACGGGGTTCGCCTTCGGCATGGGGCCGGAGCGCATTGCGATGTTGCGGTATGGCATCGACGATATCCGTTACTTCTTCAGCAATGACATCCGTTTTCTGCAACAATTTGGGTGAACTGTCATGACCGTCAGAACCGAGCCGTATGTCCTTGTCACGCCCCGGCGTGCGCCGGTGCTCACGTGGGGGCTGGTGTGGCTGTCCGGGCCGTTGCTCGCTTTGAGCGTGTTGGTACTTTTGTGGAGCGGTTACGTGGCCCAACGTTTCCTTCCTGGGGTACGGGTAGGTGACGTCAGCTTGAGTGGTTTGACCTGGCGCGAAGCGGAACAGGTGTTGCAGCAGGCGTACAAACAGGTGGCCTCTCCTCCCCTGGAGGTGCGTTGGGAGGACCAGGTGTGGTTCCTCTACCCGGAGCAGCTGGGCTATCGACCTGACATGCGGCGTGCACTGGCTACAGCCTACGCCACCGGTCGGGAGGATGCCTGGCAAGCACGCTGGCAAGCTCAGATCCGCCTGCTCCGGCAGGACACGGGAACGCCCCTTCTCTGGGAATATGATGAGGGCAAAACACGGTGGTGGTTCAACCGGTTGGTCACACGGATTTACGTACCTCTCCAGGAGCCCTCGGTAGCCTTTGATGGCCAGGAGGTCGTTTACATACCAGGCCGCCCAGGCCGGTATGTGGACACAACCACTACCTGGCCTCAGCTGCAGCGAGCGTTGGCCCAAATCGGTGAACTGCAGTTACCCCCCGCACCGGTGCCCGTCACCGTGCAACAGGTCGCTCCCACGACGGTTGACGTGCGTACCCTGGAAGAGACCGTGCGCCATTTGGCCACCCAGCCCATTGTGCTGCGCGCGGGAGGGCAAACCTTCGCGCTGGATCCGTCGCAGCTCAGTCAGGCGGTCACGTTGGTCCCCGCCGCGGATGGGGGCGCACCGCGTGTTGAGGTGGACCGTGCCCATCTGCGAGAGGTGTTGAATGACCTCGCGGCAACCTACCGTCGGGCACCGGTAGATGCTCGCCTGGACTACGACCCGGCCACGGACCGGTTTATCGTCATTACCCCCAGCCAGAACGGCTGGGAACTGGACGTGGATGCTGCTGTGGAGGTGGTCGCTGCCGCGTTGGAGTCGGGTCAGCGGGAGGTGGAGGTTCCCGTGCGCGTACTGCGCCCTCAGGTTCCCATGGACGCGACCCCTGCGGCTTTGGGGATTCGGGAAGTCATCGGTGAGGGGATTACCTACTTTAAGGGGTCCAGCGCGCCGCGAGTGGCTAACATCGTGCGCTCGGCCGAAGCAGTGCGGGGGGTGGTCATTCCGCCGGGCGGCGTCTTCTCCTTTAACGAGGCCGCAGGGGCCATCACCGCGGCGAATGGGTATGAGGACTCCCTGATCATTTGGGGCGATCGGACGGCCATCGGCATTGGCGGGGGGGTATGTCAAGTCTCCACCACGCTCTTCCGGGCCGCCTTTTACGCCGGTTTGCCCATTGTTGAACGCTGGAATCACGGGTACATCGTTTCCTGGTACGGCGAGCCCGGCTTAGACGCCACCGTGTACTCCCCATACGTGGACTTCAAGTTCAAGAACACCACCGACGCCTACGTGTTGGTCCAGCCCGTCGTGGACGTAGAAGAAGGGGTGCTGATTTTCCGCCTGTGGGGCACTGACCCCGGTTGGGAGGTAGAGGTCAGTAAACCCATCAAGGAAAACATTGAGGACCCACCGCCGCCGGTATACCAGGAGGATCCCTCTCTGCCCACCGGTGTGGTGCGACAGGTGGAATGGGCGAAGCCGGGAATGACGGTTCGGATCACGCGTACGGTGCGACGGGGTACCACGGTCATCGAGCAACGAGAGTTCGTCAGCACGTACCAGCCATGGCGGGCGGTTTACCTCTACGGACCAGGAACACAAGTGCCTTGAGGAGGGCGCTGCTTCTGACACAGGGCCGGACAAGTGATATCTTTTACTCCGGAAAGGGAAGGAACGGTACAGGGGGCCGTCCCTGTTGGCCGAGTGTGGTATAATGGGAACATCCCACGCACCATGAGAGGTACTGGGCATACATCGAGGCACCATGGCGCGCACAATTGCGGTGGTCAACCAGAAGGGTGGGGTGGGAAAAACCACCACCGTAGCTAACCTCGGCGCAGCGTTGGCCGAACGGGGATTATCAACCCTGCTTATCGACCTGGACCCCCAAGGTTCGCTGGGAAGCGTGTTTGGCCTCGAGGATGCGGCCACATCGCTGACGATTTACCACCTGTTGATCGACCCAGAGCGTGATCCCGGTGCCGCATGTGTATCGGTACGGCCGCGGTTGGATCTTATCCCGGCCAACATTCACCTGGCCGCGGCAGAGTTGGAGCTTGCCCGGTTACCCGAACGTGAGTACCGGTTGCGCCGTATTGTACAGCGGTTGGCGGACCGGTATGCCTTCGTGATCATCGATTGTGGCCCCAGCCTGGGGCTTCTCACCATCAATGCACTCACGGCTGCCGATGAAATCATCATTCCCCTTCTGTGCGAGTTTCTTGCGCTGCGGGGTATTGGCACGTTGTTCGAGACCATTGCTCGTGTTCGGCGGACATTCAACCCTCAGTTGCAGGTACGCGGGATTTTGCCTGTGATGTATGACCCCCGTCCCGCGCACACTCGACAAATTTTGGCGGAGACGCAGGCCCTCTTTGGGGAGTATGTCTTTCCCTTCACCGTTCGCCGAAGCATTCGATTTGCCGAAGCGGCAGTGGCGGGCATGCCGATTCTGGAATATATGCCTCACCACCCAGGGGCTCAGGTGTATCGCACACTGGCGGAGGTGATCGTCCATGACCAGCAAGAAGCGCAAAAAGGGCAGCAAGCGGAAAAAGGCTGAGGAAACCCTCCACGAACGGGTCACCCAAACGGTCGGTCGTGGACTGGACGCGTACTTCACCACGGAGGCGGAACCCCCTCCGGATGACGAGAGTGCCTCGGCCGAAGTTACCCCCGATGACCTGGCGGCCTTCATGGACAGGGAGGCCAACGCGGCGGGTGATGCGCTCGCCGAAGTCGGCATGGCCGAGGTGAAACAACCTGCCCCCGTGGAGGACGCCGGTGAGGCCTCGGCCACGGAAGGTACACCATCCGTGACCGAGGAGACCCTCACGGAGAGGCCGGCTGCGACATCCACGGAATCCCCAAAGGAGGAACCCCCATCCTCTCCAGAACCGGCAACGGAGGAGGAGCTGGCCGTCCTAGTGGACGCGGTGACGGAAAGATTTTCGCCCCGTGACGCTGTTGAGGCCGCGCCGACGCCCTCCCCCTCCTTGGAAGCCGCACCACCAGAGCCCTCCCCTCAGCCTGGCGTCACCCCACCCGACCTGCGCCCCGGCGGTACCCTTCTGGAACACCCCATGACCGTGGAAGTCCAGCCCCCTGGCCCTGGCGAACCTCCTGCCCCGGAGACACCACCGGCTGAACCTACGGTCACCCCAACCCTGCCGCCGGAGGCCATCCGGGAACGGGTGAACCAGGAACGTTTTCAGGAGATCAACGAGGAAATCGATCGTTTGTACGAGGAAGTTCCCCGCCGTCTGGCTCACAACGAGGCCCTGGTCCGGGAAGCCCTGGAAGGGTTGCGCGTTGCCCGGGCTATTTTGTGGACCGCTCCGGAACAGGTTGTGGATGCGGAGTATCGGGTACATCGGGTCAAAGCGCTGATTACGCGGTACCGCCAAAGTGAGGAGTGGGGACGGGTATATGGTACCCGGCTGCTGATATACGAACTGGCCTGGCTTTTCGTCCTTTTGGGAGGATTTATCGCGCTCCAGCTGGGTCAGACGCGCCTGATAAATTGGGTAAATAGCCTGTTAGGTCCGGGCGCGGACACCACCTTCACAGCCGTCATCGTGCCGTTCCTTACCTCGCTGATGTGGGGGGGTATTGGTGGCGTGGTGGGGGCACTGTACAGCCTGTGGTGGCACGTTTCCCAGCTCCAGGACTTCGACAGACGCTACACTATGTGGTACCTGATTCAACCCATTATGGGGTTCATCCTCGGTGGGCTGGTCTTTCTCATCATCGGCACGGGCTTCCTGGTGCTCCAGGGAACGATCCCATCACCTGAAGCAACCCAAGGTATTCAGCTCTTCCCACCCTTGGTCGCTGCTCTGGGTGGTTTCCGCCAGAAGTTTGTCTATGAACTCCTTGAGCGCATCATTCGCGTGCTCACGCCCTCAGGTGAGTCCTAAAATAGGGCCGGTTGAGGAAGTAGGATGAAGGGAGGTTTTTCTGGGTGCCGGGCGAAGCTCAGCACCCAGAAAAACCCTTCTCTCCCTGTCCTTCCTGTACCGCCACCTTATGCTTCACCTCCTTAAAATGTGTACTGCACTTCGTGAACCGATTTCTTGGGATGATGCGCCGGCACCCTCACTATGTCCGAGACCCTGTCACGCTTCTGTAGGGCGGCTTACATTGACCTCATGCGATGGCAGGGCGGCAGCTTGATGCGGACTCCGCCCCTAAGGTATGCTACTTTATTGGACACGCGATAGGACGGAGAGAAGACATACTATGGGCACACCTATGGAGGTTCGCCTGGAGGAAGACCGACACTGGTGGTTTGCCAGTCGTACACGGGCAATCCTGGTTTACCTGGACATGTTCCTGGGGCCACCGCCACCACAAGGCCGTCTCATTTTGGATGTCGGTGGGGGTGCGGGGAACATGGCACACCACCTGCAACACTTTGGACGGTACATCGGCGTGGACTTGCATGCCCGTCCGCTGCAAGTAGCCCGGCGACGGGGCCTGCGCGCGGCCCAAGGGGATGCCATACGTTTGCCCTTTGCTGCTCACACCTTTGACCTGGTGGCTCTGTTAGATACGGTAGAGCATGTGCCGAATGACGTGCAGGTTTTTGCAGAGTGTTATCGTGTGCTCCGGCCCGGCGGCATGCTGCTCGTGACCGTCCCCGCGTTTATGTTCCTCTGGAGTTACAACGACGTACTTAACCAACATCAACGTCGTTACACACGGCGTGCGTTGGTAGCACATCTCAGCGCCCAGGGGTTTCGGGTGTTACGGGCCTCGTACACCAACTTTTTTGTCTTTCCCGTCGCGCTTGCCACGGTACTCACCCGGCGGGGGGATCCACCACCGCACTTGGCTTCACTGTACTTCGACCAGGAGGCTTACCAGGTGGACATGGAACCGGTGCCTGGTCCGATCAACGCGGTGTTAACCCAGGTGGGTCGGGTGGAGGCCAACTTGTTGCGCCACTTTTCCTTTCCGTGGGGAACGGGTATCATAGCCATAGCATACAAAGATGAGGTCAACGCTCCCCCGATGAGGGCCGTATGAACGCAGAATGGCCACGCAGTCGCTGGCGGTTGATTGTGCATCCTCCCGCGCGGGGTGCGTGGAACATGGCGGTGGATGAAGCGATAGCCCGTTTGGCGGGCGCGGGTAAAGTGCCGCCCACCCTTCGCTTTTACGCCTGGACCCCTCCCTGTATCTCTTTGGGGCGTCATCAACCCCTTCGGGAGGTGGACCTTGACCGCTGTCGGGCGGCGGGCGTGGATGTGGTACGTCGTCCCACCGGGGGACGCGCGATCTTGCACGTTGACGAGGTTACTTACAGCGTGGCCGGACCGGAGGACGAGCCACGCCTGCGCGGGGCTGTGCTGGATTGCTACTTGCGGTTAAGTGAAGGGTTGACCTGCGGGCTGAAACGCCTCGGGCTTTCGGTGTACAAAGCGGACGCACATGCTCGGGCCGGCCCGGACGTCAGCGCGGCATGTTTTGAGGTGCCCTCCGCATACGAAATCCTGACAACCGCGGGGCAGAAGATCGTTGGCAGCGCCCAGGTACGTCGTCGGGGATGGGTCCTCCAACATGGGGCTATTCCCCTCAAAGGGGATATCACTCGGCTGGTAGATTACCTGGCCGTGGACGAGGCCACACGCCATGCGTTGCGGCAGACGTTGGCCCGGCGGGCGGTATCCCTGGAAGCTGCCCTGGGCCGTCCGATCACCTTTGCAGAAGCGGTGGATACGCTCGTTTCCGGTTTCGCCGAGGCCTTGAACATCGAATTCATACCCGGTGAGCTGACCCCGGAGGAAGAGGCGCTGGCTCAGGAACTGGAACGTACTGTGTACGGCACACCGGAATGGACAGGACGGGTGTAAGCCATGTACACCGTAGGTGTGGCTACCATTGAATTACACATTCCGGGCAACGGCTCGCTTAAGGGTAAACGTGCGGTCATCCGGCCCATTATCTCGCGCTTGCGCAACGAATTTAACGTTTCTGTGGCCGAGGTGGACGCGCAGGACATGTACCAGCGGGCCGTGCTTGCGGTCTCGTGTGTGAGCGCCGACGCGGGGTATGCCCACGCGCTGTTGATGAAGGTGGTGGAAGCGGTGGAGAACATGCGCCATGACGCCGAGGTGGTCGATTATACCATCGAGCTGCTGTGATCATCCCGGTCGTTTCCACCGTCGGCAACCCTCGCGTCCGTCGAACAGCCGGCAGCGGCATTCGGTGGAGACGTGCACGCTCCCGGTGATTCCGAAACGCGCGGGGACCCTGTTACCTATGAGCACAACGAACTCTCAGCAACGCCCACGCGTGGCCGTTATCGTCACGGTGTTGAACGAAGAGGACACCATCGCCACCCTTCTGGATTCCCTTGTGGCTCAGACCCTCCGGCCTGAGGAAGTGGTCATTGTGGATGGCGGCTCTCAGGATAAGACAGTGGAGATCATCCGGCAATATGCTACACGGCTGCCGCTAAAGGTCAAAGTGTGTCCTCGGGTAAACATCAGCGCGGGACGAAACATCGCAGTTCGAGAGACCAACGCTCCGGTGATCGCGGTCACCGATGCGGGGGTGCGTCTTTCCCCTCACTGGTTGGAAAATCTGCTTGCACCCTGGCAACGAGGAGAAAATCCACCGGCGGTAGCCGGTTTCTTCCTGCCCGCTCCTCGTACTCCCTTTGAACTCGCCCTGGCAGCAACGACCCTTCCTCTGGTGGAGGAAATTTCCCCGCAACACTTCCTGCCCTCCAGCCGGTCAGTGGCGTTCACCCGTACCACCTGGGAACGCGTTGGTGGTTACCCGGAATGGCTGGCTTACAGTGAAGACGTGGTGTTCGACTTGCGTGTGCGGGGTATCGTAGGAGATTTCACCTGGGCACCGGAAGCAGTGGTGTACTTTCGTCCCCGGCCGAACATGGGCGCGTTCTTCCGTCAATACCGCAATTATGCCTACGGCGACGGCCAGGCCGATCTCTGGCGACGACGCCATCTGGCGCGCTATGTGACCTATCTGTTGGTTTTGCCTGCACTGATAGTGCTCAGCCTGAAGGGCCATCCCCTTTTCGGTGGTGTGTTGTTGATCGGCGGTCTGGCATACTGCCGTCGGCCGTGGTGGCGGTTACGACGACTCGGCGCGGAGTGGCCCGCGCGAGCCCGGATAATGGCCGCGCTGTGGGTGCCCCTGTTGCGCGTTGTAGGGGACGTGGCCAAGATGATAGGGTACCCCTTAGGTCTTTGGTGGCGTTGGCGACACCGTCAGGATCCTCGGATCCACTGGCGAAGGGATCTCACACGCCCGGTTTCAGGTACCGCCGGTGGGCGTTTAATATAAACAAGGAGAAATCTCCCTACCCCTCCGAACGGGTGATAGCCTCCCACGCCAGGGTGAAGATTCCCCAGGAAGCCAGCCACCACCCCACCTGCACCAGCGCTTGGGTCAACATAATGCTCGCTGAAAGCCAGGATGCGATGCCGGCAGCAAGCCCTCGCGCGGTAAAAAGCCACACTGCCAGCGGTGCATGCGCGGCGTTCAACAAGCTGGTAAGCAGCAGGTGGGCAATAAAAACGGCTATTCCTACACCCAACCAGGACCCCGGCGCGAGCCAGAAGACTTCCCACGCTCGTCGCAACGCGCCCCCGGCAACGCGACGTTCCTGCACAATGGCCTGCCATGCCAGGTGTACAAAGATCAGTGGAAAGAAAGCCCACAAGAGCTGGGAAATGGGCCCCGGGGTTAGGTTGCGCGATGCTTCCAGCAGGGCGTTTTCCAGAAACGTGGTGATGCTATAGGCCACACTTAGAAGGAAGGCGGGCAAGAACAACACCACACTTACCAGGGCCATATGAGGCCACTGCCGCCAGGCCAAGTACAGACTTTCCTGCCAGGGAGGGGCACTTGTCGCTGTGTAACGGCTCTGGTCAATCACAACACCGGCCAGGAGGAGCCAGGTGAAAAGCATCACCCCTTCCACCAGGTAGGACATCACTCGAGGCCAGATGGTCGGCCCATAAAGATAAATGACCGCACGTCCGTAAGCTAACAGGTAATCCCAGAAGGTGACAATTTCCATGCTCAGCTGCATTAAGAACAGATCAAACATCAAACTTCGTATCCGCCAGAAGCCTCCTAGAGAGCTCAACGCATCTAACCAGCGGGATAACCAGCTGAGCAGCACAAAGGGAACTGAGAGGCCAATGATCACCGGGTTGCGATAGATGCGTAATATTGCGGTGTGCACCCAGCGTCCTACCATTACGAACTACCTCTCGTCGTGGGGGGGATCCAGTACCTTTCAGCCGGATATCCCTGTCCACTGACGGTCAACATGTAATCGACGACAGTGCGTTGGACGTGTCGTTCATCCCCAAAGAGGGAGGGGAGTTGGGAGCGATAACAGAGGATGGCCTGGACCTTGAGGGTTACTTCCTCCATTGTCAACGGCACGACGTAGGGTTGCCACCCTCGCGTTTCCCAGCGGTAAGGGTATCCCTCCTGCAGAGCATAAGGGAACTCTTCATACCAAAAGACTTGATAACCCTGTCGGCGCAGGTGATGTCCTGCTGCGGAAAGCAGCACGTGGTCCACGTGGCGCCCCATGCCCAAGGGAACGTAGAGGGTGGTAGGCACATCGCCACATACGGTGGCGATCTCGCCGGCTAACCGTTGGGGTAGGTCCCCCTCGCTGGGATCCGGCATGCCGAACAGCGCGTCATCGTTCTCGTATAACCATCGCCCCTCCACAGGGTGTCGACGGAAGGGTGCGTCGCAGTACTGACCGTACCACCCTTGGACGCCCAGCACGTGTAACGCCCGCCGATCTTCCACCCGACGCACTTCCATAGGCGACGAGCCCACGTCCCACAGGGCAAGGTGACGTTGGCCAAAGGGGCTCAACTCCGGGGTAGTCGGTTCCTCCGCAAACACGGTGATTACCATTACCCGGTGGCCCAAATGACGCAACCGTACCAGCGTGCCCCCGCAGGAGAGCACCACATCATCCGGATGGGGTGAAATGAACACATGCTGCGACACGGTTTCACCCTTTCACAGAACCTCTGATGGCGGGCCGGCTCAGGTCACCTGTGGCCACAGAGCCAGAAGGGCACGTTCTGGCCCTTACCCCTTCCTCGGTCCTCGCACTTCACCGTCTAAGGTCCGAGAAGGACAGGTGGGAGCCCAAACACGATTTTCCCCTCCACCTCCACGGGTTGGCGGTATCCTGATGTCCTGCTGGTGCGCCTCAGATAGTTTCCCGCTGAGCGAGGTATGGGCATTATAAATATGACCACTCATCCCGATCCGTTTCCAGCACCATACGCCCCGTCTCATCAGGTACGTAACGCATGGGCCCCTGGGGCACGTAATTGTCCACCACGAGATAACCGGCATCCATGTATTCCCACAGCACCTGGAAGGGGGCCTTGCCGGGAACCCACTTTTCGGCCATGACGACGCCGTGCCCGGGCAAGACTGTAAAGACAACTTGGCGTGGGTCATCCGGGTTTTGTAGCGCCTCGGAGCGGGCAAAAGCTCCTTTGATACCTCGTGCCTGCGCTTCGGTGGCACAGGAGACGAGATAGTGGTAATAGGGATCGTCCAAGGGCACGTATTCCACCCGCTGGGGGTCGTACGCCGCAATGCCCCGGTGACCGTGCAATTTTGACCGAACCACCGGTACCTCTACCTGCTGGGGCCATTCCGGTCCTAGGGTAACGCGGGGGAGCAAGCTGTCCATGTCCATAAGCTCAACAGCTTCCGAGGAAGGAGGATCGTTGCGTTTACCTTCGACGTGGCGTACCCGTGCGCCCTGCCCATCAGGGCGCACGCCGACAATAACGGCCAGGTCATCCTCGGTAATGTTATCCTTGTCCACCGGACGGGCACTGCCGGTCACGGTGGCAATCAGTGCGTGAATTTCCGGGTCCCACGTGGCAAAGCACCCCTCACTGTACTGGCTGGCCACCGCGTCTGCTACCGCGGGGACCTGGACTAAATCCGCGATGCGCACCATCTCCGTGAAGAAATGCCGTTTCCCCAACTCACGGGCGGCCACCTGCATGGCTCGTGGGGTGCTGAGGCGATCCCACACTGCCCGTGGGATAGGATCACCCACCACTTCGTGCCGGGTCACTTCCCGGGTGCTCAATGTCGTCACCATGCGCAGGACGATGTCTTCGTGGAAGAGGTCAGGATTATCCCCTTGGCTTTTGGGATACGCTCCTACCAAGTCGAAGTGGTAGGCGACTTCGGGCTTGTCCTCACCTACGATGAGGATCACGCGAATGCTTTTGGTTTGGGCCTGTACGATGCGCTCCAAGGCTAAGATAGGCCCTCCACGGCGTCCCTGTTCGTAGAGCACCCGATAGGCTTGAGGGGCCAACCCTGCAAAGTCGAAGTCCCTGGGATCAGGTGGGTCCTTTCGGAGGATCTGACGCAGGTGGCTGAGCACGCGCCGGAATTCCCGGGGACGGACATGTACTAAAGTGTAAAGGGTAGGTGTACGGCGTAGCTGAAACCGTCGACGGGCGGTGAAGAGCAGCGCGTCTCGCCAACGTAACGGCTGTCCGAAAGGTGCAGTGGTGATGATCACGTCGGTGCTGTCGTCCGGGGTCTCCTGCACGTCGTGACCAAAACGGCGAAACACACGGAGAATACCGTCTACAACACTTTCCAGCAGGGGCGTCATTGGCCCGGGCACAAAAGACACCCGCACCCGGCGTAACCAAGGATGACGCGGTTTGGCAATTGGCATCACGGATGTACTCATGGCAACATCCTCCCCATTTTCATGTCTTCAGTGTGGTGATCCGGAGCACGGTCGAGCATCCGGCCTTCCTGCTCCGGGCCATGGGTCTCAGGAGCCTTCTCCAGGAGCGACCTCCCAGCCCTCTAGGTGGAAGAAGCGCACAGCCCAATCCGCGAAGCGCGGTGAAAAGGTATGGGCATATATTAACAGCCGGGCCTGCCAGGGCACAATCACCTCAGGTTGACGACGCCGAATCCCTCGCAGGATGGCTCGTGCCACCGTTTCCGGAGGAATTTTAGCAGAAATCCACGGGACCTTCAGGTTTGCGATCAGTGGGGTGTCCACTCGACCGGGAAAGACCACGGTGACTCCCACGCCGCTGCCATGAAGCTCTTGCCGCAGGACATCTCCGAACCCAGCCAGGGCAAATTTAGCCGCCACATAAGGCGCGTCCGGGGGAATGCCCTTCTTCGCGTCCATGGAGGTGACCAGCACAATGTGTCCCCGCGCTCGCTGCAGCATGTGGGGTAAAACCGCGAGCACTGGGTACAGTGCGCCGTAAAAGTTGACGGCCATGGACTTTTCGACATCCTCTACCTGTAACTCCCGGACCGGTTTACGGATATACACGCCGGCATTGGCGATGAGAATGTCTACCTGGCCCCATGTATCCAAGGTACGGGTGATCAGGTGGGTGACTTGTTGTCGGTCGGTAACATCGGTGGGGACTACTAAGGCTTGGCCGCCCATGGCCTCGACCTCTCTGGCCACCGCGTCCAGCGCTGGCCGTCGCCGTGCTGCCAGTACCACGCGCGCTCCTTCGCGGGCGAGGGCAAGTGCAGTCGCCCGACCGATACCGCTGGACGCCCCTGTGATAATGGCCACCTGTTCCACAAACGCCTCTCTGCTCATGCTGTTCGTCCTTACCGTGAACTCGGTCGCACCTGACTACCGAACGCCCTCCGGGAGTGACCGTCACCGGAGGATTTGTCTGACATCTGTTTTAACACGCGGGTCTGGCACAAGATACGTCCTGACATGGATCTCCGCTACGCGGCAGGGCCGTGGAAGGCCGCCGGTACGGTACCTTAACAGGAAATCCCACGACGCTCCGCCAGAAGTCGGTAAAAAAGCCACTCATAAGCGTTTGTCACCGCTTCCCAGGTGTAGTACCGCTGCACCCGTTCCTGAGCTTTACGTCGGTACTCGGCCACCACTTCCGGGTGGTCCAGAAGGTACTGGAGGACCTCTCGCAGCGCTTCCCCGCCCCGGTGCCCGTCATAAGCAAAACCCGCGTCACCGATGGTTTCCCGGTTCTCCTCCGTGCCGTTGACCACCACACACGAGCCAAAGGCCATCGCTTCCAGCAGTGCTGGATGGGTCCCCCCTACCTGAGAAGTTTCCACGAAGATATACGCATGGCTGCTGATCTCCTCGTAGCACTCGCCAAAGCAATAGCCGGTAAACACCACGTTTGGTCCGGCGATGGAGCGAAGGTAAGCCTTGTAATCCTCCGCGTATGGCGCATCACCCACAATCACACATTTCATGTCCGTGCGTAATCCGTTGAAGGCTTCCACTAGGTGATGCGGACAATTCTCTGGGACCAGGCGACCTACGAACAGAACGTAACGGCCGGGTTCTAACCCCCATCGACGGAGCACCGGGCCCGGTGGCCGGTGAGTGACCTCGGCTCCGTAAGGTATGTACGGTGGCCGTTGACCGTAACGTTCCTGGTAGTATCGCTGCACGACTCGCGAATCGGTCACGAACGCGTTGGGAAGGATGGTCGCCAGCCGTTCGGTAAATCGGATGTACCGTTTCGCCCACCCCGGCCATTTATCCCGCTTCCAGTCCAAGCCGTCAACGTTCAACACGCTGATCTGCCCCCGCAGTCTGGGAATCCAGGTGACCGGGCTATTGCCCACGATGAAGTAAAGGGCAATGTCGTAATCCTGGGTCAGCGCGTGCAAGCTCGACAGGAAGGCGTGCACAATGGTGTCCAGGTACTTGTTGGCGATGGTGGGTATACCTATCAGGCGCATTCCCCGGTACGTGGGATGGGGATATTGAACATGGTGAGGCCGGATGTACACCGTCACCCGGTGGCCGCGCTGCACCAAGCGGCTCCCCAGTTGCTCCACACATGTTTCAAAGCCGCTGTACGCGGCAGGGACCCCTCGGGTGCCCAACATGGCAATGTGAAGGAGCCCCAACCGTTCCCGGCAGGCGGCCAGACGCGCGGCCAGCGCATCAGGTTGTTCGTCCCATACTTCCAGAGCCAGACGAGCAGGAGGGGCTAAGACCATCTTGTTTTCATCCTCTTAATCGAGCAACTGGGCGTACAGGGCCTCGAAGGCCGCCACATGCTGTTCTATGGTATATGTTTCTCGCACGCGGGCAAGTCCTGCTATGCCCATGTCACGGCGGTGTTGAGGGTGTTTGTAGAACCACAACATGGCATGGGCCAGTGCGTCGACATCACGGGGGGGGACAAGCAAGCCGGTCCTTTCAGGGATCACGACCTCCAGGGGGCCACCGTGGGCGGTAGCGATAACCGGCTTGGCTGTGGCCATGGCTTCGATCAACACCCGGCCAAAGGGTTCTGGCGCGGTAGACGGCAGGACCAACACGTCCAGAGCGGCCATCACTTGTGGGATATCCTCCCGATAACCGGCCCAGATAACCCGCGAGGCGATGCCTAACGCGTGCGCCAGCGCGCGCAGGCGCTCCCGTCGTGCGGCTTCGCCGGGCACCACGTCGCCCACGATGACAAAGCGCGCGCGGGGAGCTTGGGGAGCCATGCGGGCAGCCGCTTCCAGGAAGATATCCTGGCCTTTCCACCAGTGAATGCGGCCCACAACGCCGAAGAGCACGTCTTCTGTCGCCACGCCCCACGCTTTCCGAAGTGCCGAGCCATCCACGTCGGGTGAAAAGCGCGTCGTGTCCACCGGAGGGGGAATGACCACAATCCGGTCCGCGGCCCAGGGCACATCGACCAGGAGATAATCTCCCACCGCGCGTGAGTTGACCACAATGCGATGAGCACGGGTAGCCACCAGCCAGGCCAGGAGGCGACGTACTGGCGTTGGTGCTTGGGCCATCTCCCGCACGTACCACACGTGGGGACGACGTAACAGCGCGGTGACGGTGGCTCCACACAACACAGCACTGCTGTTGGAATGAACCAGCGCGACCTGTTGGGCACGTCCCAGCCGGAAAAGAGCTAGGGTGCCCACCATCAGGCGGCGCAGCAACGCCCACATCCCGCGCGGGCGCATGTACCGACGCCGCAGCACAGCCATGTCCACTTCCCGGTAAGGTATGCCGGCCTTGCTCAAGGCATGAGCCAAGGCTCCCTGATAAGGCAAATCCACCGGTAAGACTACCAACGGCCGGTAGCGAGCCGGATCCAGACGTCGTACCAGCTCTAGCAAGCTACGGTCTGAACCGTAGAGCTCATTGCTGGAATGAACGAACAGCAGTGTGTGGGGTGTGTTCAGAGGTTTGCTCATAGGAAACCCACCAACTGTGAGGATGTGCCGTCAACGCGGCCAGCCACAACCACATAAATCCCAGCCAGGTCGCATCGGTCGCGTGATAAGCCAGAAAGAGCACGGCCGCGCCGCCGACCAGACCTAATAGCGCGCCCCGATATGGAGACGCTCGGTCACTCAGCAGCGCGTGTACGCCCTCTCCGACTACCGTGGCCCAGAAGCCGTAGAAGAACAACAATCCCAGAACCCCACTTTCCTGGACGACCTTGATGGTCAACGAGTCGAGCCAGGCCTGCGCGAAGCGTTGAATGCCGTGCAGGTACTCGAACGTCCCCGGACCCCACCCGATGAAGGGACGAAGACGGATGTCGTTCCACGCGTCAATCCACCGTTCCATGCGCAGGTTAAAGGTTGGGTCCGCACTGAGTTGGGTGAAGGTCTGTAAACGGGCAATGATGGGTGAGCTGGGAGGGAGCACAATAAGAAGTGCTGCAAGAACTGCCAATGCCAGCGGGGCCAGCACCAGCAGCACCCCCATGTGGCTGAGGCGTTGGGTCCCGCTGCGGGGGGCCAAAACCCAGAAGAGAGGGAGGACTAACACTACCCCCAACCATGCTCCCCGGGCCAGACTGAGCAACCAGGCCAATCCCGTCACTCCTACTCCTACCGCTGCCCATCGCCGGGAGATCGGGGGCAACGGCTGTATCCACAGGCCTAGGGATAACAGCAACAGCGCGCCCATAGTGCTGCCGAAAATATTGCCCTCCTCGAGCGTGCCGTACGGCACGGGGACCGGTAAACTGGTGGTAACCTGAATACCCAGGTTGAGGGGGGCAGTGAGCGTATACCCGCCCAAGGTCACCGTGCCGAAGTCCCACGTGTACACTACACGTGCTAGAAGGCCCCATGCCCCTTCCAACAGGCCCAGGAAGAAGAGACCGCGCACCAAGGTGTACCAGTCCCGAGAGGTAGGCAGCAAATTGACCGTTACAAAAAACACGCCCACCATGAGCCCGAGCCGTATCACGTGGCGCAGCACGCCCAGGGGCGCAGGCGCGTAGAGAGCAGTGGCCATGGCCAGGGCAAGCCACCACCCGATGGCGTATCCTCCTGGCAGGGGAAAACGTATAGGTTCACCTCGCCAGGCCCAGCGCAGGGCGATCAGCCCGCCGAGTAACAGTACAATGACCTGTTCGGTGCGGATGCTGACGGGGCCTACTTCCCACTTGTAGCGGTTCGTGTACACGCCAACCAGGAGCAGAAAGAGGGCCAAAGTCGGCCACCGGCGCCACAGGAGCGCCAAACCCAGCAGCCCGAGGCTCAAACCGGCCACCAGAACCAACAACCCTACCGGGGTCATGGCACAGACGTTCCTCCCTCACCGGGCCGATCCGTGTCCGGCGTTTTACGCCACTTGATCACACGGGCCGGGACCCCACCTACCACTGCGTAGGGCGGCACATCATGGGTCACCACCGCGCCGGCCGCGATCACCGCCCCGCGGCCAATGCGCACCCCGTCCAGGATCGTGACCCGCGCGCCGATCCACACGTCGTCCTCCACGACGATGCCCTGTTGGGTTGTTCCCTGTGCTTTGATGGGCACGTTAGGATCGACGAATATGTGGTTTTGGGGATGAAAGGAAACGTACTGTCCTACCAGGACGTTCTCGCCAATGATCACGCCGCCGGCGCCGCCGACGAAGTTATAATCGCCCAGGTTGGAATTCGCACCGATACGTACGCCTTTCCCCAGACGGGTCAGAAGGCCGGTTGCTTCGATCATGGTGAACCGCCCGATGGAGACGTTATCACCCAGCCAAACGCCTTCTTGGCTCAGCGCGTTAATGCGTACGTCATCCTCAATGGTCACGCTGCGCCCCACGTGCAAGTAGCGGGGATGGAAGATTTGCACCCGGCGGCCGACGAAGAGCACGCCATGACACGCGCCCAACCGCCAGCGCCACCACAACCCCCGCAGCACGGCCCATCCCCGGCGCCACAAAATGCCCAGCAAGTCGGCGGTGCTCAGGCGAGGATCCAGCATGTAGGAAGGATCCCTCTTGAGGTGCTGAATGAGCCGTTCCACCCAGGCTCTCATACCCCCTCCTTTGTGTGCCTGCTGGGAGTGAGCTCGACAGGAGCGTGAGAGGGCGGTGTGCCGCGCAGGGCCTGCCAGGCACAGCGAAGGCTGGTCAGGGTACACACACGCCACAACTGCCGAGCCGGCACGCTGTGGCCTGCCGGTGCTCTGTTCCCCTTCCAGAACGCAAAGGCCCAGCGTAAACCGAATCCTAATGCACCCATCAGGTGGAGGAGAAACACGTGCGCGGCGGAATAGCGAGAGCGATAGTCTTGATCCAGGGCAATAATGTTACGGGCAATCCCCGCATGCCCTGCCTGGCGGGTGCTCCCACCGATGTGGTGGATCACGTGTGCTCGCGGTAAACACACGATGCGGCCAAACGAGCGCAGGTGTCGGCAGAAGGCCATATCCTCGCCGTAGAGGAAATACTCTTCAGGCCACCCCCCGACCCGCCGGGCGAGTTCGGTGCGGGTCATCAACGCGGCCCCTGATATCCAATCCACTTCGATGGGAGTGGAAGCGAGATACTGTTTGCGGGCCAACCACAGGCCGGGAAACCGGCGTGGAGAGAGCCGATACAACCCCAGACTGTAGTGAACCAGGGTGCGCAGTGAGGGGTCATGACCCGCGGCTCCCCCCTGGATTACTCCATCTGGGCGGGTGAGCTTGGGACCTACCGCTGCCGTATCCGGGTTGGCGCGCAAGAAGGCCATCATCTCCTGCACGCTGCCTGCCTGTACTTCGGTGTCCGGGTTCAGGAACAACACAAAGGTGCCCCGGGCTAACCGCAACCCCACGTTGTTGGCCGCCGCAAAGCCCAGATTTGTCGGGTTAACTACCAACAGGTATGGGTGGTCAGGCAGGGGATGGGCGGTGTTCGGGGAAACGCGTATGAACCCCTTCGCTTCTAGTTGGGTGACCGTCTCGTCTGACGAGGCGTTGTCCACGATAATGACTTCGTACGGGACATCACGAAGGTGTTGTTCCAGCGCCGTCAAATACGGGTCCAGATAAGTCGCGGAATTCCAGGTGACCGTGACAATGGTGAGCTCTATGGCACGTCCTGTGGGGGCCATTAGTCCACATATCCTAACGCGCGCAGGTGGGCTTCAATCTGCTCGGCCTCTTCGGGCGAGAAGTCTTCGGGCACGGCCGTTTCGGTTTCCGGCAGGGCGGTGGCGCGGTGATAAGTGGCGACCACTTCGTCCATCACCCGGCCGTCGAACGCGGCTTCCGGTACAGGTATACCTAAAAGGGCCAGCACGGTCGGAGCGACGTCCGCCAGGGTGTAAGGACGGGTGAACGGTCCGGGAGAAAGTTGTGGTCCTGCGACCGCGAGAATGCCCCGACGTCGGTGAGTGCCCTGACCCGCCGGCTGGACGGCCCGAAAATACCCGCGAGGGGCCCGCAGGGTGGTAAAGCGGACGCCTTCATTAAGTTCCAACACAACATCTGCCGCCATGTCCACATAAGGGCCGTGGTAGATGTCTTCGCGGCGGTATACCCGGCGGCACAAAGGACGCCCATCGGGCAGGGTCACTTCCTGGAGCGCCTGGATCAAGGCCTCTCGTACCGCGTCGTATTCGTCGGGTGATACAACGCCGTAGGGCTCTCGCCCTTTTACGTTCAGCCAGATCCCATCCTCCATAACGCCCCCTCCATACGCGACCGTGTGGGCCCAGTCAACAGCCTTCAGGCCGACGAACGCTTCCCGGCTTCGTTGGACCCAACGGCGGGGCAACATCCGTTTCGCCCAGCGCGCCAGGGGACGTAAAGGCGCGTACAGGTGTCGGGCGTGGTCGTGAAAGCGCAACCACCCCTGTGTGGCCAGCCAGTCGTTCACGCAGAACTCCCATTCCAGGGGGCCAAACCCGTGGTCGGACACGAGGAACACCGTTGTCTCCTCTGAGAGCGCCTCCAAGATAAGGCCCAGCTGTTGGTCAAGGAACGTGTAGTATGCCCACACCCACGCCCGTCGTTCAGGCCACTGGGCATCCGCGTTGGGAGGAGGCACATCCGCCGCGTAACCGTAGAGGGGGTGCTGTACCCGATCAGGCCCTTCGAAGACGATCATCGCAACGTCAAAGGGACCGTATTCCTCCCACAGGAGGAACCATGCTGCCACTCGTTGTCGGGTCGCGCGGGATACTTCTTCTAGGTGGGCTCGCATTCCTGTGGGGGAGGTGCGATCGCGCTCGGTGTGTTGCATTTCTACGTCCAGTTGATACTCGGGCAATACGGCCAGCAGACGCGCTTTAACTTCAGGGGGATAGGTGAAGGTCACATGGGTGCCCGGTGTGAGCATGCCGCTGACCAGCACACCATCCAGGGGAGCAGGGGGATAGGTCAGGGGGACGTTCAGGAACAATGAGCGTACCCCCGCATCGGTTAGCCAGTTCCACAAGCGTCGTGCACGTACGTGAGAAGCGTTTAAAAAGGGGCGCTCTAGACGTTCATTCAGGCGACCTTGCCAGGTGAAGAGGCCATGTCGTCCTGGGTTGACCCCGGTGAGAAACGTGGTCCACGCCGGCGCGGTCACCGGGGGCACGGTGGACGTCAAATCACCGTAACGCCCTCGGGCCAGGAGCCGGGCAAGGTGTGGCAGCTGACCGGCCGCCAACATAGGGCGCAGAATGCGCCAGTCGGCTCCGTCCCAACCAATAATACACACTCGTGGCGTATGTCGGTGTTGTGTCATGGCGCAATTGCCCGTGTGCGTTGGTTGAGATGTCCCCAGAAATCCCGGATATCCGTGTATCGGACAACCCCAAAGAGCACCAGCGCCACCGCGTAGACGGTCACCGGGATGATACCGGCCGCCCACAGGGGTGTGTGCGCGGTTAAACGGACGACACCCACGCTGAGGGCGATGGCCAGGCTGCCCCGTAGCCATTCCCCCAGCGAGGGAATGCTCTGCACCAGGTGGTTTACTACCATGATATGCAATCCTACGGAGAACGCGCCACTTATCAGGGTCCCAATGGCCGCGCCCATCACACCGCCCAGGTAGGTGCCCAGAGCAATGATGGCCGTGTACACAACCGTCTTGGCCACCGCGATGTAAAAGGTCAGATCCTGTCGGTTAACGGCCATCTCGATCACGCCCAGGACCCCATTCAACACGAAGAGCACGACCTCCCAGGCCAGAAGGCGCAGTACAGGAATGGCGGGCTGGTACTCCGCGCGGCCGAAGATCCAGCCCACCAGCCAAGGAGCCCAGGCGGTCATGGCCAGGGCCAGGCCGGCGCTGAAGACAAGACCATAATACGTGGCCATGCGGGCTCCCATCCGAAAACGGTCCTTGCCGGCAACGAAAAGCCGGGATAAGGCCGGATATAGCGCCTCAGAGTACCCGGTGCTCACGAAGAAGAGGGCGCGCGCCAGTAACTGGGCGGCGTTGAAAATGCCACTGGCTTCTTCACCGATGATCTTGGCAATGATAATGATGCCCACCCTGTTGGGAACGATGGCCGCCATGGGCAGGCCGTAAAAGTGCGGGGACTGTCGCAGCAGATCTCGGGCCAGCTGGATGTCCACCTGGGGCTGTCGTACCACCTGTCGGGAAAACAGGTAAGCCAGGTACAACCCCGCGCCGGTTACCTGTAAGGCCACCATAGACCATCCTAGGAATACCAGCGGCAGACGCCAGAGGACCGTGACCAGGACACCCAACGTGTAGACGGTATAAGCGATAATCTGAACCGCCGGGATGATGCCCATCCGTTCCAGGCCACGCAGGGTAGCCTCGGTGGTGATGACCAGGCCAAAGGGCACCAGGCTTAATCCGGCCACGACAACCATCGCGTACGTATCCGGCGGATGTCCCCACAGGGTGGCCACGCCCACTTGTAACGCCCACGCCCCGCCCCCGGCCAGAAACAACACCATCGCGGTGGTCCACCAATACCGCGATGCATCCTCCCGGTGGCGGGCGACCTCACGTACCAGTAGATTGGGTAATCCCAGCTGGGTGATGACCTGGAAAATGGCAATGTACGCGGTCATCACCGCGAATTTACCCAGCGCCTCAGCTCCCAACGCCCGCGCGATGAGGATTTGGATAATCATGCCGAAGAGGACTCGTAAACTACCGTTGACGCTGAGAGCCAGCGCGTTTTTCGCCACGCTTTGTACCATGGTGAGGCCCCTTGGTGTTCCAACGTACAGTCGCCCTACCGGCGGTCAATCGATCTGCTTGTACTGCCCCCTATTTAATAGGTGGCAAAGCCGTCCAATCGTATCCGATGTCCGGGTCGTCATGGGGGATGCGGCCCTCATCCTCCGGATCATACACTCGAGAGGTAATGTAGAACAGGTGAGCTTCGCCGCTGAGGACTTTTACCCCATGGGCAACGCCGGGCGGGATCTTCAGCACGATGGGGTCATAGTTGTCACCCATATATACCTCCTGCAACGTCCGGTACGTGGGTGACTCCGGCCGAAGGTCGTAAAGGGCCACTTTCACGTTTCCGATCGGGACGTACCACCAGTCTACCTGCTTCCAGTGGATGTGCCACGCTTTGGCCACACCAGCGAACATGCGGCTGTGGCTCCATTGAGCAAACCCCTCTGCAAAAAAGGGGTCGGTCACGCGAATGATTTCCCGGAAGAAACCGCGTGCGTCTTGGTGGGTCACCAAACGTTTAATCTCGACCCCCTCGATGTGGCCGCTTTGCGTCATCGCGCGCCTCCTCCTTACGAATTTGCCTGGATGTATGGAAGAGCGGTGGCACGCGCCCACCTTGTTGCGCATATCGTGCCATAAAACCCGAGCTTGAGCAACGTTCTGCCTTTCCTCAATGAGGGCACACAGGAACGGTGCAGGCGCCTTTCTGCTGGATGAGCGTTTGGCACGGCCGCTCCGGTAGTGGTGATGGCAATGGACTCCTAAGGCATCCCGGCGCTATGGGAGGCCGCGGTCCTCACCCCCTAACGATGTCCTCCAATCCTACCAATACTACGTTCCCTCCCGCCTTAGCATATTGTTGTACCTCATGTGTAAATCCTGTGCGCGAGAAGAGGGCATAAGTCACCTCTTGCCCCCTAGCCAGGGGAAGCCTTCCCGCTTTGGCCATGAGAGCCTGCAATACGTTCATCCCTACCGGACGTGTCGACCATTTACACTCGCCAACGAGAACGTGGCCCTCGCGGAAGTTAATGGCTACAACGTCGATTTCCTCCCTGCCGTCCCACCATGCGCCCACGCGCTCCGGCACCCACGTCAAACGTCCTGTGTGATAGAGCCTCATGACATATTGCCTGGAAATGTCCTCGAATATGAGGGTCGTGAACTCGTCGAGGAAACGTGTCACGTGGCGTTGTACGTAAGCCACATCCCCTCCTTCCAGGATGGACCGGTTGGGATAGACAAACCGGAACCAAAAACGGAAGAAGTTATCCTTAAGCCGATAGATAGCCCGCTTGTATTTGTGCGGTTTCTCCACGGTAGCGGGCACGACCCGTTCTACCAGATCCATTTCTTGCAGGGTGTCCAGGTAGAAACGCAGGGATGATGTGTTGATGCCCGCGGCTTGGGCAATTTCGTTGTGCCGCGTTTTTCCGCCGGCAATAGCCTCCAAAATGGCGAAATACTTGTGCGGTTCGCGCAGTTCCTCCAGGAGCAGGAAGCGGGGCTCCTCGTAGAGAAAGACCCCCGGCCTAAGGATGTTCTCCGCGATGGCTGTCCCTAAATCGTCTGCATTCTGGAAGTGGACTAAGTAAGCCGGGATACCTCCCAAGACAGCAAATGCTCGTACCTTGTCCTCGGCGTTGAGGCGAGGAAAGAACGCTTGGGCTGCCCAGAAGTCCAGCGGGGCCAACTTCCACTGGCCGGTACGCCGTCCGTACAGGGGCGCGCGATAGGCTAACACGTGTTGTTCCATCATGCCCACGTAGGAGCCACAGAGAATAAGCATGATGCGGGTATCCTTTAGCCGGGTATCCCACAGACGTTGGAGGATGGAGGGGATGGCGGAGTTGATCTGAATGAGGTACGTGAACTCATCGAGGACGACAACCAACCGCTCCTCGTTGGCGTAGGGGACGAGGAACTCGAAGGCGGCATCCCATGAGGCGAACGGGCTGATGGCATCAGGGCGGCCGTAAGCAAAGACGCTTATCCGGCGTGTGAATTCTGCCAGGGCCGTAGCCTCCGTGCCTAAGTCAGCGACGTAGAAAATGTGGCGTTTGTCACGACAGAACTCGCGTAAGAGTTCCGTCTTACCTACACGTCGGCGTCCGTAGAGGATAAACAACTCTGCCCTGTCCGAGGCATAGCGTTGTTCCAGGACCTCCAATTCCCGTTCTCTGTTGGTGAACATGGCACCTCCCCATTAGGAGTACTTGACCTCTGTGATTTCTACAGCAACGACAGCTCTGGGCAATGGAAAGCGACGGCAGAAGGGGGAACGGAAGAGGGGGCGGACGCAGTCCGCACACAACGTGTAGTTCCTCGTTTGTTTTCCCCCTTTACCCGGCCGTTTCTCTTCGTCATCGCCTTTATCCTACAAGAACCGGCGCGGCCGAGCAGTAGTCTAAGCTATCATAGTTTAAACTATGATAGCTTAGACTATGATTATGGCCAAAGGAACACATTATTGGGATAGGGATGGGGAGGGCCACTTTCTGCTGGATGAGTGTTTGGCACGGCCGCTCCGGCAAGACCGATACAGCCTCGGCCGAAGAAAAATGAACTTGACGACAAGGAACCGAACCGGTAAAATTAACACCACCATCCCCTCACGGTTCTTTTGGCACACCACACTGAAAGGGCAGGAAAGGAGGTGAGCGTCGTCTCCGAGCGCGCGGCAAGGAAGGTATCCCCTTTTCTCCCCGATTTTCCCTGGCTCACGGACGCACATTGACTTCCGGTTCGCATCAAGAGGAGGTGGTCGTCATGGGTGTACCCATTCGTGTGGAAGTGAATGGTCGGGTCTACGAGCACACCGTAGAGCCCCGCCTGTTGCTCGTCCATTACTTGCGAGATGTCCTTGGGTTAACGGGGACCAAGGTGGGGTGTGACACCAGTCAGTGTGGCGCGTGTACGGTTCTGATGAACGGCCTTGCCGTTAAATCGTGCACGGTGCTGGCTGTCCAGGCCGATGGCGCCCAGATCACCACCATCGAAGGGTTGGCCAAGGATGGCGAATTGCACCCCTTGCAGCAGGCGTTCTGGGAGAACCACGGTTTGCAGTGTGGGTACTGCACCCCCGGCATGATCTTGGCCGCCTATGATCTCCTCCAGGAGAACCCCAATCCCACCGAAGAGGAGGTGCGGCACGGTTTGGAGGGCAACCTCTGTCGGTGCACCGGGTATCACAACATCGTGAAGGCCGTGCTGGATGCTGCCCAGCGCATGCGCGAAGGGTAAGAGGTCACATACGGGGACATGCAGAAAGGAGGCACGGTCATGGGACAGTACATTGGAGCGGCCATTAAACGCTTGGAAGATCCCGCCCTTATCACCGGGCGAGCCAAGTATACCGATGACTTGCAGCTGCCTAACATGGCTTATGCGGCCATCCTCCGCAGCCCGTACGCCCACGCCCGCATCAAGCGGATTGATACCAGCAAGGCAGCTGCCATGGAAGGGGTAATTGCCGTCTTCACCGGTGAGGACATTGCCCAAAGCGGCGTGCCGGGCGTCGTGCCGGTAGGCTGGTTGTTGCCTGACCTGAAAACGCCACCTCACCCGCTGTTGGCGCGGGATAAAGTACGTCACGTGGGGGATGGGGTAGCCGTTGTGGTGGCCGAAGACCGGTACACCGCGTACGACGCGCTGGAGGCCATCGAAGTAGAGTACGAGCCCTTACCCGCGGTGGTGAACCCCGCAGATGCGGTTAAAGAGGGACAACCTCTTGTTCACGAAGACGCTCCAAACAACATCGCCTTTGACTGGTCCATCGGGGATAAGGAGGCGACCGATGAGGCCTTCGCCAAAGCATCCCACGTGGTCTCACTGGACCTGGTCAACAACCGCCTTATCCCTAACGCCATGGAGCCCCGGGCTACCCTTGCCGACTACAACCCTGTTACCGGCGAACTTACCCTGTGGATGACCTCCCAGAACCCGCACATTCACCGCCTGTTGATGTCCCTGGCTTCTTTGGGCCTGCCGGAGCACAAAATTCGGGTCATCGCACCGGCCGTGGGAGGAGGCTTTGGCAGCAAAATCCACCATTACCCCGACGAAGCCATCACGGCCTGGTGCGCAATGCAGGTGGGACGGCCGGTCAAGTGGCAAGCGACCCGTATGGAGACGTACCTTACCGACGCCCATGGTCGCGACCACGTCACCCACGCGGAAATGGCTTTGGACGAAAACGGTCGCATCCTCGGCCTTCGGGTACAAACGTACGCTAACCTTGGTGCCTATCTGTCAACCTTCGCGCCCGCCGTGCCCACGTACCTGTACGGCACACTCCTCTCCGGGGAGTATGACATTCCGGCCATTTACTGTCGGGTGATCGGCGTCTTTACCCACACCACACCGGTGGACGCGTATCGCGGCGCGGGGCGCCCCGAGGCCACCTTTGTGGTTGAACGGTTGATGGACCTGGCAGCACGCAAACTGGGCTTGGATCCCACCGAAATCCGGCGACGCAACTTTGTCCCACCGGACAAGTTCCCCTTCCAGACCCAGGTGGCCCTTCAGTACGACAGCGGCAACTACGAGGCCGCGCTGCAGAAGGCCCTGGAGATCATCGACTACAAGAACCTGCGCCAGGAACAGGAGCGCCTGCGACAGGAGGGACGGTACATCGGCATCGGTTTCTCCACCTACATTGAGGCGTGTGGTCTTGCTCCCTCCGCGGTGGTCGGTTCCCTGGGCGCCCAGGCCGGGCAATGGGAAAGCGCGCTGGTGCGCATTCATCCCACCGGCAAAGTAACGGTGTACAGTGGCTCCTCCGCGCATGGTCAGGGTCACGTCACTACCTTCGCCCAAATTGTGGCCGACAAGTTGGGTGTTTCCCTGGAAGACATCGAGATCATCCAGAGCGATACCGACCAGGTCCAGTACGGTTGGGGGACGTACGGCAGCCGCAGCGCCGCCGTGGGCGGCAGCGCGTTGGCCGTGGCCCTGGACCGTATCGTGGAGAAGGGCCGCAAGATCGCGGCGCACCTCCTGGAAGCCGCCGAGGAGGATGTTGTCTTCGAGGACGGCAAGTATTACGTGAAGGGGGCACCGGATCAAGCCAAAACCCTGCAAGAGGTGGCCTTGCAAGCGTACCTGGCCCACAATCTCCCCAAGGGCTTGGAACCGGCTCTGGAAGCTGTGGCCTTTTATGACCCGCCCAACTTCACCTTCCCCTTCGGCACCCATGTGGCGGTGGTGGAGGTGATCCCCGAAACAGGTGAAATCAAGATCTTGCGCTACGTGGCTGTGGATGACGTGGGCAACGTCATCAATCCCTTGATTGTGGATGGGCAGGTCCACGGCGGTATTGCCCAGGGCATCGGTCAGGCCCTCTTCGAAAGCGCGGTGTACGACGAGAACGGCAACCTGGTCACAGGGTCAATGCTGGATTACGCTGTGCCCAAGGCCCACTTCTTGCCCTCCTTCGAGGTGGACCGTACGGTCACTCCGTGTCCTCACAACCCCTTGGGCGTGAAGGGCGCGGGGGAGACGGGCAGCATTGCCTCGCCGGCAGCCATCGTCAACGCCATTGTCGATGCGTTGGCGCCCTTCGGTGTTGAGCACATTGACATGCCCGTGACTCCGGAGAAGATTTGGCGTGCCATTCACGGAAATGGGAGGTCGTAAATGTACCCGCCACGCTTTGACTATTATCGAGCTGCGTCGGTGCAGGAGGCCGTTCAACTCCTGCAGGCACATCCGGAGGCGAAGGTACTGGCCGGGGGGCACAGCTTGTTACCCATGATGAAACTTCGCCTTGCCGCCCCGCCAGTACTGGTGGACATTGGTCGCATCGAGGAACTGCGTGGCATCCAGGACCTTGGGGACAGGTTGCGCATTGGCGCGTTAACCACCCACTGGGAACTGGAAAGATCGGACATTCTCGCCCGCAAGTGCCCCCTGATCCCGGAAGCGGCTGCCCAGATCGGTGACCGCCAGGTGCGCCACCGGGGTACTATCGGTGGTAACCTGGTACACGCGGACCCAGGCTCCGACCTGCCGGCCGTCATCCTCGCCCTGGATGGCACCCTCCACCTTGCTGGGCCCAACGGTACCCGACAGGTGGCCGCGCGTGATTTCTTCCTGGACCTGATGACCACCGCGGTACAGCCCGGAGAAATCCTCACCGCGGTGGAAGTGCCTGTGTTGGGCGAGCGAACGGGCACCGCGTACCTGAAATTCGAACATCCCGCTTCCGGGTACGCGGTGTGTGGCGCGGCGGCCATCGTGACCCTCAACGCGGACGGGACGGTCGCACAGGCCCGGTTGTGTTTTAACGGCATCACCAGTACGCCCTTCAATGCCCAGAACGTCACCGATGCCCTGGTAGGCCATACCCCAGACGATGCCACCATCGAAGGGGTCGTTGACCAACACCTCCACGTGGGCGATCCCATGGGGGACGTTTTCGCGTCCGGGGCCTACCGGGTAGAGTTGGCCAAGGTCTTCGCCAAGCGCGCGTTAAAGCAGGCGCGTGACCGCGCGCAGGCGTGATGCTGTACACGTACCGTACGCCATCTATCCGTGGCGCAGGGGATGCCCCCTGCGCCACGGTGTTATTTTCCCCCTCCCGCTGCCAGACCTGCCCTGCGGCCTACTCAGCCACCTTGGCCGCTCGATTCCAAAGCACCGGTAAGACCGATCCCGGCCTTATTCTAAGAGTAGGGTAATGCCACCATGACACGGTGTTACACTGCGCTCGTACCGTTGATGGGCAGAGCACCTGGCAAGCGTTATAATGTGATGAGAGCGTAAAGAACACGGATCTCCGAACGTTCTCTATGAGTGGAAGGACATTCACATGGTGGGAGGATAACCTTGAGCGAGCGTAAAGAGCTGATCAGCATTGACCAGCTACAGGCCGTCCTGCGAGAGCAAGCTTATATCGCGGAGCGTTCGTTGGCCACCGCCATCTTTCTGGCTTTAAAACTGAACAAACCCCTCTTCCTCGAAGGGGAAGCAGGCGTGGGCAAAACCGAAGTGGCCAAAGTGCTTGCCAGCCTGCTGGGCCGACGGCTTATCCGCTTGCAGTGCTATGAGGGTCTGGACGTCAACACCGCGGTGTACGAGTGGAATTACACCCGGCAAATGCTTCAAATCCGCCTGATGGAAGCAGTTGGCCACACGGAGGAGCGCGAGGCGCTGAAGGAACTGTTCAGCCCTGAGTTCCTCCTAAAACGCCCCCTCCTCCAAGCCATCGATTACACGGACGGCGAACCTCCGGTCCTCCTGATTGACGAGCTGGACCGGGCGGATGAAGAGTTTGAGGCCTTTTTGCTGGAAGTGCTCTCCGACTTTCAGATCTCCATTCCCGAAATAGGTACCATTCGGGCGGAGAAACCACCGGTGGTAGTCATCACGTCGAACCGGACGCGTGAGATCCACGACGCGTTGAAACGTCGGTGCATTTATCACTGGATTGATTATCCTTCCTTTGAGAAGGAGTACACCATTGTCCTCACCCGGGTACCCCACGCGCCGGAACGCCTGGCCAGAGAAGTGGTCGCGTTCGTTCAGGAATTGCGGCAGGAGGACCTTTTCAAGTTGCCGGGCGTCGCGGAAACGCTTGACTGGATGCAAGCACTGATTGCCCTGGACCAAGAAGTCCTTACAGACCAAGTGGTTCAGGAGACCCTCGGGGTGCTGTTGAAGTACAAGGATGACATCGAGCACGTCCAGCACGCGGGGGTAGACACGTTGCTGGCCCGCGCGCGAGCGCGGTTACAGGAGGTGTCCGGAGATGGCGCAATGGCCTGAAGGTGTGCCACGGGGACAGCTGCTGCGCAACATCGTGCTGTTTGGTCGTCTCCTGCGCGCGCTTGGCATCCCGGTGACCCCGACTCAGATTGTGGATTTTGTCCACGCGCTGCATTACGTGGACCTGCGCTCTCGAGAGGACGTGAAACATGCGGCCCGAGCCATTCTGGTCAACCGCCGGGAGCACTGGCCCCTCTTTGATCGGGCTTTCGACTTGTTCTGGCAAGCCCGCTCGGAAAACACCCTTCAAGAACTAGACTTGGGACACCTTCTCCGGCGGGTCCAACGCAAGGAAGTTGAAATTATCCGGGTAGAACCTGTGAGGGGCGATGGTGACTTCGACGGCGAAGTGGATGACGAACCTCTCCCGGACCGTGCCCTCACGTACAGCGCCCGGGAGGTGCTCCGCCAGAAAGATTTCAGCGAGTGTACGCCTGAAGAGCTGGAAACGTTAAAGGTGTGGATGCAGCACCTTACCTGGGATCTGGATGTGAGACGGACACGCCGTCGGGCCCCTGCCCGGCGAGGGCCTTACTTCGATCTGCGCCGTACGCTGCGGCAGAACTTACGTCATGGCGCAGAGCCATTGCACCTGGCACGGAGAGAACCCAAGTATAAACGTCGTCCCATCGTGGTCCTGTGCGACATCAGCGGTTCCATGGAACGGTACACTCGGGTACTGCTGCAATTTCTTTACGTGATCACCAATCGACTGGACCGCGTGGAAACCTTCGTTTTCAGCACGCGTTTGACCCGCATCACCCGTCAGTTGCGCCGGCGGGACATTGACGAAGCCTTGGCCGAAGCCGCGCGCGTGGTGCACGACTGGGGAGGCGGCACGCGCATTGGTGAGGCACTGAAGACCTTTAATTACGTGTGGTCTCGTCGGGTACTGGGCCAGGGCGCGGTAGTGCTCATCATCAGTGACGGATGGGACCGAGGTGATATCGAGCTCCTCGCTCGGGAAATGGCTCGCCTGCAACGGAGCTGTCACCGGTTGATCTGGCTCAACCCCCTACTTGGATCGCCCAGCTATCAACCCCTTACTCGAGGTATGCAAGCAGCCCTCCCATACATCGATGACTTTCTTCCCGTGCACAACTTAGCCAGCCTGGAGCAACTCGGCCGGGTCTTGGCCGGTTTGGGGGAAAGTCGGACGTTACGGAGGAGGTAACACAGCATGCGTGATGTGTTGGCCGATATTGAACGCTGGCTAACCGAGGGGAAACGGGTAGCCTTGGCCACCGTGGTGAACGTGTACGGTTCGGCCCCGCGCCCTCTGGGGGCAAAGATGGCCGTATCCGAACGGGCGGAGATGACCGGTTCGGTCAGCGGTGGGTGCGTGGAGAGCGCTGTGCTTCAGGAAGCCCTGGAGGTGCTGGCCGATGGGCGTCCACGGTTGTTGCCCTTTGGCATCAGCGATGAGCAGGCCTGGGAAGTCGGCCTGGCCTGTGGGGGGCGCATTGAGGTGTTTGTCGAGCCCATGCACACCCCCGCCCAGCAGGCAGTGTGGGAAGCGTTACGTACCGCCCTCCGCGAGGAGCGGCTGGTCGGTGTCGTGACCGTATTACAAGGGCCTCACGCGGGGGCCAAACTCCTCCTCTGGCCCGATGGTCAGGTGGTAGGCCGCCTTCCCCATGCAGGGCTGGAGGCCGCCGTTCGCCAACGGGCCATGACCGCACTGACGGCCCAGCGGACCGAGCGCTGGCGTCTGCCTCTGGAGGACACAGAGGTGGATCTCCTTATGGAAGTGTATCCGCCTCCACCCAAGCTGGTTATTGTGGGCGCCGTGCACATTGCCATTCCCCTGGTGACCCTGGCCCGTACCTTAGGCTTCCGTACCATTGTGGTAGACGCTCGGCAGGTATTCGCCACCCGGGAGCGCTTCCACCACGCGGATGAACTTATTATCGGCTGGCCTGAGGATGTCCTGCGGCAATTGCCCCTGGATGAAGGCACCTATGTGGTCGTCCTTACCCACGATGAAAAGCTGGACAACCCGGCTTTGAAAGTCGCGCTGGAACACCCGGTACGTTATGTGGGCGCCCTGGGCTCACGCAAGACTCATGCCCGACGGGTGCAGGCGCTCAAGGAGATGGGGCTGACCGACGAGCAAATTCAACGCATCCACGCGCCAATTGGGTTACCCATCAACGCGCGTACGCCGGAAGAGATTGCCGTAGCCATCATCGCAGAGATCGTCGCGGCCCGAAACCGGTGATAAGGATAACTTTTATCGTGGGCCTGCTGAGGCCCTTGCAAGCGGCGCGAGTGTATCTACCAGTCGGGCCGGCATCCACCGACGCACCGAGTTGATTAAGTACACGGCCTCAGCACGTGAAAGTTCCGCCAGGGGGATGACCCGTTCGCGAATTTTGCCCTGCTGGAGCAACCACTCCCGAAATACTCCGGGCAACAACCCGCTGTCCACCGGTGGAGTGACCCATTCCCCATCCAAACGCAGCACCACATTGGCGATGGTCGCTTCGGTCAGCTCACCGCGCGAGTTCCACAACAACACGTCATCACAAGTAGGGCAATCCGCGCGGGCCCGCTCGTACACCACCCGATGTGTAGTCTTGTGGTACAGGAAAGGATCGTCCGGATCCACCGGTACCCGCGCGATACCCACCCGTAGTGGCTTGGGGCGGTGTGTCAGAGGTCGGCCTTCCACCCGGATTCCCCCTCCTTGCGAGAGCAACACCCGCACCTTGTGCGGCACGGGCGGCCACCGGGAGGGCAGCGTGTGCAAAGCGCGGTACAGCGCGGCCTCCGGCCAGGGAAATCCAAAGTACTCGGCGGAGCGGGCCAGCCGTCTCATATGAGCCTCCAGCAGGAAATAACCTCCGTCCGGCTCCCAGAGAAGAGATGTGAGCAGTTGAAATTCAGGCCAGACCGTGCTCAGGACGCGGGCCTTGGTCAAACATTCCTGGTATTCCCGGTGAGGATCGGAATCCCACACCACACCGCTGCCTACGGAGTACACAGCGGTCGCTGTGGCGCGGTCTATGACCACCGTCCGGATAGCGACGTTGAACTGAGCTCGGCGACGTGGAGCAAGGTAACCGATGGCTCCGGTATACACCCCGCGAGGCGCGACTTCCAGCTGCGCGATAATTTCCATTGTGCGAACTTTAGGCGCACCGGTCACCGACGCGGCCGGAAAAAGATGGCGGAAAATTGACACAACGGATGCTTCCGTACGTGCGGTGACCGTAGAGGTCATTTGCCATACCGTTGGATAACGTTCCACCGTGCAGAGCGCGGGCACCGTCACACTGCCCAAACGGGCAATGCGCCCCAGGTCATTGCGCACCATGTCTACAATCATCACGTTTTCGGCCCGTTCCTTCTCCGAAGAACGCAACGCTCGAACACGCTCAACATCCTCTTCCCAGGTGCGTCCCCGCGGGGCTGTGCCCTTCATGGGTCGGGAGACAAGACAATCCCCCTCCAGGGCAAAGAAGAGTTCCGGAGACGCGGAACACACCACATACCGGCCCGCGTCCAGGTACGCGCCGTAAGGGAGGTCCTGTGCCCGCACCAAGTGGGTAAAGAGGTCCCATGGATCCCCTTGCCAAGCTGCCCGAAGGGGAAAGGTGAAGTTGACCTGATAAGTGTGGCCATCCGCGATGTAGGCTTTAATGCGGTTAAACCGTGAAACATAATCCGTCTCCGAAAGGGCCGGTGTCCACGAGAGGGATGGTACTCGCGGGCCGGGGCGAAGGCGTGCGGATGTGAGCCGGACAGGCGCCCGGAACAGGCCGAAACACATGAGAGGCACCGTCCCCTGGCCCGGAACCTTCAGCGCGCGATCCATGGCCGGGGCCGCGTCGTAGGCCACCCACCCTACCGCGTAGAGCTCGTGCGTCTGTGTCTGATATTCTACCCACCCTAAGAGCGGGATAACCTCGTCTGTCCGGGTCGTCCAGACCACGTGCACAGGATCACGAAACAGCCACCAGGCACCGTCCTCCCTTTCTCGGATAACTGCCCAGCGCAGCATGCGCCTCTTCCTCCGTGGCCTATACGCTCGTTACCCGACTCGCTCTGTGAGGTTCGGGTCACGGCGTGGGGGTGGGGTCCAGGAGAGAGTCTTCGTCCGCGCCATGGGCTGCCTGAGCGAGCCGGGCGGCTAGGGCGTACACACGATGACGCCCCTCCTCCTCCGGCGTCTGGGCCTGCTGGACCTCACGGATCAGCGCGCTGCCCACGATCACCCCGTCGGCCAGTGTGGCCACTGCGCGTGCCTGGGCCGGTCGGCTGATGCCGAACCCTACTGCCAAGGGCAAAGAGACCGCTCGGCGCACCCGACGGACAAAGTCTACCAGGTCATCCGGCAGGGCCTCTCGTGCGCCGGTGATACCGGTCACCGAAACCAGGTAAAGGAAACCGGTACTGTGTCTGCCTGCCAAGTGGATGCGTTCGGTCGTCGAGGTGGGTGCAACCAAGTAGATCAGGGCCAGGTTGTGGGCCCGACACAGCGCCTCCAAGGTCTCCCCTTCTTCCGGGGGCATGTCGGGCACAATACAGCCATCGGCGCCCGCGGCGGCCGCGTCCTGCACAAAACGCTCCAGCCCGTACGCGAGGATGGGGTTCAGATATGTCATCAAGGCACACGGAATGGTCAGGCCGCGTGCCCGCAGAGTCGCCACCATCTCCAGACAGCGGGGGACGGTCGTGCCGGCCGCCAGCGCTTGCTGGGTAGCCGCCTGAATGGTCGGTCCGTCTGCCAGAGGATCGGAGAAGGGGATGCCCAGTTCTAACATGTCCGCACCTGCTTCCGCCAGGGTCATCACGTAATCCAGGCTTGCGGCAGGTGAGGGAAACCCGAGAGGCCAGTAGGGCATGAACGCCGCGCGTGCGGTGTGTAGATAAGGGGCAAACGCTGCTTTCCAGGCCGGGGCGCCAGCCGTACGTTGCACTGTTACCTCCTGTTTAAACTCGCGTGGATTGCCCTTACCCGCCCGCCTCAGCGGGCAGCGACCGATGGTCCCGATAACAGGATACGGGTGACATCGTGTTCACACGAACGGCGGGTGAACACGGTGATACGATCCCCCGGACGCAAAACGGTGTGACCGTGCGGCATGATCACCTGGCGTCCTCGCCGTACGGCCACCAACACACAGTCCTCGGGCAGGGGCAGGTCACGCACCCGCTTACCGACCGCCCAAGCGTCCGCGGGCAATTCTACCTTGATGTACTCCGTTTCATCCTCCTCCTCGCCCAGGCGCAACTCCTGGAGACGTTGCTGAAGTTCTGCCCGACGGGCAACCGCAATGTTATATGCTCGGATAATGTCGCGACGTCGGATAATGCCCCGGAGCTCTCGCGGATTGTGACGGGAGACCACGGGCAGACGCCCTACATCCCGCACGCTCAGCTTGCGCAGGGCTTCCCACAGGGTTTCGTCCGGGTACGCCACCACCAGATCGCGACTCATGATATCCCCAACGGTGAGCTGAGCGAAATCCGGCCGTGCCAGCGCGTGTTCGTAGTCCGTCAGGGCGACGACACCTACCAGTTCCCCGCGCGCGTTGACCACGGGAAATCCGTGGACGTGTGCTTCCGCAAAGGCGCGTCCCAGTTCCTTGACCGGCATGTCCTCCGGGACGGTGCGTGGGGACGGTTGCATGGCTTCCTCCACGCGGATGCTCTCCATCACATCGATGTCACGTCCGTGGCGGAACACAATGCCACGTCGTACCAGTTTCAGAGTGTAGATGGATTCCGGGTGCAGGTAATGGGCGATAAGCGCACTGAGCACCGTGGTCATCATTAGGGGCAAGATCAGCCGGTAGTCGTTGGACATCTCGAACACGATGAGAATGGCCGTGATGGGTGCTCGAGCGGCTGCGGCGAAGGTGGCTGCCATGCCGACTAAGGCGTATGCGCCCGGGTTGATGGCCAGGCCGGGAAAGAGGTGTTGGAAGATAAGCCCCAGGCTACCTCCCATCGCGGCGCCCGCGAAGAGCGAGGGCGCGAAGACCCCTCCTGAGTTGCCTGCTCCCAGGGTGAAGCTGGTGGCCACAAGCTTGGCCAGGGCCAGGGGAGCCAGCAACATGAGGGGCAAGGTCATGTTCTCCGCGATGGCCTCACCGATGAAGTCAAGCCCAGGCCCTAACACCTGGGGATACGCCAGCGCGACCAGACCGGTGAGCAACATGCCGATGATCGGTTTGGCTACCTCGGGAAAGCGCCACCGTTCAAAGAGATCTTCGGCCGTGTAGAGCATCTTGATAAAGAGCACCCCCGTCACCGCGGCGACCACGCTTACGCCCACATACAGGAAGAGCTCCCAGGCAGAGCCCAGGCCATAGGCAGGTACCGGGAAGGCCGGCGCCGCGCCCAGGTATGCCCGGCTGATAATGCTGGCGGCCACAGATGAAATCACCACAACGCCGAAGTACGCCATGTCGAACTCGCCTAGGATAACTTCCAGTGCGAAGATCACCCCCGCGATGGGCGCGTTGAAGGTCGCGGCAATTCCGCCGGCCGCGCCCGCGGCGACCAGGACTTTGATCCGTTCCTCGGAGAAGGCCAGCACCTGGCCGATGGTGGACCCCAGGGCTGCGCCGATCTGGACGATGGGACCTTCCCGCCCGGCGGATCCACCGGCACCGATAGTTAATGCTGAGGCCAGCGCCTTCACCACTACCACACGCGGTCGCATTCTCCCCCCGCGCACCGCGATGGCCTGCATGACTTCTGGGACGCCATGTCCTCTGGCTTCACTGGCCAGGTAGACCACCAAAGGCGCGCCCAATGCCCCGCCGAGACCCAGGGCCAGGAACATCCCCGGTATCCCGTAGGTCTCCCGCAGAGTACGGGCCAGCTGTTCCACCACCGCCAGCAGACGGATGAAGAGCACTGCTCCTAAGCCGGTGAACAGCCCCACAAACACAGCGACCACAAGCAACACCAGGGCGGGGGGAGGAGCAAGACGGTCCAGCCAGCGGACAAGAGGGGTCAGTGACCACGTCGTAGCTACACCGGTTGCGCGGGCATCTTTCATGGTGTCACCTCCACCGTTCTCCTCGCACCTGGGGCCTGCCCTCTGCGAAAGGGGAGGATGGATAACGGTGTGCCACCGTCTACCCGCTCCCCTCGCGGGCACACGGTCCCTCGGTTGTCCCAAATAGTTAAGGATAGCGCATCTTGAGGCTTTGCGCCCACCGGGGCAAGCAGGTGGTTATCATAAGTGCGTCATGTGATGTCGGGTTAGCCCGGTTGTTCTGTGTGACCGTGCCGGCGGGCCGGGCGGGCGCCCGGCGAGTTCAACACGGGGTCTTTCGTGAGGGTATTCTCCGCTGCCGTCCGTCCAGACCCAATGACATCCAGCGTCACCCGCGCAACGGTGGGGGGGTGAAGGAGCATGTTGGGATAGGCGGCGTTGGCCATCGGACACCAGCATTCCTTGTTAGCGATGCTGCGGCGCAAACGGTCCATGGCCGGGCTGAACCAGACCGCCCGGAAGTCGTAATTCGCATCCCGTAGGTTGCCCACCGGTTCCGCACGAATGCAACAGGACCACAGGTCACCGTTGGGCGCGATGTGAGCACTCGCCCACCCCGCATAACAGGGGATGACCTGTGTCCGCTCGAAAAGCGTGCGTTTGGCCAGCTGGTAATACTGAGCGCGGAAGGCCTGGGTAATGCGGGCGATGCCGCGAGCAGGTGCGCGGCGGGCTTGTTGGCTGAGAAAGTCCGCCACCGGCGCGTATTCCTCGGCCAGCGGCGTAATACCCCATCCCACCGTGTCCAGCTCCACCCGTTCTTCTGCCACCTCGGTAATGTAGGAGTCGGGAGCTAACTTCTGCAACTCCTCATAGATGCTATAAAAGCGGCGAATGTTGAAACGGGAGATAACGGTGTGAATGGTGAGGACAAGGTTAGGATATCGGGGTTGCAAGGCCTTCAAGCGATGCCACGTTTCAAGGGAGCGGACCCAGTTACCTGCCACGCCCCGAATATCGTCATGACGTTCCCCTACTTCGTCCAAACTAAGGTTGATGCCGATCTCTGTGTCCGGGCATTCCCGGCACATCCGTTCCACCTGGTCTACCACCCGGTTGGAAAGCAAGCCGTTGGTGGGAATGGTAATGTAGCCCGGTCGCATGTGCCGGTACGCGGCAATGACCAGGTCATCCAGGTCCGGCCGGAGGAACGGTTCACCTCCGGTGAAGGTCACGTAATAAGGCGCCTGGCCTAAGCTGCGGAAAACGCGCGACCACTCCTCCACCGTCATGTCATCGTTGGGCTTCCGCCACACGTCGCACGTTCGACAGCGGCTGTTGCAGCGGAATGAGACGCTGATCACGATGGAAAAGGGAAGCAACCTGGGCCGGCCGAAGTGCCGAAAAGCCCAGTACAACGGTAGTTTGGCCACCAGCAAAAACGGAGAACGCACCGCGTCCCTCTAACCTCCCTGGATAAGGTGTCTCAATGTTGACTTAACGTGTCCGATTCTGTGTCGAGCAGGGAATAGTATACCTGACGCGCGGGTGGGGCGGCAATTCGGGGTGCCGAAACGCCCTTTGGGGGATGTCTGTGAGCTATCGTGCTTGCTGTGGTGTTGCCTCTGGCGCAAACCCTTATCCCGGTGTTACACTCCTTTGGTCGTAAGACATGTCGATGGGCGTTGGTGTCTACAGGCAAGGGCGTTCGGAAATTCATGTTGCCCGGGGAGGCTATCGCCTTGGCCAGAGAACACGTGGGATATCGGGAGGTGCGATGATGAAAACGTACCGGAAGGAGCTGTGGTTTAACACCCCTACACGGGTAGCTTTTATTAACATTACCCCGCTGGTGGAAGAATGCGTGCGGGAGAGCGGTGTTAAGGAGGGTTTGGTGTTGGTCAACGCGATGCACATTACCGCCTCTGTGTTCATCAACGATGACGAATCCGGCTTACACGAGGATTTCAGGGAATGGTTGGAGGAGTTAGCTCCGCACGAGCCTATTTCCCGTTACCGGCATAATCTCACCGGTGAGGACAACGCAGATGCTCACCTGAAGCGACAGATCATGGGGCGCGAAGTGGTGGTGGCCATTACCAACGGGCGGTTGGATTTTGGGCCTTGGGAGCAGATCTTCTACGGCGAATTTGACGGCCAGCGGCCCAAGCGGGTGTTGGTCAAGATCATCGGCGAGTGATCTCAGGCTTCCTGGCGCTCGGTGTGATTGGTGGACGTGAGGGTCGGTGGGGGAACGGCGGGTAACCGGAAGGTCACGGTAACTCCCTTGCCCACGCCGGGGCTTTCGGCCCATACCTCTCCCCCGTGGCGGGTGATGATCTCGTGCACCAGGGCCAGCCCTAGCCCCATCCCTCCAAATCGGCGGGTCGTGCCGCCTTCCACCTGATAAAAGGGCTCGAAAATGCGGGGCAACTTCTCGGGGGGAATGCCGATCCCTTCGTCTGCCACCGCGGTGTACACCCAGCGGCCCTCACGCCAAGCTTTTACGCGAACGGTTCCTCCCGCAGGGCTGAACTTACGGGCGTTGTCCAGCAAATTGTGAATGACCCGTGTTAGGTGCTCCGGGTGCCCCCGGATGTACCCCAGATCTTTGGGGATGTCCAGCTCCAGCTTGAGGTCGGCTTCGGCCATGACCTGACGCCACGGGGTGACCGCGTGGTACAGCCAGTCGGTGTAGGGCATCCGTTCCAAGACCAGTTCCTCGCGTTGGATACGTCGCATAGCCACCAGTTGTTCCACCTGATGTGCCAGAAGACGGGTCTGGTCCAGGATCGTGCGGGCCATGGCGCGGATCTCGTCGGGGTTCAGGAGTTCTTCCTGTTCCAGCAGGAGTTCCGCGTACCCGCGGATAATGGTCAAGGGGGTACGGAGTTCGTGGGAGACGTTGTTCAGCATTTCCTCACGCGCTTGCAAAGCTTCTCGTACTTGCTGGTACATACGAATGTTCGCCAGGGTGATGCGGATGTAGTCCGCCAGCGTGTTGAGGACGATTTCATCCGTCTCGTCAAACGCGTTTACTCGTCCTTCGTTGACGTTGAGCAAGGCGACCACTTTGCCTTCCCACACGATGGGAATCACAGCTTCCGCGCGGATGGAGAGCCCGGGAATGGCCTTGAATTCCGGCCACTGGGTAACATCGTTAGCGATGATGGGCCGTCGCTGACGGAAGGCCAAACCTAACAACCCTTCACTGACCGGCTGGACGTAGCTGCCCGGTTCGGGGATGTTAGGGGTGACCCGGGTGTGAAGGGCCCGCAATTCCAACTGTGTCTCGGTGGGGTCCGGGGTGTAGATGGAAACGGTCATGTAGTTAAAGGTTTCCTGGGTGAGCTGAACGACCCGTTGAAAGAACGTGGCTTCATCTTCCAGGTGACCGATTTCCCGCGCTACCCGATGAAGCAAGAGGAGCTGGCGGGTGCGATGGGTTAGCGCAGCCGTGCGTTCATTGACCAGGGTCTCCAAGTGTTCCTGGTATCGTCGGTTTTCATCCTCCAGCCGGCGCCGTTCCTGTTGCAAGCGTCGGTACTCCGTAGCCCGGTGAACGGTGTGCAGCAGCGTCTCTTCCTCCACCGGTTTGACCAGATAATCGTAGGCCTGCAGGCGGAGGGCCGCCACCGCGGAGTCGACAGCCGGATACCCGGTGACCAGAATGACGGGCAGGTCCGGATCGTGCTCGCGAGCCCATGCCAGCAAGTCAATCCCCGTCTGTTGGGCCATGCGGATGTCGCTCACCAGCACGTCTACCGGTTGTTTGCGCAGGATTTCCTGTGCCTCCTGGGCGTTGGTGGCCACCAGCACCCGATACCCCGCGTTCTCCAACCAGGTGCGGTACAGATCCCGCACCAGCATCTCGTCATCCACCACCAGAACGATAGGGGGCGGCGGTCGCATGGAGTCCTTACTTCCGCTCATAGGCCATCTCCGAGTCCGAAGGTGAAACGAGTTCCGACAACACCCGCCAGAGCTGGTCCATGGTGGAAGGCCAGAACAAATAGTGTACAAAAGAACCATCTGCTTGTCGATTTTGGCCACTGGTGCGAGGGACAAGGGCGATGCGCGGGAGCGGACATGAGCGAGGGATGGTCTCTTTGAGTTGTTCGTACTCCTGGGCCACCTCGGGGGAGGTGAGATCGACCAGCAGGGTTCCCTGTCGGCGGGTGAGATACCCCATCCACTGTACCAGTTCGGCGAAGGTGGAAACCCGCAAGGGCAACCAGGTGAGGGCCCGAGCCCATTCCTGAAGCAGGTGTGCCACGTCAGGCTGTTGCGACCAGATGAAGAGCACAGGTTGTACCGAGAGGGCAAGGGTATGTTCTTGGCCTTCCTCTACCAGCAAGGGAAGATAAACCGTGAAGCTCGTGCCCCGGCCTACGGTGGTGTCCACGGTGACGATGCCGTTGTGTTGTCGTACGATACCGTACACCTGGGCCAGTCCCAGCCCCACGCCGTGGTCCACATCTTTGGTAGTGAAGAAGGGTTCAAAGATGTGAGGCAACACGTCGGGCGGAATACCGGTGCCGGTATCGCTGACACGTAAAAAGGCCCATGCGCCCGGCGCCAGGTCTGGCGAGGGGAGTTCGTCTCGGGTGGTGAAGGTGATGCTGTCCACCTCAACCGTCAGGCGTCCCCCCGTGTCGGCCAGGGCGTCGCGGGCGTTAACAACCAAGTTGGTGAGCACCTGTTCCATTTGGACCGGATCCACAAACACGGGACAGGGGTGTGCGCTCAGGCGTACGGTCACTTCGATGGTGTGGGGGAGGGCATCGCGCAACCAGTCCATGGTATCCTGCACGATATCTCGCAAGTCGGACTTTTGAGGGCGGGACGTGCTAGCCCGGCTGAAGTCCAACATTTGACGCACCAGGCGCACACCGCGTTCGCCGGAGGTGAGCATCTGGGTAAGGCGCTCTCGCACCTCGGGGGGCAGGTCCTCTCGTCGGGCGAGGATACGGGTGAACCCTGTAATTCCCTGGAGGATGTTGTTGAAGTCGTGGGCAATGCCCGCCGCCAGGCGGCCCAGCGCGGCCAGGTGTTCGTGCTGCCGGGCGCGCATCTCGATCTCCCGTTCCCGGGTCACATCGCGCAGGAGGAACAACCAGCCTGCAGGCACGTCATCTGTGCCTAAGGGCTGGCACGTGATCTCGAAATACCGTGGGGGCTGCGCGTCCACCTGAACGGTGCGCCACACGTCGCGGGTTTCCGCGGCCAGAAAGGTCTCGAGGGGGATGTTGCCCAGGGCGTGGACCGGTTCCTCTGGCTTCACTCCCAGGACGTCCAGCCATTCCAGGGCGCGCGGGTTGGCCATCACAATCCGGCGGTCGGTGTCCAGGAGCAATACGCCTTCCGGCATAGTGTTCAGGATGTGCTCCAGGCGGGCGGCTTGTTGACGTGTGGTTTCGAACAGTTTGGCGTTGACAATGGCAATGGCCGCTTGCTGGGCGAAAGCCTGGGCTACCCGTGCGTGTTCCGGTGTGTAGAAGTCGGGATCCCGCTTATCCAGGGTGATCATGCCGATGATGCGATCGCCGTAGAGCATGGGCACGCCCAACCAGGAACGGATGCCTGCCGGCGCGTGGGGCTCCTCCCGGAACTTGGCAAATTGCTCCTGGGCGTTGGTGATAATGCGGGGTTTGCGGGTGCGCACCACTTCGCCGTTGGGGCTGGAAGGATCATCGATGGCAAAGGAGAGGCCCACGATGCGCTCTAGGTTGGGAAACCCATGACCGCCGATGATGACCAACCGGTTTCCCTGCAGTTCCTGGACCGAGGCGCTGTCGTACGGGACGACTTTGCGCAGCTCGCTGAGGATGCGCCGGAAGACCTCTTGCAGGTCCAGGGTAGCACTGAGGGCCTGAGCTGCCTGGAACAACCGCTCGGTGCGTTGCCGCGCGGCCTGTTCGGCTTCGTACAGGCGGGCGTTTTCCAAGGCGAGGGCAATGGAGGGGGCGAGGGTTTCCAGGAGGCGTTGGTGGTGTAGGGAAAATACGTTCGCGGTGTGGGCCTGGACGGTCATGACCCCCACCAGGCGTTCGCCCAGTACGAGCGGAATCCCCATCCACGCGCGGGTGGGCGGATCACTGACACGCCGTGGCGGCACCGGCGTTGGATCCCGGGTAATATCCCCGACCCGCAAGCACTGTCGGGTACGGGCGACCCATCCGGTCAGCCCGGCCTCCGTGGTGGGCAGCGTCCGACCGATCAGTTGGGAGAGGGGTTGCCCGTCCTCCACGGCCAAAAGCACCTCGAGGGTGTCCTCTTCAGGGGTGTAGCGAAAGACGCCAATGGCATCGGGGGAGCAGAGGTGTTCCAGGTTTTGTACCAGGCGGTGCAACAGTTCGCGCAAGCTGCGCACGGTGCTCAAGGTCAGACTGATGTCGTACACAATGCTGAGCTCTTCGGCTTGCCGGGTGGCCTCTTCCAGCAGGCGACTGCGCTCGTACGCCATAGCCATGGCGTCGGCTACCTGTTGCAGGAGGGGAAACAGGTCTTCCGGGCAGGCATTGGGTTCCTTCCACACGAGATTCAAAGCGCCGATAACACGACTCTCCATGTGCATGGGCACGTTGACCCGGGAGCGATATCCCGCGGCAAGGAGGGCTTGTTCGCCGGGGTGGTCTGCCTCTTTGGCCAGGTCCCGAGTAACGTGGATGCGCCCGGCAAGCACATCGGGCGCGGCACTGGTGGCCTTTAGCGGTAAAGTGGTACCCGGTGGCAGGGTGTCATCCGTGGCGTCCAGGGCCATCATAGTGAAAGACTGTCCATCAGGCGCCAGTAAGGCCAGGCTTACGCGCGCTGCGCCGGTTAAACGCTTCAAATACGGCACAATGGCAGGAAAGCTGGTGTCAATGCGGGGATCTGCGTTCAGCTGGGTGAGAACATGTTGGAGGAGGTGCAGCCGTTCGCTTTGCTGGTGCGTGGCCCGGAAGAGATATGCCCGCTCCAGGGCCTGACCTACCAGGTGGCCTACGGTGGAAAGGGTGGCGAGGTCGTGGGTGTCAAAGGCGTGGGGCTCTTCTTGCTCTACCACCAGCACTCCGCGTGGCCGGCCTTGGACAAACAAGGGCACATCCACCTCTGAACCGTGCCCCAACCCCGGCACATACCGGGGTTCCTGGGACACGTCGGGCGTGTAACGCAGGCGCCCCTCCGTGAGGGCCAACTCACTCAGCCCTTCGCCCGGCCTCAGACGCCACCCTTTCGGGTGACGCAGGTTAGACGCCATGAGCACTCGCTCGCCGGTCTGTTCGTCGAGCAGGAGGATGCCCACGTAACGGTAGCCAATGCCCGTGGCTACCGCTTTTACCACCTCTTCACAGATGGTTTCCACGTCCAACAGGGGTACTAACCGTTCGCTGAGCCGGTAAAGCATTTTGAAGTGCCCGGCCCGACGGGCGATCTCCTGGCGTAAGTTCTCCCGCTCTGTCACGTCGGAGACCGTCAACACGTGGCCTAAGCGCTGTTCGCCGGGCATGCCGATGGGCACACTGCGCACCTCATACACGCGATCGTCTCGGGGGATATCCTGAATGCGCACCGCAGGTGAGGTTAAGACCTCCTGACAGAAGGTCAGCAGTTCGGGCCACCCTGCAAGCACCTCGTCGAACGGACGTCCAACCAAGGCGTCTCGTCGGTGTTCCAGCAGCGCGGCCATCGAGGAGTTCACATCCACCACATGGCCATGCGGCCCCAGCACCAGTGTGCCGTGGGGAAGGGCTTCCACCAAATGGCTGCGGTCCACCACCGGAAAGGCCACGAAGTACGGCACATCTCGCCGGTACCATGTCCACCAGATCACGGAGAGATTAATGAGGAGCGCGCCTGTGTAATTGAGTAACAGCCCACCGACGATGGAGACCCCCTCTACAACGGTAAAGGAACCGAGCACGATGAAGGCCAGTCCAAGGAGAAAGTGAAGAACTTGGTTTTGCTGCACTTTGGGTAGAAACTCACGCAACCGCAGAAGGTAAAAGATACCCGCGATGAAGGTGCCGAAGATGTACAACGCGTTAATCCAGAACCAGGGACCATAAACGCCTTTGAGGATGTTCACCTCCGCCACAATTTGTCGGTCAATCCACATCCAGCGGTGCCATGGGTTGGTGAGCACTATGAGCGTGCTCAGAATGGGAATGCTCCAGAGTAAGTACAGGCGACGCAGTGGCGTGCCACCCATGCGCACGGCCATGGCCAACATGGAGAGGGGGGCCCAGGTGAGGGCAATGGCTTGGACGTACATTAGAAGGTCTTTCGCGTCGATGGAGGGGACGACCATTTCCAGCAAAAGGGCTGCTATGTACAGGGCACCCCACCCAAAGAGCACCAGCATCCACCGGCCGGCGGCGATGTGCCGGTAGCGCCACAACCCTTTGAGGGCTCCCAGGGCAGTAATCAGGACAAGAGCAAGCAGAAGAACGTGTGTCTCCATCGTTTCATCGTGCCCGTCACATTGCGCCCAACACGCCCATTAACATGCGCGGCCCGCGCATTTCGGTCCGAAACACATACGCCCCCCGCTATCATACGTGCGGGAACAGGAAGGGAGGAGGGACGTATCGGTGCGTGCCAAGTCTGTCGTCGGGAGCAAGACCTATGTGCTTTAGGTGATAAGGTACACGTATCCGTTCAACTTGTCAATAGGAAAAAAGTCCACCCCGGGTCTACCGAGCGTGCGGGGGCGGTGGCCACCCCGGACCGGCCGACGGCGCGGCGGTCCGGTTCGCCGGGCGCAGACAGCGTGTGGACTTGACACCGTATCCCCTTGTTTCGCATAATGTAAGTGTCTACAACTGAATAGCATCAGGTTCATCCGTGGGGGAGCTGGGGTGAGCCCGGCTGAGAGGGTGGCCGTATCCGCCACCGACCCTTTGAACCTGACCTGGGTAATGCCAGCGCAGGGAAACGGGTGAATTCGTGAACAACGAATTCGTCCCAAACACCGCCCAGCGCTGGGCGGTGTTTTGTTTTCCACCCCTGGCTGGTGGCCTGGTTCTGTGGCCCGCCGCATGGCCCACGGTGTTCCTCTACGTCACCTGTGCGAGGCTTCACCCCATGGCCCTACTTGCCTGTGGGACGGCTCATTTCTCTTCCCCACACATGGCAGGTGCGACCTACACGTACCTGTTGAGGCCGGTTGGACACGGGAAAACTTACCGGTAAGGAGGTAACCATCATGACCCGGCAGCGAGGCGGCTTTCTGAGCAACCTGAACGCGGCAGACTTGGTGCTCACCGCGGGTTTGGCCGTGGTGATCGGTGTGTGGTTTGGCTTCTGGTCCGCTTTTGTCTATCCGGCCGCAACCGCGCTTCTGGGGCCCATCGGCGCGTCCTTCCTGTATGGGGCCTGGTTCCTTGGGGGGTTAATTCCACCCTACATTATTCGCAAGCCCGGAGTGGCCTTTCTGGGCGAGTTTATCGCTGCCCACGTGGAATTTCTCACCGGGAGTCCCTATGGCACGCTGCTGACGTATTACGGCGCGACCCAGGGTTTGGCCAGTGAGCTCGTTTTCGCCCTCTTCCGTTACCAACGGTGGGATCTTCCGGTCCTCATGTTGGCCGGTGCGGCGGCAGCCGTTCCTGCCCTGATCATGGACTACATTCTCTACGACTATCAGACCTTGGCCATTCCGCTGCAGGCCATTCTCTGGTTGGGCTACTTTGGCAGTGGCGCGGTCCTGGGTGGCGGGGTGGCCAAATGGGTATCGGACGCCGTGGCCCGCACGGGGCTGTTAAGCGCCTTCCCCCTGGGCAAGGAAGTGCGGTGAGGGGAACATGCAGGACATTGTGGTTGTGGAAGGCTTAACCTTTGCTTATGAAGGCATGGCCCGTCCTGTCCTGCAAAATGTCTCGTTTCGCGTGGCGCGCGGGGAGGCCGTGCTCATCCTGGGTCCCAGCGGCTGCGGAAAGAGCACCCTCCTGCTCACCCTGAACGGCATTGTACCCCAACGCTTGCCGGGAACGTTCTCCGGTCGGGTGACGGTAGACGGGCTGGACACGCGCGAGCATGACGTCCCGCAAGTGGCCGAAAAGGTAGGGCTGGTCTTCCAGGATCCGGAAGCCCAGTTCTGCACACTGTACGTGGAGGATGAGGTCGCCTTCGGGCTGGAGAACCTGTGTACGCCTCGGCCTGTCATGCAGGAGCGGGTCGCGTGGGCTTTGCGTCAGGTGGGCTTGCTGGAGAAAGCGCATGCCCGGTTGGATCACCTCTCAGGGGGTGAGAAACAAAAGGTGGTCCTGGCCGCGACGCTGGCCATGGACCCGCCCGTTCTTGCTCTCGATACCCCTACCGCCAACCTTGACCCGGCTTCGGCCCGCGAGTTTTGGTACTTGTTGGCCCGATTAAAGGAAGAGCTGGGCAAGACGCTGATCATCGTCGAACAACAGGTTGACGAACTTATGCCTTTGGTAGATCGGGTGGTGCTCCTGGACGGTGGAGGGCAAGTGATAGACGTAGCATCGCCTCGAGAGCTCACACGTCGTTATCCGGTGCGCCGGTTGACACAGATGGGTATCTGGGTGCCTCAGATATGGGAAGCCTTGGCCGACACCAAGGTCGTGAACCAGGGGGCGTTGCCCATCACGGTGGAGGAGGCTGCCGCTGAGGTGATCCGTGCCTTGAACACCCACGCCCCGCCGCCTGTCACTCAACCCCCGCGCCCCACGAGCCCTCCTATCCTCACCGTGCAGGGGCTGTCTTACACGTACTCACGGGGCAAGGCGCCCGCGCTGACCGATGTCCACCTTACGTTGCCGCGCGGGACCTTTTGTGCCATTGTGGGCACCAACGGCGCGGGCAAGACCACCCTGGCCAAGTGTTTGACCAAGATTCTCCCCCCACCACCGAACACCGTCTTTCTGGACGGACACGATATTCACCACCTCCCTTTGACGGAAGTCACGCGTCGAGTGGGGTATGTCTTTCAGAACCCGGAACACCAGTTTGTGACCGACACAGTCTTCGACGAGTTGGCCTTTGGGTTACGTGTGCGAGGTGTACCGGAACCGGACGTTAAAGCCCGGGTAGACGCTATGCTGGAAAAGATGCGCTTGGTCTCCCGGGCGGATGCCCATCCGTTCTCCTTAAGTCAGGGAGAGAAACGACGGCTGAGCGTGGCCACAGCCCTTATCGTGGAACCGGACATCCTTATCCTGGATGAACCCACCCTTGGTCAGGACCGGGACACCGCGCTGGCATTGATGGATGAAATGCGCCGGTTACACGCAGCAGGTCGTACGGTTATCTTCATCACTCACGACATGCGCCTGGTAGCAGAGTACGCGCACATGGTGGTGCTCATGCATCAAGGTCGTGTGCTCTTCCAGGGGGCAGTGGAAGCGCTTTTCCTCGATCCTCGCCGTCTGGCTCAAGCTTCCCTTATCGTCCCCCCTCTGGTAGAGCTCGCCCATAGGGTACGGGCCCGACGGCCGGATTGGCCCCTGTTGACCTCAACACGAGCTTGGCGCAGTGTCCTGGAGGCGTTCTGATGCTCTTTCGACATGTGACGCACCGTTCGTGGATGCACACCCTGAACCCGATGGCCAAATTCCTGGCCATTGTGCTGGCGGTGTTTACCCTGACATTGGTCAAGGATCCCGCGCCGACGGTGTTCGTCGCCGGTCTGGCAGCCGTGCTGATCCTCTTTGGCGCCCGTATCCCGCCCTTCCAGGTAGTGCGCAGCATTTGGCCGTTCATGGGGTTTGCCGTTGGGCTTGCGTGGATGAACATCGCTTTTCCACGGGAGGGCGGCGTACCCCTCTGGGTGTGGGGGCCTTTCCGGGTTACCGATGTCAGCCTTCGCACAGGGGTAACCCTTGGCACGCGGGTGGTGGCGATTGTCCTTTTCTCTTACCTCTTTGCAGCGACCACCGACCCCCGAGATTTGGCCCTCAGCATGGTGCACCAGGCGCGTTTGCCCTACCGGCTGGCGTTCGGGTTATTCGCGGGCTTCCGCTTTCTGCCTTTGCTCCACTCGGAGCTGATAACTGTCCAGGAAGCTCACCGCATGCGAGGTATCGGCACCGAAGGGGACTGGCGGGCGCGGGTAAAGGCGATGCGTCGGCTGCTGGTGCCCCTCTTTGCCGTCGTTATTCGCCGTGCCATGCAGATGGGCATCGCCATGGAAAGTCGTGCGTTCGGCGCGTACGAGCACCGCACGTACCTTCACGAAACCCGCTTTGCCGGACGGGATGTGCTGTTTCTGCTGGGCATGGTGGCGATCCTGGCGGGGGCCTTTTACACCTTCTGGCAATGGGGATGGCTTACCCAGTTTGGCCCTCAGTTGGGGACACCCTACCAGGAGGTACCATGAGCCGCGAGGAGGAGGTTGTCATGCGGTGCCGCTCCCTTGACCTTTCGGTGTACGTGATCACCGACCGCCATCTGGTCGGAGAACGTTCGCTGGTAGACGTGGTACGGGCGGCCATTCAGGGCGGTGCCACGGTCATTCAGCTGCGGGAAAAGATGGCCTCTACCCGGGAGATGATCGAGTTGGGGCGGGCGCTATTGACCGTCACCCGCCCCGCTCGCGTTCCCCTTATCGTAAACGACCGGGTGGATGTCGCGCTGGCCATTGACGCGGACGGAGTACATGTAGGTCAGACGGACATGCCCGCGGCCGTGGCACGTCGCATGCTGGGGCCGGACCGGATCCTCGGCGTTTCGGCCGAGACGGTCGACCAAGCCCGGGCTGCCGAACGGGACGGCGCGGATTACTTGGGTGTGGGCGATGTGTACGGCACCACCACCAAACCGGACGCGGGTCCGCCCATTGGCTTGAAGGGGTTACAGGAGGTCGCGGCCGCAGTGTCTATTCCCGTCGTGGGCATTGGGGGGATTACCCCGGAGAACGCAGCAGCCGTCATCAAAGCCGGCGCGGTCGGGGTAGCGGTGGTGTCCGCAGTCATGGCCGCAGCCGACCCTGAAACCGCCACCCGCCGGCTGGCGCGCGCGGTCGAACAGGCTCGCGCGGGGGGACGCCCGGCCCGTGAATCGAACTTTGGCATCATGGCAGGAGAGTTGTTACGTCGCATCCGCACCACACGCCCGCTGATCCACCACATCACCAACATGGTGGTGATGAACGACACAGCCAATGTCACCCTCCACGTGGGTGCCCTGCCTGTGATGGCCCACGCCACGGAGGAAGTCGCCGAGATGGTGCAATTGGCCTCTGCGTTGGTGCTCAACCCCGGTACACTTACTCCCTCCTGGGTGGATGCCATGCTCATTGCCGGCCGGACGGCCAATGCCCGGGGCATTCCGGTGGTGCTGGACCCGGTAGGCGCCGGTGCCACAACGCTGCGCACTCGGACTAACCTGCGCCTGCTGCAGGAACTGGACATTGCCATCATCCGGGGGAACGCAGGGGAAATTGGCGCGCTCACCGGTGTCGGTGGTGAGGTCAAGGGGGTGGAGAGCGTGGGCGGGCCTGCCGATCGCGTCCAGGTCGCCCGCGACGCCGCGCGCGCGTGGAGATGTGTCGTGGCCATCACCGGTCGCCAAGATGTCCTGTCCGATGGCCGCCGTACCCTTGTGGTGGATAACGGACACCCCTGGCTCACCACGCTGACCGGCACAGGTTGCATGGCGACTACAGTTATCGCTGCGTTCGCCGCGGTAGCGGATGACCCCTTAGTGGCTGCGGCCTGTGCCTTAGCCTATTACGGCTACGCAGCTCAGTGCGCTGCCACGCACGCGCACGGCCCAGCCAGTTTCAAGAGCGCGTTTTTCGACACCCTTTTTCGCCTCACCCCGACGGAACTGGCCAAGGGTGTGCGCGTCCGGGAAGTGGAGAAAGACGATGTGACGGGAGAGGACGACAAACCGGAAGGAGGAAGCAAGTGAAAGTAGGCGATGTGGGGGAATTTGGGCTGATCGGTCGATTAGCTGCCCTGGTGAAAACGCCTCACAAGGGGGTCGTAGTAGGCATTGGGGATGACGTAGCTGTCCTCCAGGTGGCGGAGGACCAATGGCTGCTGGCTACGGTGGACAGTCAGGTGGAAGGGGTTCACTTCCTCCGCCAGGTTATCACACCCTACCAGCTGGGACGGAAGGCTTTGGCCATCAACGTGAGTGATATTGCTGCCATGGGGGGCACGCCTACCTTTGTCCTGGCTTCGCTGGCCCTTCCCCAGGACCTGGAGGTTGCGTGGGTGGAAGCTTTGTATGAAGGCCTGCACGCAGAGGCCACACGTGTCGGGGCCGCTGTGGTGGGGGGTAACATGGCACGTTCTCCTGACGGGATCTTTATCGACATCACCGTGCTCGGCACTGTGGCCAAGGACGAGGTGTTGCTTCGCTCCGGCGCGCGTCCTGGTGACCAGGTGCTTGTGACCGGCACGCTGGGTGATTCGGCACTGGGGTTACACCTTATCCTCCACCCGGAAATCACCGTCCCGGACGCGGCGCGCGCGTACTTGTTGTCCCGTCATCTGACCCCGAGCCCCCGCTTGACCGAGGGACGCCTCATCGCGCGTTCCCGGCAGGCTACAGCCATGATTGACATCAGTGATGGGCTGAGTAGCGATGTCATGCACCTCTGCAACGCCAGCGAGGTGGGCATTCGCCTCTGGGCGGAACGGTTTCCCCTTTCTGCAGCCGCGCGTCAGGTGGCAGCGTACACCGGACGTCCGGCCTGGGAATGGGCTTTGACGGGAGGGGAAGATTATGAACTGTGTTTCACCGCGGGAGCGGAGGGGGTGCCGATCCTGCAACGGCAGGTAACGGACATCACCCGCACACCGATCACCGTCATCGGCGAGATCCTGCCCGCTTCCGCAGGGCATTGGCTGGTCCTTCCCGACGGGAAGGAGGTGCCTCTTACCGCGCAGGGGTGGCGACACTTTTGATGCAGAAGCGACCGACAGCCGAAAAGAGGTCGGTATCACCATCCACGAATGGAGGAGGGCAACCATGAGCTTGTCGCGCATGTTGTGGGACGCTAATCGGGATCTGGCCGACGCCTGTCTGAGACATCCCTTTGTGCAGGGAATTCAGGACGGTTCCTTGGCCCGGGAGAAATTCGCTTATTACGTGGGACAAGATGCGTTCTTCCTGGAGGCCTTCGCCCGTGCTTACAGTATTGCGGCTGCCAAAGCACCGGATTGGCAAGCGTTCCGCACCTTCCACGAGCTGGCCACCGGGGTTCTGGAAGAACGCAAGCTTCACGAAGCCTACGCGGCCTCTTGGGGTGTGGACTTGCAGGCAGTTCGCCCCAGTCCTGTCACTCGTCGGTACACCGACTTCTTGCTGGCCACGGCCTGGCACTATGACGTGGGCGTCACTGCCGTGGCGATGTCCCCATGTATGCGCCTTTATGCCTGGCTGGGACAGCAATTAGCCCGGGATGGCATTCCCCAGCACGCTTATGCGGACTGGATTCGCACCTACAGCAGCGATGACTTTGAAGCGTTGGCCCGTCACCTGGAGGCTATCGTGGACCGCTTCGCCACCGATATCCCGCTGGTGCGGGAGACATACCGCTACGCTATGTTGTGCGAACGGGACTTCTTCCAATCCGCGTGGGACGTTGAAGAATAGTCGGGGTGAGAGAGGCCCCATAGCACGCGTTCCCTTGCCCGGAACGGTTTGGATATACCGGCATGGTCATGGAGGAGAAGACCGATGAGTAAAGTGCAGACCCGTCTGGTAGCCCAGGCCGTTGTGCTGGTCGCTATCGGGGTTGCGTTGGCGCCCCTGACGTCCTTTCCGGTGGGCATTGCCAAGGTCAATCCAACCCAGCACTTCGTCAACGTTCTGGGCGCGGTGTTGTTGGGCCCGTGGTGGGCTGTTGCCAATGCTGCCATCATCGGCGCGATTCGTAACGCGCTTGGCGTGGGCACCCCGCTCGCTTTTCCCGGAGGGATGATCGGGGCCTTCCTGAGTGGGTATGCTTACCGGTACACCCGTAACATTTTCGCAGCTGCGGCCGGTGAGGTCGTTGGCACAGGTATCATCGCTGCCCTCTTCAGCGGGCTGATCTTCGCGCCGGTGGTGATGAACAAGACCATGGCGTTGAGTGTACTTGTGCTTAGCTTCCTCCTCAGCACGCTTATCGGCACCATCGTCGCGCTCATCGCGTTGCGAGGGTTACAGGCGGCCGGCATCATCGAGCTCTAAGCCTGTTCTCCCAAACACAGCGTGTCCTGGGGCCCTGGCCGACCGCCAAGAGGGAGGGTGTCAGGGCCCCGGGGCTTGCCGGCTTACCCTGGTGGGAGCGTCACTTGATCTTCCCCTGGTCCTGGCATACCCTATGGTGACCCCGGATCCCATTGCCGGGCACGAGAGAAGTGGGGAAGGACCACACCCCGGCACGGGAAACAGGAGAAAGAAAGCCCATGAGCACGCCGCGCATTATCACGTTGACCACGGATTTCGGCACCCAGGATCAGTATGTGGGAGCGATGAAGGGCGTCATCCTGGGTATTGCCCCGGACGTGCGGGTGGTGGACATCACCCACGAAGTACCCCCGCAGAACGTTCGGGAGGCCGCTTATCTTCTGGCCAGTTTGGTGCCTTACTTTCCCGAAAGGACGATTCACGTTGTGGTGGTGGATCCCGGCGTGGGTACTGAGCGCCGGGCACTGGCCGTGCGTACTGCGCGAGCCGTTTACGTCGTCCCGGACAACGGCTTGCTCACGCCGGTGCTCAAGTATGACCCTCCGGAAGAGATCGTGCATCTGAACAATCCCACATATTGGTTGGACCGGGTCAGCCGCACATTTCACGGTCGGGACATCTTTGCACCGGTGGCGGCCTACATTGCCCGCGGGGTACCGTTGCACGCGCTGGGCACTCCCCTGGCACCGGAGGAGATCGTGCGTCTTTCCTGGCCGGAAGCGCGCGTGTTGCCCGACGGCTCAATTGAGGGGATGGTCATTCACGTAGATCGTTTTGGTAACATCGTGACCAACATTCCGGCCGAAATGCTGGGCGGCGATCCGAACGGGTGGGTATTCCGCATAGGACAACAACAACTGCGCGGCCTGAAACGGACATACGGCGATGTGGCCGTCGGTGAACCGCTGGCCCTTATCGGCAGCAACGATACCCTAGAATTTTCCCTGCGAGAAGGGAACGCAGCGGCTCAGTGGCACGTCCAGACAGGGGATCCTGTTCGGGCTTGGCGGGAACACTGACACGCTCTTGAGGTGACGTATGGCACATTTCCGCATCGAAGGGGGATATCCTCTCAACGGCACCATTCGGCCCAGCGGCAACAAGAACGCTGCGTTGCCGGCACTGAGCGCGACCTTGTTGACGGAGGACCCCGTTATCCTGCACAACGTGCCCCGGATCGGAGATGTTGAAACCATGCTGGCCCTGTTGTCCCACCTGGGCGTGGACGTGACCTGGATCGGCTCCTCCAGCGTCCGCCTGGTAGCGCGAGACGTCCAGGCGCGACGGTTAGATCCGGCCCTCTGTCGAGAGATTCGCGCGTCCATCTTGTTGGCCGGCCCTCTCCTGGCGCGCGTAGGGCATCTGGAGCTGCCCCCACCGGGAGGTGATGTCATTGGCCGGCGTCGTATTGACACCCATATTCTGGCCCTGGAACACCTGGGGGCCCAGATCACCTTTAACCGGACCTTTGTTTTCCGCACCTCCGGCCTGCGCGCCGCGAGTATTCTCCTGGACGAGGCCAGTGTCACAGCTACAGAAAATGCCATCATGGCTGCGGTGCTTGCACCCGGCACAACGGTCATCCGAAATGCCGCGTGCGAACCCCACGTCCAGGACCTTTGTCGTCTGTTAAATCGGATGGGAGCCCAGATTGAGGGGATCGGTAGCAATGTGTTGACCATCCACGGCGTGGACCGGTTGCACGGAACAGAGTACACCCTTGGGCCGGATTACATAGAAATCGGGAGTTATCTGGGGTTAGGGGCCATTACCCCTGGGGAGATCCGCATCGAGCCTGTGCAATTCGATGATCTCCAGATGATCCTCTGGGTTTTTGAGCGGCGGTTCAATGTGCATGTTATTCGTGATGGGAACGCCCTGGTGGTGCCGGACGGCCAGGAACTGCGTATCATCCCGGACGTGGGCGGCGCGATCCCCAAGGTGGACGACGCGCCTTGGCCCATGTTCCCGGCCGACCTGATGAGCATCGCGCTGGTGGTGGCGACGCAGGCCGAAGGGGTCATTCTAATCCACGAAAAGCTGTTCGAGAGTCGCCTGTACTTCGTGGACAAGCTGATCAGCATGGGAGCTCACATCATCCTGTGCGACCCTCACCGGGCTGTGGTCAGCGGTCCAGCCCGTCTTCATGGGCAGATCCTGTCCAGCCCTGACATCCGAGCCGGTATGGCCCTCCTGATCGCCGCGCTCATCGCGGAGGGGGAGAGCATCATCCACAACATTGAACAGATCGACCGGGGTTATCAACGTATAGAGGAAAAGCTACGCCCTCTGGGCGCACACATAGAGCGGCTCCCCGACTAGGACAGAGCCCCCTCCTCGGGCCTCCGTGTGACGATCCCGTTATCGTCTGTAGCAAGTTGCCTTCCCCCTGTTTCTGGCGTATAATCTGGAGCGAGCATATCGATAAATATGACGTCCCTGCACGAGGAAGTGCCCCCCACCTCGGTGGCGGGGCTTTTGTCTGTCTGGCGATGGCGAGGTGTGGATATTGGTACACGGAGGATGATCATGTCCAACGAACGGCAGTTCCCATACCCGGGTATTCCTACCACCACCGATGGCACGGGCACCGTGGTCTGGGTAGAGACCAACATTTCCCAGGGAGCATGTGCTTATCCCATCACATCCTCTAGCAACATGGGAGTGGAGTACGCCCGTGCGGTGGCCAACGGTCAGCGGAACCTGTGGGGCGATCCCTTGGTGTTTATGGAACCAGAATCAGAACACTCCGCGGCGTCCGCTGCCGAAGGGTTCGCGCTGGCCGGTGGTCGGGTGACCAACTTCACGTCCGGTCAGGGCTTGATCCTGATGAAGGAGGTGCTGTACACCATTGCGGGCAAGCGATTGCCGGTGGTGTTCAACATCGGTGCGCGGGCATTAACCAGCCAGGCCCTAAACGTCCACGCCGGACATGACGACGTCATGGCGGTGGCGGACACGGGCTGGGGTATCGTTTTTGCCCGCAACGCGCAGGAGGCCGGTGACCTGTGCCTTATTGCACGGCGGGCCGCCGAAGCCTCCCAAACCCCCTTTCTCAACGTGCAAGACGGTTTTCTCACCACCCACACAGTGGAGAATGTCCGTCTTCCCGAACTCGAGCTGATGAAAGAGTTCGTGGGCGCTCCTCAGGAAAAGCTCATCAATTACATGGACCCCAAAAATCCCATTATGTCCGGTGTGGTGGAGAACCAGGACGCGTACATGAAGGGCAAGATAGCCCAACGGGTCTTCTACGAACGGGTAAAACCTGCCCTGTTGGAGGCTATGGCGGAATTCTACCGCCTCACCGGACGGCGTTACGGGCTGATTGACCTGTACCGCATGGAGGATGCGGAATACGCCCTGGTGGGCATGGGTAGCATGATGGAAACGGCGATGCCCACGGTGGATTGGGTGCGCGAACACCTGGGGATGAAAGTGGGCGTGGTCCACGTGACCGTCTTCCGCCCCTTCCCGGGGCCGGAGTTGGTGGAGGCCCTAGCTCATGTGAAGGCCTTCACCGTCCTGGAGCGGATGGATAATCCGTTGGCCCAGTCCAACCCGCTCACCATGGAGATCAAGGCCGCGTTTGCAGACGCGCTCATCGGCACAGACCATTACCCCGAGATCACTCGCATCCCCACCATTTACTCAGGCGCAGCCGGCCTGGGCAGTCGGGATGTCCGGCCCGGTGACCTCGTGGCGGCCATTAAAAACATGGCCACGGACGAGGGCAAACGGTTCTTCTGCCTTGGCATCAAGCATGCGTTGGCCCTCCCTCGCGAGGAGGATCCCGACGTACGTCCGCGCGGGGCGTTCTCCTTGCGCGGGTATTCGGTGGGCGGCTATGGGTCGGTGACCACCAATAAGGTAATCGCCACGGTTCTGGGTGATGTGTTCAACCTTTACGTTCAGGCGTATCCCAAGTACGGTTCGGAGAAGAAGGGGTTGCCCACCAATTACTACCTCACCGTGGCGGAAGAGCCCATCCGTGTTCACAGTGAGCTCAAGTACGTGGAATTCGTTGCCCTGAACGACGTGAACGCGCTGTACACCGGCAATCCCCTGGCCGGGCTTGCGGAGGGAGGCCTTATCTTTCTCCAGTCCGCCAAGACCGACCCGGCAGAGGTGTGGGCAAGCATTCCCGAGTATGCCAAGCGGCTCATCCGGGAAAAACGGGCGCGGGTTTTCGCGCTGGACACCTTCAAGATCGCGGAGGAGGTTGCCACCCGCCCCGACCTGCGTATCCGGATGGCGGGCATTGTGCTCCTCGGCGTCTTCTTGCGCATCACGCCCTTTGCCGAACGCTATAAGATGACGTATGACGACGTGATGAAGGGTGTGGAAAAAGCCCTGCGCAAGTACTTCGGCAAGCGCGGCGAGCAGGTGGTGCGCGATAACATGCGGGCCGTGGAACGGGGCTACAAGGAGGTCTTCGAGATCCCGCAAGGTATTATTTTTGGCGAAGCTGTGACCATGTGAAAGCAACCTACCAACCGGTGAGTAAATGCATACCGAAGAGGAGTGTGCCATGGGCATCACAACCGATGTCGTTGATATTCGCGCGTTGGCGAAAGGGGAGGGCAAACTTCCCCAGGAGGTTATAGACTTTGACCAGTTTTTTGAGCAGGTTATCCGAGGTTACAACGAGGGCTGGGGGCCGGAGGAATTGCCGGCCGATCCCTACGTTGCCCGCAGTCTGATCCCCGCAGGCACCGCTTATTACCGGGATTTTTCCTACATTGCCCCTGAAATCCCGGAGTTCATCCCCGAAAACTGTGTGGGATGCATGACGTGCGTTACCGAGTGTCCGGACACCGCCATCCTGGGCAAGGTGGTGGAACCCCAGGTGCTGGAGGCGAAGCTGGCCGAAGTGCCGGAGGAGGAGCGGGAGACGTTGCGGCGGCACTTCACGGTGACCACTAAGTATTACAAGACCTACGAGAAGAAACAACCCGGTTCGGGAGGCCTGTTTGGCATCTTCATCGATCCCACCAAGTGCAAGGGATGTGCGGAATGCGTGCAGGTCTGCCACGAGTTGGGGTACAACGCGCTCAAAATGATCAAGAAAGCGGATGATACCGTACCCACATACCGCAAGGCCATCGAGTTCTTCCGCAAACTGCCCCCCACCCCCAAGCGGTTCATCAACGAACGGGTGCTCATCGACATGATGCTGGCCGAGGAGTCCCTCCTGTACACCGGTGGGGCGGGGTCCTGCGCGGGATGTGGTGAGGGCACGGCCTTGCGCATGTTGCTGGCCGCCCTGGGGTTTGTGTACGGTCGGGAGAACATCGGCCTTATCGCGGCAACCGGTTGCAACACGGTATACGGTTCCACCTATCCGTACAACCCCTTCCTGACCCCCTGGAGCAATTCGTTGTTCGAAAACGCGGCCACCTTTGCCATGGGGGTGCGCGCCCGGTGGGACCAGATGGGGTGGAAGGACAAGCAATTGTGGGTGATCGGCGGCGATGGGGCGATGTTCGACATTGGGTTCCAGGCATTGAGCCGCATGCTCGCCTCCGGTATGAACATCAACGTCTTCGTGCTGGACACCCAGGTCTATTCCAACACGGGAGGGCAGGCGAGCACCGCCTCCTTCATGGGGCAGGAGGCCAAGATGGCACCCTTTGGCAAGGCCATCCAGGGCAAGCAGGAGGCCCGCAAGGAGATCGGGCGCATCCTGATGATGCACCCGGACGCGTTCATCGCTCAGACGACACCTGCCCACTACAACCACTTCTACCGGGCAGTGCTGGACGCGGCCTCCTACGAAGGGCCTTCGGTCATCATCTGCTACACCACCTGCCAGCCCGAGCACGGCGTCGGTGATGAGATGTCCGCGCACCAGGCGCGGTTAGCCGTGGATACCCGCACCTTTCCGCTCTTCATCTACGACCCGCGGAAGGGCGAGACGATTCGTGAGCGCTTGAGCCTGAAGGGTAACCCGGCCGTGAAGGAGGACTGGTATCGCGACCCCAAGACGGGCGAGGTGTACAATTTCATCACCTTCGCCCGCACGGAGGGTCGCTTCGCCAAGCAGTTTGACAAGGAAGGCAACCCGTCCCCGACCCTGTTGGCTGCCAATGAAGAGCGCCTCCGCAACTGGCGGATGCTCCAGGAACTGGCCGGCCTGCGTTAACGTTCCCAAACCGGGGCCCTCTCCAAGAGAGGGCCCCGGCCCATGGACCGACCTATGAGCCCGACCCAGCGATACCCCCTTCTGATTTTGGCTTCGGCTTCTCCCCGGCGTCAGGAGCTGCTACGGCTGTTGGGCATACCTCATCGGGTACGTCCAACAGCGGTGGACGAGGTGCCGTTGCCCGGCGAATCGCCGGCTGCGCTGGTCTCCCGTCTGAGCCGGGCCAAAGCACACTGGGTGGCCCAACGAGAAGCAGGCCTTATCCTGGCAGCGGACACCGTGGTCGTTCTTGACGGCCGGATCCTCGGCAAGCCTCGCGATGTGGCTGAAGCCCGCGCGATGTTGTTGGCCTTGCGCGACCGATGGCATCTGGTGTATACAGCCATTACGCTGATGGAGGTGCCGCACTCCGGCCAGGTGCGTGCGACGCAAACCGAAGTTGACATCGCGCGGGTACACATACGCCCTTTCACCTCACACGAACTGGCCGTGTACCTCGCGTCCGGCGATCCGCTGGACAAGGCAGGGGGATACGCTATTCAGCACCCTGCCTTTCGGCCGGTAGATAAGGTGGAGGGATGTCGGGCCACGGTAATGGGGTTGCCCATCCGGGTGATGATATCCCTTCTCCAAAAGTTGGGGGGACCTGTGCCCACCCATCCTGATAAAGCGTGCCGTCTCGTGTTCGGCGTGTGTTGTTGGTCGGCAGAAGAGCCGCAGGGAGACATCTTCGAGTACGGAGGCGGTTAGCAAGCGACAATCATGAGCGATGCCGAAACGATTCACTTAACTTTTCCCCAAAATTACAACGGCATCGTGGCCCGCGTGCGAGGCCCGGTGGCCGATGTGTTGTTGGCGGACGGCACCGTGGTGCCCGCGGTGCCGCGTGGGGTGTTGAAGCGGGAACGGCGGGGCACCTTGATCGCGGTAGGGGACTACGTGCGCGTGCAACAAGCTGCCAGTGGGGACTGGCGCATCGAAGCGATCGCGCCCCGGGAGCGCGCGCTGGTGCGCCGCGCGCCCAACACGTTGGGACGGCTGGACGTTATTGTGTCCAACCCGGACCAGGCCTTCTTTATGTTCGCGGTGCGGGATCCTCACCCCCGCCTGCAAATGCTGGACCGCCTGCTGGTTATCGCGGAGGACAATGACATCCCTGCCGCGGTGATTGTCAACAAGATCGACCTGGCTGACCCAGATGAGGCACGCGCTATCTTCGCTGAGTACGAAGACGCTGGATATCCAGTGTTTTACATCTCCGTGGCCACCGGAGAAGGGCTCCCCGCGCTGCGAGAGCACTTTCAGGGCAAGATCACCGTGCTGGCCGGCCCCTCAGGGACGGGCAAATCCAGCTTGATTAACGCCTTGGAACCCACCGTGCACCTGCCCACAGCGGAGATCAGCCGCAAATGGCGCCAGGGCCGCCACACGACGGTGATGGCCCAGTTGATCCCCTTGCGGGATGGGGGGTACATTGTAGACACCCCCGGGTTGCGGGAAGTAGGACTGTGGGGCGTGGATGTGGACAACCTAGATTATTATTTCCCTGAGTTCCGGCCGTATCTTGGCCAATGCCGTTTTAACGACTGCCGCCACCTGGATGAGCCCGGGTGCGCGGTTGTGGCCGCGGTGGAAGAGGGAGCCATCAGTTTTCGTCGATATGAAAGTTATGTCAACATTTTGCTGTCAGAGGGAGGGTGAGCTTGCCGGGTGGAATAGAGATTTCTGTGGAGCACACGGGTCTCGGGCCGGTGCGCGACGTAGAGGCATATCTGACCTGATATGCCGCTGAACGTGAATCAACTATGCCGGATGGAGGAAACATGCGGGTCGCGCTGGTACACGATTGGTTGAACCAGATGGGCGGGGCCGAACAGGTGTTGGAGGCCTTGGTCGCTCTGTTTCCCGGTGCGCCCGTGTACACCAGCATTTACGACCCCCAACGGGTCTCTCCCGCTTATCGCACGTGGGATATACGCGTGTCCTGGATGAACCGTCTGCCGGGGGTAGGGGCACATCACCTCTGGTATCTGCCCCTGTACCCCCTGGCTTTCGAATCGTTCGACTTGACAGGGTACGATGTGGTTATCAGCAACAAGTCCGCCTTTGCCCACAGCGTGATCACCCCTCCCGAAACGACGCACATTTGTTACTGTCTGACCCCTACCCGTTTTTTGTGGCAATATGCCGAGTATCGTCGTCGGGAGGGCATTGGTCGATGGACGAATGCGTTGCTTCAGCCTATCCTTACCTGGCAACGCATGTTGGACCGGTTGGCCGCGGAGCGGGTCGATCACTTTATAGCCATCTCTCGGGTGGTTCAGGCGCGCATCCGCAAGTTTTACCGTCGCGAGAGCGTGATCATTCACCCGCCGGTAGACACCGACCGGTTTGTGCCCGCGCGGACACCACCGGGAGACTATTACCTCGTGGTCTCTCGGCTCATCCCGTACAAGCGTGTGGACCTGGCCGTGCAGGCGTGCACTCGCTTGGGTGTTCCCCTGCTGGTCGTGGGGGAGGGGAGGGACCGCAAGGCGCTGGAGCGCATGGCCGGGCCTACGGTGCGGTTCTTGGGGCGGGTGTCGGACGCGGAACTGGTACGATTAATGCAGGGGGCACGGGCGTTTCTGTTTCCCGGCTTAGAAGATTTCGGCATCGCCCCGGTTGAAGCGATGGCCTGTGGCCGGCCTGTCATCGCGTATGCCGGGGGCGGCGCGTTGGATACGGTTGTTCCCGGCGAGACCGGGGAGTTCTTTCACCCTCAGACGGTAGACGCACTGGCCGCAGTGTTGGCTGACTTTGATCCGACCCGCTATGACCCCCTGGCCTGTCGAGCCCGAGCGGAGATGTTTGCCACATCGGTATTTCGCCAAAAGCTGCGCGCGTTTGTGGAAGCGGTCCTCACCGATGAGGCCCCTCACAGGGCGGTGGCAGCGGTTGCCCCTTAACGCGCGGTCGTGCCCCACGCACCTTCCGGAAAGGCTGCTCCCCGATTCGGGGATGGCCCGGCCGACATCATCTTGTGTCGGTGTAAAGATAGTACGAACCCGAGGTACACAAGGAGGCCTGCATGAAATCCACGGTGCTCAGCACAGGAAAAATCCCCCACGAGCTGCTGCGCTCTCTACTACAGCGGTACAGCCGAAGCCATGAACGTTTGCTGGTGGGGCCGGCTGTTGGGGAGGACGCCACGGCCATCGCGCTGGAGGAACGGGTAGTGGTGGCAGGCATGGACCCCATTACCTTCGCCACCGATGAGATTGGCTGGTACGTTGTTCACGTAAACGCTAACGATGTCGCTGTGATGGGCGCCGTCCCTCGCTGGTTTTTGGTCACCCTACTCCTGCCGGAGGGCCAGGCCAAAGAGGAGGACGTGGAGCGCATCTTTCACCAGATAGCTCAGGCCTGTGAGGAAGTGGGGGCCCTGTTGGTCGGAGGGCACACCGAGGTGTCCTATGACCTGTCCCGTCCCCTGGCCATTGGTGTCATGCTGGGTGAAGTCCATCCCGATCGCCTCATCTCTACCGCGGGCGCTCAACCGGGGGACGCGCTGATCCTGGCGCGAGGCGTGCCCATTGAGGGTACCGCGATCATCGCCAGGGAACGGCGGGAGGAGCTGCTGCGCCTTGGTGTGTCCCCGGATCTCCTGACGCGCGCGGCCGATTACCTCCACACCCCTGGTATCAGCGTCGTCAAGACGGCCATGTTGGCCCTGGAAACGGCTCAGGTACACGCAATGCACGATCCCACCGAAGGTGGTTTGCTGATGGGTATCTGGGAACTGGCCGAGGCTGCCGGTGTAGGTGTAGAGGTGAACCTGGATGATGTGCCTGTTGTGCCGGAGGGCCAGTTCCTGTGCGAGGTATACGGCCTGGACCCCATGGGCACCATCGCGTCGGGCGCGTTGCTTATCGCGTGTGAACCGGCGGATGCGCCGGCATTGATCACCACGCTGGAAGAGCACGGGATTCCCGCCCGCATCATCGGCCATATCACCTCGCCGGAGGAAGGGCGATGGATCTTCCGCAACGGCCAGCAGCGCCCGCTTACTCCGCCCGCAGTGGACGAGATTGTGAAGATCTTCGAGAGTTAGTCACCTATAGCGGCAGGTGACGGTACACTATGAACGTGCAAATTGTGTGCGACAGCGCGTGTGATGTGCCGGAGACCCTCCAGAGACGATATGGCGTTCTGGTCATTCCCCTGGACATCCGCGTGGGGCAGCACTTCGTGACTACGGCTGAACTCACGTTGGACCGTTTCTGGGCACTGGTGGCCGAGACGGGTGAACGACCGCAAACGGCCGCGCCTCCCCCGGGCCGCATTATTGAAGCCGTCCGGCCCGTAGTGTCGGGGGGGCACAGGGTTCTGGCCCTAACGTTGACGGGCCGGCTTTCGGCAGTACATCGTTCTTTTGTGCTGGCAGCGGAAAGCTTCAAAGGCCGCATGGTGGTGTTCGACACCCAAAATCTCAGCCTGGGGGCCGGTGTGCAGGTGCTCGCAGCGGCCCGGTGGGCAGCAGAGGGCCACGACCTGGAGACGATTCACCGCCGTCTGTACGACCTGCGGGCTCGGGTGCGCCTTCAGGCCGTGCTGGATACCCTGGATTGGGCAGAGCGAGGAGGGCGTATTGCTTACCTGATGCCCCTCATCCGGCGTACAGCCCGCGTGTTTCGGGTGAAAGTGTTGCTCCAGGTGGTGGAGGGTGAGGTACGTCTGCTGGGCGTGCAACGCTCTTGGAGTGGTGGGATGGAGATGCTCTACCGTCACACACTGGCATGGTCGCCCCTGGAGGACGTGTGGGTGGTTCACACCCGCCGTCCTGATGAAGCAGCGATTATGGCCCAGCGTTTGACCGAGGCCTTAGGCTGGCCGTCCGGACGGGTGCCGGTGGTGGAAGCCGGCCCCATCCTGGCAGCACATGTGGGCCCCGGGGCGATAGCTACCGTAGCCGTCCTCGCCACGGAGCCAAGGCGTGGGGGAGGATAACCCATGGGTGGACGGGTGTTTCAGGTCCTGTTAGCCGTAGCCGTGTTGTTGGCCGGGGTAGCCTGGTACCGAGGCGGCTTGCCTTTGGTGAGGGCTGGGTTGGTGCAGGCTGCCTGGGAAATTGAACGTGTGTTGCCTCTCCTGGTTGCCGCTTTCCTGGTGGCAGGGTTTATCCAGGCCCTGGTGACCCAAGAATTCGTTACCCGCTGGCTGGGACGAGAGGCGAGCTGGAAGGGGATCTTACTGGCCTCGCTAGGAGGCGCGTTGGTCCCGGGTGGCCCCTATGTGTACTATCCCATCGCCGCAGTCCTGTTGCGCTCCGGCGCGGGCCTGGGCGTTCTCGTGGCCTTCGTTACCGCTAAAAACGTATGGTCCATCTCCCGGCTGCCTATTGAGTTTGCGCTCTTGGGGCCATATCTCACCTTAGTGCGGTTGGGGGTGACAGCCTTTATCCCACCGGTAATGGGGATCCTGGCCGAGGTTATAGCCGGTGAACAGGTGCATCGTATCCGGGAGGCGATGGAACGATGAACATTGCAACGGAGATGCTGATCGTGGTGGGCGGTGTGCTCGCGCTGGTTGCCTGGCGTCGTCGTGACGGTAGCCTCCGGCGGGGGTTTATGGAAGCGTGGCAAACGGCCCGACAGACCAGCGTGTTGTTAGTGATCGCTTTCATCATTGTAGGATACGTTAACGTGTTGCTCTCCCAGCAGTGGATACAAACGTGGATTGGCCCGACCTCTGGTTGGCGTGGGTTGCTGGTGGGCGAGATGATAGGTATGGTATTGCCAGGTGGACCCTACGTTGTGTTTCCTCTCATTGCTGCGTTCTACCGGGCCGGTGCCGGTGTGGGGCCGGCAGTGACCATTATCACCAGCTGGGCTATGTTGGGGTTGCTCAGTGTGTCCTTTGAGTTGCCCTTTATGGGCTGGCGGTTTACTCTGGTACGATGGACACTGGGGCTGGGCTTTCCCTTGGTTTGCGGAGCCCTTGCAGCAGCCCTTTTTGGTTAAACAGCGCTTCGGGTACGCCTTAGGGATCACGGCGGGCCGTTAATGTTCTTGCTCGGCAGGCGATACCGGGTTACCCGGATGCCCACGAATTGGCGGTCTTCTAACACTTCCGCGTTCTGGTCCAACCACTGCCGTACCAAACCTTTCGGGTCCCACATCGCGCTTTCCGATTCCACCAACCACACCTCTGTCGCCCCACCCAGGCGACGTAACAAATCCTGTCCTGTTTGCTCCAGCGTGCCCAGAGGGCCGGGAGCAGGCGCCTCTACCAGGGCAGGTCGGCTGTCCGGCGCGTAGTACGTGTACGCGTGGATGAGATATCCCAGGTGCAGGAGCACTTTGCTACCTGGCCCGCGCTGGCTCTCCACGTACGTCGTCACGCCGCGCATGTCCGGTTTGATAGGATAACGCACCTGGTATCCGATGCCGACTACGAAGAGGACAAGGCTCAGGGCAAGGGGAAACCAACCCGCGGGGTGGCGACGTATGAGCTGCCACGCGCCCAGTGCTGCCAGCCCGTACACCGCGGGCATGGTCCAGATGAGGTAACGCTCGGTGAAGAGAGGCAATTCCAGAGAGATGAGGTATAACCCCACCGTCGGCAGGAGAAACCAGCCTGCGAGTCCTGCCCGTCGAGGCCAGGAACCAGGGCCGGCAACATGGGTTTCCGGGCTGAGGAGGAGTCCGCTGAATACCAGGAACAACAAGGGGCTCACCACCAACCCCTGGGGCAGATCACCCGGTAGGGCGATGCGGTGGATCCCGCTGCTGAACACGGTAAGCAACTTGATAATCATTTCCGGCCAGGGGACGAACGGGTGACCGGTTTGGAATGTGGGGCTGAAGAGCAACTTTTGTTGCCACCAGGCCAGAGGCCAGTAGGGAAGGGTGAAACTTAGATACGCGAGGACCACTGCAGGCCAACGGGCGCGTAGTCGATGTGGAAAGAGCCAGGTGAGCAGAAAGTGGGTGGGGATGAGAAGGGCTAACAGGAAATGCATGTAAATGCCGGCAGCCATGAGCGTTACGTATAGTACCCAGAACCGGTTCTGACCGTCCCAAAAGGCACGCATCCAACACCAGGTGGCTGCCAGGGCGAGGGCTAAAATCCACGCGTACATGCGAAGTTCTTGACTGTACCAGATGGCATAGGGAGAAACCGCCATGAAGAGAGCAGCCAGGGTCGCCGGTTCCTGACCGACCCACCGGCGCAATACTCGGTACGTTAACGCGACGGCCATAACACCACCCAACACTGCTGTGTACCGCAGAGCAAAGTCATTGGGGCCGAAGAACAGTGCCCAGGGCCGGATAAGGAGGTAATAAAGTGCACCGTTATGTCCCGGCGTGATGAACATGCGCAGCAGTGCCGGTAACGGTTGGGTAGCAAATCGCACTGTATCCACTTCATCGCGCCAGAGGCTCTGTGCCTCCAGACCCCACACCCGCAAGGCAAAGGCCATGCCCAGCATGACGATCCACACAAGCGCGTGCCGGCCCTCCTTCCGCATCCTCAATGCTCCTCCGGCGTTAATGTGGTGTCGTGGTCTGTCGGTCCATCAGAAGATTTGACCGCGGATGCCAACAAGCGAGCACCGGCGTTCGGTGCTCTCCTGAGTTGGGCTCTCCCCTGTCACAGGCATCAACGAGGGCGAGAAGACGACACAAGCGCGAGCAACAGTCGAAACAAAACCAGTATACTCGCAAAGGCCAGACAGATGAACCCGGGCAGCAGTCGCCAGGCGGCTGCGATTAACGGCGCCCAGGAGGCACCGGCAGTTACCGGTGCCGGTGGGGTGGGGATCCGACGAGGTCGTAAGAAGGGAAAGAAGTAGGCCCAATCCAGGTGGATGTACGGCATGTACGCCCGCCAAACCAGCCGCTCGCGAGGCACCCGGAGTGGTGTAGGCCAGGGGGTGGCCACCTCCGTAGGGCCGGGGCGAACTTCGGTTGCCCGTGGCAGGTAAAGGG
>WFWT01000127.1 GCA_015490995.1 Anaerolineae bacterium | reverse complement strand
CTCCTCGTCTCCGTTCCAATGCTTCACCGCTCCACGTATGGCAGCCACACGGATGGCGGCCAGTACTCGTCCGCGCCGATGTCAGGGGCCGACCCGGCAGGACGACGTTGTCCCTCGAAGTCGATGGGAATACCCGCCGACAAGACGGCGTCAATGGCCGGGGATCCGGCGCGCAAGCGGTAATCACCCCGGGCCGGATCGCGAAATCGTGGGTCCCCGTCTATCGGCTGAAAACCCCGGATGCCATCCTGCTTGTTCCCCCAGAAGAGCGTTCCCTCTACACCGACCACGGAATTGCCGGGCACGGTGTTGGTGATGCCCACATCGAACCCGACGACAATGTTGTTGACCACATAAACCAGGCTTTGGTCCCCCACGTAAATACCGGTACCCCTGCCGCGTCCCACCAGCGTGTTGTGGGTAACTTTGGCACCGACCGGCTCGGGCAAGGATCCGTGAACGTCCACAGCCCTCTCGTACCCCACAATGATGTTGTTAACCAGAGTCGGGAATATATAGCCCGGGGTGTTGGCCATGCCGTAGTGGACACTGATGCCCACCATGGCCGAAGAATCGGAAGGTCCGAATATTCGGTTGTTCTTTACTACGGGACCGATCTCCAACTTCTCTAACGCGATAGCGTCGGGTTGGTTACCCTTAAAGGTGTTATCCCGAATCATGGGCCGGACGAACCCGGGCGGGTCGCCGATCACGGCAATGCCTCCTCCGGCGCCGGACTGGGGTCCGGCGCGATTGCCGAAGAAGAAGGCAATCTTGACGAAAAGCTCAGAGTCGTAAAACGCGGCGCCCCCACCGTAGCCGGTGGCGCCGTTCTTCATCGTGCCGTAGTTGCGCTGAAATGTGCTGCCGATAATGCTAACGTCGCTATTCTTGGTGTACAGCCCTCCTCCCCACCCGTCGCCGTCCTGGTTGGCCACGTTGTCTGTAAAAGCGGTAGCGGTAATAACGGAACGGCCGCGGATCAGTGCAAAACCCCCACCGAAGCCAATGCCGTCAGCGGCCGCGTAGGCCGCGGCAACGTTGTTGGCGATGCGGCTGTGTTTAATGATGAGGGTATTGGGATTGTTGGCGAGAATGGCCCCGCCGCAGCCGGTGACCTTGCGTTCCGGCTCGGGTTTGCCCCGATTGCAGATGTCCAGGGTCAAGCCCGTCGCGTTCCCTCGGGTGATGGTCAGGCCGGTCAGTGTCACGGTAATGCCGGAGCCCACGTACACCCCGCGCCGCTGATTCTCTCCGTCCAGCACCGTTGGAAACCGCTTGGGATCCAACGTGAGGGGGCCGGTGGAACGGCCGTCCCAGCCGCCGGCCAGGGTGATGCTCCGGGTGAGGGTGACCACCGCGGCGCCGCCGCCGGTGTAGGTGCCTTCGGCCAGGTAGAGGGTATCGCCATTCCCGGCTTTGCCTAAGGCAGTGTGTAGCGCACATGGCTGAGCGCGGGTACAGGCGTTGCCTGTACCGTCTGGCGTGACGAACCAGAGCTTGGCCCCGGCTTTGCCGCGCGCCGGGGACGCCAGGGCCATCCAGAGGAAGAGGAACAGTCCCGCGGCAACCAACCATCCTCCTACCACCCGCGACATATGTCCCCCTTTCTGTAGGTGCAGGCTCCCGGGGAACGTGAAACGCCCGCTACCTCTGCACGCCGGGGAACTTGAAGCCGAGCGGTCATTGGGGGACCATGTCGCTGCGGTAGAGACCCTCTTGCCACGTTCCCCTGAAAACGCCGGGATGACCGGGTACCAGGTCGACCGGCGTAAGCGGCAAGGAGGTCAACGAGGTGTTCCCCGTGGAGTTTTATAGGTTTTGTTGGGATGGTACCTCCTACGGCGGAGGGATATAGATACAGTAGCAGAAGTGCTAGGGGAGCCATTCAATATTACCCCTAAAGATTCACTTCTGTCAAAACAAAATCCCCACCCCCCTTGTTCACACTTTGTTCCCACCTGTCTGCTATATCTCCTCCTGCCGGTCTCCGTTCGGCAAATCCAATAATCCTGGTGCAGCAGCGGAGGTGAGCGATGCACAGGCACATGTGGCGTCGAGATGGGACGCGATGGGGGCTGATGCTGGGTGTGACGTTTCTGGCACTGGCCCTGGTGGTGGGCTCCTCCTTCCCCGCGCAGGCGGAATTCCCGGTGCTGTCCACCGGGGGGAGGACCGCGATGGGACTGAGCGCGGTGAGCGTCGCGTGGGCGAAGATGTATGGAGACTATTCCACCGAAACCGGTTATGCCATTCGACGAACTACAGACGGCGGCTTTATCGTGGCCGGATATACCAAATCCTATGGTGCTGGCAACAGAGATATATGGGTATTGAAGTTAGATGTTAACGGCAACGTCCAGTGGGCGAAAACGTATGGAGAAAGCGGGCACGACTGGGCAGAGGACATCCAGCAGACCTCCGATGGCGGCTACGTCGTGGTCGGAGCCACCTTTTCCTTTGGAGCGGGTAATGACGACGTTTGGGTGTTGAAGTTGGACGCTAATGGTAATGTGCAATGGCAAAAGACTTATGGAGGCAGCGGAGGTGAAACGGGTTATGCTATTGAGCAAACATCGGATGGCGGCTACGTTGTAGTCGGTAGAACCTATTCCTTTGGCGTTAACGATGTGTGGGTGTTGAAATTGGATGCGAATGGCAATGTGCAATGGGAGAAAACTTACGGGGGCACGGGCCCTGACTATGGCTACGCCATCCAGCAGACCACAGATGGCGGTTACATCGTGGCCGGGTACACCCGATCCTTTGGGGCCGGGACTGAGGACCTGTTAGTCGTGAAGTTGGACGCGAACGGCAACGTGCAATGGCAAAAAGCCTATGGCGGAAGTGGAGATGACCGTGGCTACGCCATCCAGCAGACAGCCGATGGCGGTTACATTGTGACCGGATCCTCGTCTGGCGACTTATGGGTGCTGAAGTTGGACGCCAACGGCGAGATTCCGGGATGTGGGATTCTCGGCACCCCCAATGTTATTGCGCAAGACACCACTGCCACCGCGACAACGGCAGGCCCCTACAGCACCACCACTAATGCTACGGTGCAAAGCACCAATGCCACTATCTTCACGACCGGCGTTTACCCGTGGACGCTGTGTGCCGTAAGTGCACCGACTCCTACCCCCACGCCTACGTCGACGCCGACAGCAACACCAACCGCCACACCCACGCCGACGCCTACGTCGACTCCCACTGCGGGCGTGACCCCAACCCCAACATGGACCCCGACGCCGACCATGACACCGACCCCCACGGCCACACCCACCCTCTGCTTCACCTCTCTGGGAGGCCAGGTGTACCTGGACCTGAACCGGGACGGCCGCTACCAGCCCGGCACCGAACCCGGCATCCCCAACGCTACCATCAGCATCACCGGCCCCATCACCGCCACCGTCACCTCCAACGCCAACGGCTGGTGGCAGGTTGGGGGGATGCCCCTGGGGCGGTACACGGTCACCATCACGCCGCCGTCTGGTTATCAAGTTTTCTATCCTGGGGTGCATAGTGTTGAGCTGAGGGGGCCGTGTCAGCAGATTTTGAACCTGCACTTTGGGCTGGTGGAAGCCCCCACGCCCACGCCGACGCCGACCCCCACACCTACACCTAGCACGGGTACGGTGGAGGGGTCCGTGTGGGCGGATGCGGACCGGGACGGCGAGCGCGACCCCGACGAGGCGGGCATCGAAGGCGTACGGGTGCAACTGGCGCCGATGCAGGCACGAGGGCGCCTGGCCCAGGTCCGGGAGACGGTGACCGACGCCCAGGGCTACTTCCGCTTCACCGACGTCATGCCCGGCCGCTACACCCTGAGCCTGGTCTATCCGGGCGGCGTGTACCCGGTGAGCGACCTGACAGTAGAGGTGGATGTGACGGCCAACACCGTGGTGAACGCCGGCTTCGCGCTGTACCCGCTGCCGCGACGGCAGTACGTGCCGGTGGTAATGCGGTAGCGGCACCGGGGGTGGGAGTGCTGTACCGGCGCTCTCACCCCCGGTACGGGCCTTCGCGGGTGTTGTCCTGCCCGAGTGTGGCGTGGCGGTTCCCCCCTTTCTCTTAACTTCGGGAGGGCCTGGCGGCATCAGAACGTTCCGGTCGTTATGGCGGATGATGGACGTTAGTGTGGGTTACGTTTCTTCCCTTCCCCCCTCTAGCAGGCGGGTAATTTCCGCCAGCACCTCCTTCAGGGATACAGGTGGAGACTCCAGCACCCGGCCCTGCGCGTCGTGTTTGTGGTAAGGAAAGGTAGAAAGGTGAGGGTAATGAGGGGACGAATCATAACGGAAAAGGGTCTTCCCACCCCGCATGTAATGATACCGGTAGTCTGTGCGATGTAATTTATTGCCGTAGAAGACGATCTCTTCGGAAAACTCAAGCCGCGATCCATCCGCAAATATTAGATGTCCCTGGACATACCCCATGTCCTGGCTAACAAACTTGTACCGAACCACCTCCTGGACGGCTCCGCTACGTCGAATAAGACTGTCTAGGTATGCGAAGTAAGTGTCCAGATCCTTCATGTTGTGGCTTGTTCCAGGGCAGGTTCGGGTTGTGTCAGGTGGACGAAGGCTCTGTACAGAAATGCCCAGTACATGAATTCTTCCGCGTCGCCCATCTGCCCGGCCCGATAGCGGACATAGAATTCCAGGGTGGACATGCCGTACTTTTGCTCCAGGGCCTGCAATTCGTCCAAGATGTCGCGCAGGCTTTCTTCGGGGTCCAGGTTTTGCGTCATCTCTCGGAAGCGTTTTAGGGCCTCCTCCCGAGGGGTTTCATGGGTAATGACGACTTCGGGCATGGTTTTCCTCCCGTCTTCCTGTGCCCTTTAAACGGCCCGCATGGGAAGTATCGCACGGGTTTAGGCCAAGGTCAAACGGCTCCGGTGGTGGCGTGTTCCGAGGTAAGTTCGGGTTGTGTCGGGTGGACGGAGGTCCTGTTAGGTGGCGCCTCGGTGCAGGACCACCACTTGGCAGCTCGGCACGGTTGTGATAGACTCTGGTCAAGCCGGGGAAGAGGATCCCCGGAGATACGGCAATCCCCGAGGCAGGGCCATGAGCACACCGACAGCTTACCGGCCGCACCCGCTATGGGGATGGCTGGGCCCCTTTCGGCAGGATCCTACCACTACCCTGGCGTACATTGCCGCCCGCCAAGGAGAGATCACCACGTTCCGGCTTGCGTCGCGGGAGCTCATCCTGGTGACCTCTCCCGAGGGGGTGCAACACGTTTTAAAAGATCGGGCCGGCAATTACATTAAAGGTCGGACAATGGACGTGGTCCGGCCCTTGATGGGTGAGAACGTGGCCACTGCAGATGGGCCTACCTGGCAGCGGTGGCGTCGTTTGTTGCATCCCGCGTTCCGCAGGGCTCGCCTCATGGCCAGCGTGGAGACGATGGTGCACGTGGTGCACGAGTTCCTGCCCGCATTGGACCGCCAGGCCTCTCGGGGGCAGCCGGTGAACTTGATGCCGGTGATGCTGGACCTCTCCTTTGCCATCATTACCCGGTTGCTGCTTGGCCCCTTGCCGGAGATTCACCGCCAGGCGTTTACCCACGCATTTCATGAGGCCATGGGCTTGTTGAACCGCATTGCGTGGAGCCCCTATCCTCGCTTGACCCGGCTGGCGGTGGAGGTGTGGCCTCATTTCCGACGGGTACGCCACACCCTGTACGCGCTGACGGATGAGCTCATCGCCGCGAGTGGGAGGGCGAGCGCGTCCGATAACCTGGTGGCTTACCTGCGTTCCCTGGACAACGGTCAGATTACCCCTCTCGAAATCCGGCGCCAGCTGTTGGTGCTGTTGTTGGCCGGCCACGAGACCACCGCGTTCACCCTGAGCTGGCTGTGGGCGATGTTGGCCCGTGCACCGGTGGTGGCCCGCCGGGTGCGGGAGGAAGTGATCGCGGTGCTGGGCGACCGCCCCCTCACTGCAGCGGATGTGGATGCGCTACCTTACACGCGAGCGGTGATCAACGAAATCTTACGTCTGTACCCCGCGGTGTGGGTTATTGCCCGAGACAGCGTGGCCGAGGACCGAATCGGCCATCTTACCGTGCTGCCCGGCCGTCGGATCATCGTTAGTCCCTTTGTCACCCACCGCAGTGCCGCACGGTGGGCGCATCCGGAGGCTTTCTGGCCGGAGCGTTTCCTGGACTTCCAGGCATCGCACCCGTTTCATTTTTACCCGTTTGGTGGTGGACCTCGCAAGTGCCTGGGGTATGTGCTGGCTCCCCTGGAAATGTTGGCCGTGGTCACCACGTTGATCCGGCGTTACGAGATGGAAGCCGTTCCAGGCGTCCTGCCACAGCCACGCCCTATCCTGACCCTACGCCCCCATCCGGGTGTGTGGGTCCGTTTGCGACCGGTGTGATGAGCAGGGAGGTGTTGTCCATGACCTCGGAAAAGGCTGGTACGTACATGGCGGAGCGCGTGCGCGGGTTTGGCGAGACCATTTTCTCCGAGATGACGGCGCTTGCTCTAAAGCATCGGGCGGTGAACTTGGGACAAGGTTACCCGGACTTTCCTGCGCCGGACTTCGTCAAGGAAGCCGCGTGGAAGGCCATCGCTCGGGACGAGAATCAGTACACTCGCAGTGCCGGACATCCCCAGCTCGTAGAAGCCATTGCCCTCTTGTGGCAGCGCGACTGGGGATGTAGCCCCGATCCCCTCACCGAGATCACGGTCACCGTGGGCGCAACCGAGGGGCTGTTCGCGGCCGTGCAAGCCCTGGTGAACCCCGGTGATGACGTGTTGATCATCGAGCCCTTTTATGATGCTTATCCGGCAGATGTGATAATGGCGGGCGGTACGCCGCGATTCGTCCCCCTGCGGCCGGGCGAAGATGGGGAGTGGTACTTAGATCTGGAAGAAGTTCGGCGGGCCATCACCCCACGCACGCGAATGCTCATTCTCAACACGCCCCACAATCCCACCGGTAAGGTGTTCTCGCGCGAGGAACTGGAAGGGCTGGCGGCCATCGCCCAGGAATACGACCTCATCGTCCTGAGCGATGAGGTGTACGATTATCTGACCTTTGATGGGCGGCGTCACTGGCGCATTGCCACGTTACCCGGCATGTGGGAACGCACCCTGACCCTGGGAAGCGCGGGAAAGATGTTTGGCGTCACAGGGTGGAAGATCGGGTGGGTCGTGGGCAGCGCGGCCTTGAACTTGGCGGTCCGGAAAGCACACCAGTGGATCCCCTTTTGTGTGGCTACACCGCTTCAGGTGGCGGTGGCCATTGCCTTGCAAGAAGCGTCGGCCCAGGGGTACCTGGAAACCATGCGGGTTGCCTTCGAGCGTAAACGGGACATTCTTGTCCAGGCGTTGGCGGAGGCCGGGATGCGCCCGTTGGCCACGCACGGCACGTACTTTGTGCTGGCCCGCATTGACCCCCTAGGGTGGGAGGATGACGTCGCGTTTTGTCGCTGGTTGACGACCACCGTGGGAGTGGCGGCGATTCCACCCACCGCCTTTTACAGTGAGGACCACAAAGCGATGGGCCGCCGTATGGCCCGCTTTGCCTTCTGCAAACGTGATGAAGCCTTGCAGGAAGCGGCCCGCCGGCTGAGAGAGGGGTTGCGCTCCCGGACACGGGCGTAAAGTCCGGGAGAAAGGGCCGCGCCTCCCTCCCGGACCCCTGGCCGGTCTCAGGCCAGGTTACACAGGTAGTGGACGTACGTTTCAATGCCTCGATACCAGGTGGGCAGATGCAGGTTCTCGTTGGGCGCGTGCAGGTCGGCATCGGGCAGGATAAAGCCGGCCATCACAGAGTCAACGCCGAGGATATCCTTGACCTGGGCGACGACGGGCACCGTGCCCCCTTCCCGTTTGTAGAACGGCTCTTTACCCCAGATACTCTCCATGGCCTGGGACAACGCCCGGACCCACCGGGACTTTCGGTCAATGATGGCGGGTTTTGCTCCCACGATGTACTTTAACTCCCAGCGGATGGTGGGCGGGGCGTGTGTTTCCAGGTGGCGACGGAGACATTGGTAAATGGTCTCCGGGTCCTGGTCCGGCACCAGACGACAGGAGATCTTGGCGCTGGCGTGGCTGGGAATGACCGTTTTCACGCCGGGGTCGGTGAACCCCCCGATAATGCCGTTGATCTCCAGGGTAGGTCGAGCCCCTACCCGTTCCACCGGCGTATATTCGGGCTCCCCCCACAGGGCAGGCGCGCCGGTGTGCTCCAGGTAGAAGGCTTCATCCATGGGCAACCGGCGGAGAGCCGCACGTTCCTCCTCGTCCAGAGGACGGACCTGGTCGTAGAATCCATCCACCGTAATGTGGCCCTCCGCGTCGTGCATGGTGGCGATGAGCTCTGCCAGGGCTTGCGCCGCGTTGTGGACCACTCCTCCATACACCCCGGAATGGAGGTCTTGGGCCGGCCCTTGGACGTGCAGTTCGAAGTACGCCAGGCCGCGGAGAGCATACGTGATGGAAGGGGCATCCTCCCCCATGATGCCGGCGTCCGCGTTGAGGGACACATCGCACTGTAGCATCTCCTTGTGACGGGCAATGAAACCCGCCAGGTGAGGGGAGCCGATTTCCTCTTCGCCTTCGAACATGAATTTCAAGTTAACGGGCAGGTCGCCCGTGCGCAAAAGCGCTTCCACCGCGGCCAACACACCGATAATTTGGCCCTTCATGTCCGCCGCGCCGCGCGCGTAGAGGCGATCCTCGCGCACCGTGGGTTCAAAGGGGGGAGAGGCCCACAAATCCAAAGGGTCGGGAGGTTGCACGTCGTAGTGCCCGTACACCAGCACGGTGGGCGCTCCCGCGCGGTCGGTGGTCAGTTCCCCGTACACCACCGGATGGCCGTCGGTGGGATAAATGTTTACTCGGGCCATGCCAAGAGACCGCAGATAATCGGCAAGCCACCGGGCGGTGGCCTCCATGTCGGCCCGGTGTTGCTCTGAGGTGGAGATGGAAGGAAACCGGAGAAACGTCTTCAGAGTATCCAGGAAGGCTTCCCGGTGGGAACGCACGTAGGTGAGGGCTGCTTCTCGTTGCACTGCCATAATGCACCTCCTCGCTGTGTGGATCTCGCGCTTTGGAGCCCATCCTCCTTTGGATGGCTTTGAGGCACGCGCGGGAGAGATGTGCTCTTCGATTATAGCACAGCCATCATGGCACAGCTGTCTATCCCACGAGCAGAAAATCCCTTGTAGGAACGCAGGCACTTGGGTAGTGCCCGGACCCAAATTTGACAGCAGCCCAAGGTGGCCTTATAGTGAAAACAACTCCCGGTCATTGGAGAGTGACGGGGGTAAGGTGAGGGTTGTCGTGATAAGGTGAGTGTTATGAGCATGGATCACACGCCGTGCACCGGAAAATGGACGTGTACCTGTACCTGTCGGGGGCCGTGGCCGTGCGGCCAGGCGCTCCCGCGCGACCGGTGCAGTGGGCGTGTGATAAGTACCCCCGGCTCTTGACAAGACCTGTAAAACCTGCGATCGGACCGTAGCAAAGGCGACCACGGTAACGACATACCGACATTTCCGGAGCGAGCTCACTGCACCGACAGGTGAGGAGCTCGCTCCTTTTGTTTATCCCCATCGAAGGCGTTCATCCCGTAGGAGTGCACCCGGCAAGCTGGAAAAGGAGGTGTTCTGATGACGGAAACTATCACGGCGAACAAGGTGCTGGATTGCTCCGGGCTCCTCTGCCCCATGCCCATCATCCGTACCTCCCAGGCCATCAAGGAGCTGGAGCCCGGACAGATTTTGAAGATCATTGCCACCGACGCGGGGTTCCACCCGGACATCGAGGCGTGGAGTCGCCAGACCGGGCATGTGTTGTTGGCTACTGCCCAGGAGGACGGCAAGTACATCGCGTATGTCCGCAAATCCGGATAAAGCTCGCAAGGCTTTGCCCTTGAGAGGTGGCTGCCCGGGGAAGGTGGGGGGAGAAGGGCTGGTTATGGCTGCCGGGTAAAGCCCGGCATTCCCCCCTTCCCTAACCGGCCTGTGAACGGATGTGGGTTTGTTGGTCAACCGGAAGGGTATATTAAGGATACTTCGCGATAAGGAGGGGGAGAGCGATGAGTGAGGAGAGCACACGCGCGGCGGTGACAAGCGATGCATCCCAAACCCGACGCCGTCGGTTGGCCATTGTGGCGTCCAAGGGCACACTGGACATGGCCTATCCGCCCCTTATCCTGGGCTCAACGGCCGCTGCCATGGGGTGGGAGGCGGGCATTTTCTTCACATTTTACGGGCTGGACATCATCAACAAACGGAAGTGGCACCGGCTGAAAGTGGCCCCATTGGCCAACCCGGCCATGCCATCTCCCATCAATGCCGTACCTATTTCGGTGCCCAACATTGTGGGCGTCCTGCCGGGCATGACCGAAGTGGCCACCGCAATGATGAAGAACTGGATGGAACGCGCACAAATGCCCTCTGTCCAGGAGTTGGTCCAGATGTGTCTGGACATGGGGGTGAAACTTTATGCCTGCACCACGACAATGGGGGTTATGGGCGTTTCGGAGGCCGACCTTGTAGAGGGAGTCTCCTGTCTGGGCGCGGCAGGGTTCCTGGATTTCGCCGCCGAGGCGGATGTGAACCTGTTTATCTAAGTATGTCTACCTCGGGTCTCCGGGCGGCTTGCAGGTGAGGGAAAAGGCGGCATTTGAAGGTGACGCTCACCGGTAGTATATTACCCGGGGATGTGGGGCAACATCGTCTGCCGGTCGGGCAATACCTCCCGCGGGAGTACCCTCGCACCCGCATGGCAGGGTCAAATGGGGGCGCGGGAGGGTTGGGGCCGCCTGGAGGCCCGAAGGGCAGACAGGGAAGGACATGTCGGGAGGCGAGTCGCGCGGATGACGTTGCCGAAACCGGTGATGGCGTTCCTGGAACGCCACACTACCCTGACGTTGGCTACCTCGACACCCCATGGGACACCGGCCGCTGCGCCGTTGTTCTTTGCCGTTCTGCCCGATGGAACCCTGGTTTTCCTGTCGGAGGAACACACCCAACACGTGCAGAACCTGTTACGTTACCCTCACGTTGCGGTGGCCATTTATCAGGATGGGCAGTCGTGGGAGACCCTGTGGGGCGTACAGGCCCGTGGGGAGGCCTTTCACCTGCCGGCGGACCGGCAGTCAGCGGCGCGAGACGCGTACACGCGAAAATTTCCCTTCCTCCAGGCCGTCACCCAGCCGGGGAAGGTAGCCCGTGCTCTGCGGGGGCCTCTTTCACGCGCCCACTGGTTTGGCATCCACCTGACCTGGATTCGCCTGATCGACAACCGCCGGGGGTTTGGGTGGAAGGCAGAGTGGCGTCGTACACCTCAGGGATGGGAGCAGATTCGATGAACGTACGGCGGACGACCGAGGAGGCCGCCCGTTTGGGACATCCTAGCTATGTGTGGCGTGCAGGCCAGGAGCGTCGTCTGGCATTGATTAGGCGTTGGTCCCGCACGGAGGACGCCGTGATTCTGGTGGATGGGTGTGGTCTTGGCCTGTACGTGAAGGCCCTTCGCCGGTTTTCCCCTCACGTGTACGGCATTGACATCGACGGTAAGGTTCTGCGTGGGGCTCAGTTGCCCGATCTGTGCTTGGGCGCTGCTGAAGCGTTGCCCTTTCCCGACAACACGTTTGACACCGTGCTCAGCCACGAGGTCATCGAACACGTTATGGATGACCGCGAAGCGGTGGCCGAAATGGCACGGGTGCTCAAGCCTGGTGGACGCATGGTGATTTTTTGTCCCAACCGTCTGTATCCTTTTGAAACGCACGGCTACTACTGGCGGGGGCGGTATTACTTCGGCAACACGCCCCTGATCAACTGGCTACCTACCCCCCTTCGTAACCGGCTGGCTCCTCACGTGCGCGCTTACACACGTGGGGATCTTCACCGTTTGTTGGCCGGGTTGCCTGTGCGGGTGGTATATCACACCCAGATCTATCCGGGGTACGACAACATCATCGCCCGCTATCCTCGCCTGGGACGACTGATTCAAAAGGTGACTTATACCCTGGAACAGACCCCTGTGCGGATGTTCGGCATCTCGCACTTTCTGGTGGCCGAAAAAGTCGCCCCTGAGACCGCGTCACCTGTCAGGCTTCACGGTTGGTCATAGATCACCCGCAGTACCGGCCGTACCAGCACGTTAAGCCACTCCCGGCTGGGGAAGATGAACGTTTCCGGACGGTTCGTCTCCGCGCGCAGGAGGAGGCTCCAGGTGCCTTGGGGGGAGGTTAAGCCTTCTTGTACGGCGGTGGTCACGTCAAAGGCGATCCAGCCGGCGCGATGGGTGAGGGTGGTCCGAGCTACGGGGGTTGCATCCCGGTCGGCCGGTACCCCACTGGCGCCGGGGCCGGCCCAGGGTTCACCGGCCCGCGCGTATAACCACGTTGCTTCCCGTTCCTCCCACCGGCGCCGGACAGGATACACCGCGAGGCTGACCGGCCCATCCCCCGTGCGGTGCATCAGGTATAACTCCAAGGTGGCCTGCACGACACGAGCGTTCTCGGGGAGAGGGGAAAGGTCAAAGGTGATGAGCACACCGGCTTCCGCCAACGAGCGCAGTTGCAGGGTCCCTTCTCCGCCCAGGGGGGTGGTCGGCAGCCAGCGGTTGAGCGTGACGTCCCTGGTGCCATTGTAGCCGTTACGGCCATCCTGCAAGGTCCAGACCCCTCGCTTCGGGGTAGGTGTGGGGCTGGGGGTGGGT
>WFWT01000126.1 GCA_015490995.1 Anaerolineae bacterium | reverse complement strand
TCGCGGTCATCATCCTCGTCATCCCGGTCATCGTCCTCGTCGTCGCCGTCATCGCGGTCGTCATCCTCGTCATCGCGGTCGTCGTCCTCATCATCGCCGTCGTCCCGGTCGTCGTCCTCGTCATCCCGGTCGTCGCGGTCAGAGGGATCGCCGACGCAGAGGCCCACACCTGGGTCGGTGCCGGGCGGACCAAGGGTTACGACCCGCATGCCCAAGTCAGGGCCCCCACCTTGACCGCCAGTGACACATGGTTCAAAGCGTCCCTGGATGAACTTGTTTTTCCCGGTCAGCGAGAAGCCGACGATGCGAAAACAGGCAAAGCCGGCGATGCGGTACTGGGTGTTGTGGCCGCGACCTTCCACCGCGTCGTACAGCACCACTTTGACCACGCGGCCGACCCACCGGTTGAGACAGTTGCGCACGAGAGCACTGGCTTTGACACCCTGGGCACTGGGCACCCACGCGCCCACATTCCACGCGCCGCTGTTTTCCGGGTTGCAGATGTTATCCGCCAGTTCTCGAGCACTGGCACTCCCGCCGTTCCAGTCAAGCCACCCAATGTTGCCCGGCGCCGGTCGGACGGAGGCATCCCACAAGGTGTATACCCGACCGAACTCAAAGGGGAAGATCTCCACAGCAATGGGCAGGAGGCCATCGGTACGACGTGCTCCACTGAAGGTCGCGTCGGCAGAGGCCACAGCCGTCATGGTGGTGATGCCCATCACAGGAGCGAAGAAGGTAGGAAACGTACGTCCCACCCACACCCGCACCCGATTGCCGGCTTCGAGGCGCCAGGCGTAGCGTTCTGCACCGTTGGCAGTCGCGTACTGGGCGATGGCGCGTTCTGCGGCCGCGGTGCCGAGGTTCAGGGCCAGGGCACGAGCACCTGCTATGGCCGCGGCATCCGCTGCGTACTGCATCTGCCGTCGTTGTGCAAACGCGTATCCCCCATCCACTGCTAGGGCGACAATGCCCAGCAGCACTACCAAAAAGAGGGAGAACAACACCAGGGCTTGTCCTCGTTCTGATATGTTTGGTATGCTCAATGTTCGCCGTGGCTTCATGGCTGTTTTGTTTCCTTAATTGTCTTTAAATGCCCCGTCCGAAAACTACCTTCAATACCTTAAGGTAACCCGCACTTCGATGGTGCCTGCTGGCAACGGAGTCATGGGCAGCAGCGGCGTGTACGGGTATTGGGCGATCACCTCAACCCGCTGACGCCGACGGTCCACCGACACCGAAAGCACCAGTTGGTCGGGATCCAACGGAATGTCCCGGGCGACCACGCGAGCCTTTACCTCGCTGGCCGAAAGGTCTGGGTTACCCACCAGTAACCGAGCGCTTTCCTGCGCGGCCAGGTGTACGGTGTTGTTTAAGTACACCCAGCGCCCTATCTCTATGATGCTGAAGATCAGCAGGAAAAAAACCACGCTTACCAGCGCGAATTCCACGACGCTGGTACCGCGTGTACGCTGCCAAGCTTGGTAATCGACACGCGCTTTCATCGTTTGGCCGCCGTTCAGTACATACGGACCATGCTGTGCTGTGCCCGTAACGTGATGGTACGCCACGGCAGCGGGAGAAGCGGGTCATACGCGTAGGTCACCGTCACGGTCACAGGTGCACCTGGAGGCCCCGCGTCGACAGTGATGCGGGCACGAGCTACCTCCAGCCCGCCCTCCCGGAGCGCAGCGCGCACCGCGTTTTCCACAGCTGGTGTATCCCAGGGTTGTTTGCTGGCCACCCACGCGCCCTCACGGGCCGCGTGGATGAGGGTCATGTAGCTGGCCATACCCCGGCCTACGTCGAACGTGATGGCAAGTAGCACGATGAACAGCGGCAGGATCAGGGCCAATTCCACCACACTTTGGCCCCGATGATGTCGTCCCCAGCGTTTTACACGCGCCCAACCGGCGGGATGTCGGCCCTGGAGCCGAGATCCTATCCCGCCGGTCAGGCGTAACGGGCATGTCATGCTGCCCGGCATGTGTGGCATAGGAAAAGACCTCGTACTCGGTAGCCTACGTACGCATACGTTTAGATGAATCGAGCCACTCGGCTGAGGGTGGCGGAGATGTTGCGACCCAGCAGGGTGAGTGCGCCGATGGCTACGATAGCCACCAAGGCGATAATGAGTCCGTACTCGGCCAGGTCCTGGCCCTCCTCGCGGGCCACAACTTCCTGCCACTTCCGCCATGCCG
>WFWT01000125.1 GCA_015490995.1 Anaerolineae bacterium | reverse complement strand
TCTCAATCTCCTCCACCAGCAGGAGCATCGCCTCTCGCAGGGGCGGCTCTATCTCCGTCAACTTGCGCGCCAATGCCGCACTGATGGGCATAAGCCTTCGTCCCTCCACACCCAAGTTTGCGCTCAGAGCGACCCTTCCCTCCCCTCTCTTCCCAATTGGGGAGAGAGAGGCAGGGGCAACGAGCAGGTCATGAACTTTTGAACACTCCTAGTATATAATATCGTGAGCGCAGAAACAAGCTCCTGGCTCAAGGCCAGGTGGTTCGTGAGAGTAACCGTGGGTGCTTTTACGGCAACGAGAAGACGGTCACAGGCACACTAAGGGGGACAGTATAGCCCTTAACATGCGTCTTTCATGAGGAAGATGTTTGACGATCAGACCTTCTTGTGTATACTTTCAAGACAAGTGAAAAAGCAATCAGAACGGTAATTTGTTAGAAAATGTGCTGTGTAGCTTAACGTGAATCCTGCTCCGTGGCGAAATTCGTAACGAGCGCAAATGTTTCCTAAAATAGTCTATCACGCATCCAAACAACAGGGGCTTAAGGTTATCACCCCACGCGTGAGCACCCACGGTAAACCGTGGGTCTACGCCACCAAGGACCTGGTGATGGCTGCCTGTTTTCTAGGGGACCTGGGCGGTGATTTTACCTGCGCGGTCGGACGAGACCCGGAAACCGGCAAACCCTTCATCTGCGAACGGTTTGAGGGCGCGTTCAACCTTCGCTACGGCAGGGTTCAGGGGTCCATCTATGTGCTACCAGGCGAGACGTTCATTGAGGGCCAGACCGGCTGGGATGAAGAGGTGGTCTCCCCGGAACCTGTAGAGCCGATGGAGGAAATTCATGTGCCGGACGCACGCGCGTACCTGCTCCAACTTGCCGAGGAGGGCAAACTCATTATCAAGCGATACCCGGAGAAGATCGCCTCCATTCCCGAGGACGACAGCGACCTGGTTGAACGCGCTGTGCTGTGGACGCAACAGTTCGGTCCTATGGTGGTGGAAGAGTTCAAGAAATACCACCCTCACCTTGTTGATGAAGTCCTCCGGCGCTTACGCCAGGGCTCTAACAACGATCCATAAGAGCTCCAGACTCGATAACCAGGATGCCCTTCTTGACTTCTCCTACCAGAGGTGGAATACTTCGCCTGAAGGACACAATCACGGGCAGAGTTTTGCCAGCCACTCAGGATGAAAGGGGGAAATGATGACCAGTGTTGCGGAATTTTTATCCGATGTTCAATTTGTTGTGGATGAAAAGGGAGAGCCCACAGCAGCGTTAGTAGATATCCAAACATGGAAGCGATTACTCGCGTTGCTAGAAGAACTTGAAGACCAGGCAATTTTGCGCGAGTTTCTTTCAAAACGGAGAAATTCTTCTTCTCCAGAAGACATGGGATTACTCTCATGGGATGATTTAGACTCAACTTTGTCCAGTTACTAATGATGATGGTAGAATAAATGAATATCTGGATTCATCCTGAGGCTTGGCGGGAAATCAAAGAACTTCCAGGGTATGTGCGTCAGCGCATACGTCGTATCATAAGAACATTATCTCAAAATCCACACCCATCGCAAAGTAAGACTTTACGACTTCCTCCGAATTTTGAATCAATGCCTATTGAAGCGCGTCGCCTTCGTATCGACAAGTGGCGCGTTATTTACGTGATTGACAAAGAATGGGACACCATCGTGATATTAGCCGTTAGAAAATGCCCACCCTATGATTATCAGGACCTTACTGATATTATCAAACGCCTTTGTTGATATGGCCGCTTATCTCATCGTAAGGCGTAAGGGACTCAAGGTTCGAGAAGAAATTGTTATGAGCTAAACCATAAATGGTTTTCGAGGAGGAAGAAATCCATGTCCCAGCCGAAGACGCTTTTCGAGAAAATCTGGGATGATCATGTTGTTTACGAAGAGCCGGGGGCCCCGGCGATTTTGTACATCGACCTGCACCTCATTCACGAGGTCACCTCGCCCCAGGCCTTCCAGGGCCTGCGCGAAAAGGGCCTGCGCGTCCGGCGGCCCGGCCAGACCCTGGCCACCATGGACCACAGCATCCCCACCGTTGGCCGGGATTTCAGCCTGATGGACGCCATGGCCGTGAAACAGGTCCAGACCCTGGAGGCCAACTGCCGCGAGTTCGGCATTCCGCTCTTCAACATGTTCGATGACCGTCAGGGCATCGTGCACGTCATCGGGCCGGAACTGGGCCTCACCCAACCCGGCATGACCATCGTGTGCGGCGACAGTCACACCAGCACCCACGGCGCGTTCGGCGCGCTCGCGTTCGGCATCGGCACCAGTGAGGTGGAACACGTCCTGGCCACGCAGACCATCCTCCAGCGCAAGCCCAAGACCTTTGAAGTGCGCTTCGAGGGCACCCTTCCCGAGGGCGTTACGGCCAAGGACATGATCCTGGCCCTCATCGCCACCATTGGCGTGGGCGGCGGTGTGGGCCACGTGTTCGAGTACACGGGCGAGGCCGTGCGCCGCTTGAACATGGAGGAGCGTCTCACCCTGTGCAACATGAGCATCGAAGGCGGCGCCCGTGCGGGCCTCATCGCGCCCGATGACACCACCTTTGAATACCTGGCCGACAAGCCCTTTGCACCCAAGGGGAAAGCGTGGGAGGAAGCCTTGGAGCGCTGGCGCCGCCTGCCCACCGACCCTGGCGCCACCTACGACAAGAGCGTCACCATCGACGTCAGCCGTCTCGAGCCCGTGATCACCTGGGGCATCAACCCGGGTATGGCTATTCCCATCACCGGCCGCATTCCCGACCCCGACAAGGAGCCCGACCCGCGCAAGCGCCGGGCCATGCAGCGCGCGCTGGAGTACATGAACTTCCGCCCCGGCCAGCAACTCCTGGGCCATCCCATTGATGTCGTCTTCATCGGCTCCTGCACCAACGCCCGCATCACCGACCTGCGCCAGGCGGCCCAAATCTTCAAGGGCCGCAAGGTCGCGCCCGGCGTGCGCGTCCTGATCGTGCCTGGCTCCCAGCAGGTCAAGCGCCAGGCCGAGGCCGAAGGCCTGGACCGGATCTTCAAGGAAGCGGGCGCGGAGTGGCGGGAGCCGGGGTGCAGCATGTGCATTGCCATGAACGGCGACCGCCTGGAGCCGGGGCAGTACTGCGTCAGCACCAGCAACCGCAACTTCGAGGGCCGACAGGGCCCCGGTGGACGTACCATTTTGGCCAGTCCGCTTACGGCCGCCGCCGCGGCGGTGACGGGTAAAATCACCGATCCGCGCACATTGATCGGTTAAGGTATTGGGTATCAGTATTTGTCTGATACCCAATACCCGATACCTAACACTCAACCGGAGGTCGCCATGGAACCTTTTGTGACGTTAACCAGCAAACTCGTCCCGCTCCCCAACGAAAACGTCGACACCGACCAAATCATCCCGGCCCAGTACCTGAAGGTCACGGACAAAGTGGGCTTGGGCAAGTATCTCTTTGCCGGCTGGCGCTACCTGCCGGACGGCTCACCGAACCCCGATTTTGTGCTCAACCGGCCGGAGATGCAGGGGCGTAAGGTGCTGTTGGCCGGAAACAACTTTGGTAGCGGTAGCTCTCGGGAACACGCAGTGTGGGCCTTGCAGGGTTGGGGGTTTCGGGCTGTGATCAGCACCCGGTTCGCAGATATCTTTTACAACAACGCGTTGAAGAACGGCCTGCTGCCCGTGGTAGTGGACGAAGAGACGCACCAGCGGTTGTTCCGGTGGGTGGATGCCGACCCGAATGTGGAGATAACTATTGATCTGCCGAACCAAAAGTTGTGCTTGCCGGACGGCACAGAGGTGACCTTCCCTATCGATAGCTTCAGCAAACACTGCTTGCTCAAAGGGCTGGACCAGTTAGGATATTTGTTGGAACACCTTCCCCGCGTAGAAGCTTACGAAACCTCTCATCCTCCTCGCGTGGATACGACTGTGTTGTTGACCCAGGTTCCTCCTTCCCCGGCTCCACGTTCATAAGGAGGGATAAGGCCCGCAGGCTGCTATCGGCCCAGCGGGCCATCCCTCACAATACCGGTCCCTCTCCGGATGGCCATCCCTTTGTTGACCAATACTCTCCGATTTGACAGGGAGGAAAGCACGACTATAATTACTACAGAATATGTAGCAAATGAGATGACCCTTACCGGTGGGTTCGGGCATATCGTTGTCGCGTGAATGAAGGTAAGGAGGTTTGTGGTGCGGGAGGAGCCTTCCTGTCCGGTGGCGGCCATGGCGCGTGTGCTGGCCACCCGTTGGACCTTAGAAATTATTCATAACTTGCGGCAGCCTCGTCGTTTCTGTGAGTTGCAGGACCGGTTGGGACATATTAGTCCAACGTTGTTATCCCAGCGGTTGCGCTTTCTGGAGCAGGAAGGATTGGTGCATCGCATACCTCATCCGGAGAGTGCGCGACATGTGGAGTATAGTCTGACCGAAAAAGGCCAGGAACTTTTGCCCATTCTGGATCAGTTGGCGGCGTGGGCGTATCGCTGGCATCTGGTCGATGACGAACACGTAGAGGGAGTGGACGATGACTTATCAGCACGTGACAGACCATCATGAAATGTTGCCTGCCAATACTTACATGGGGCACGTCCATCTGAAAGTGCGTGATCTGTCCCGGGCGTTGGCGTTTTATCGGGACTTGTTGGGCATGGTGGAAGTGGCCCGGGAGGATCGCACCGTCTGGTTGGCTGCGCGAGGGGATGGGCCGGTGTTGCTTGTGTTGACAGCCCTGCCCAACGCCCGGGCCAAACCGCGGCATACTACCGGCCTGTATCACGTGGCCCTTCGGGTACCTACCCGCCAGGCGTTGGCCAATGTGTTGCGACGCCTGTTGGATGCCCGGTGGTCGTTTCAGGGCTTTTCGGATCACAAGGTCAGCGAGGCCCTTTACTTGGCCGATCCCGACAACAACGGTTTAGAGCTGTGTTGGGATCGGCCCTCTGACCTCTGGCCGCGAGCCAACGGTCAGGTGATGATGCGCACTGACCCGTTAAATGTGGATGACCTCCTTCAGGGAGCGACGGCAGCTCCCTTGTCTCCGGAAACAGTAGTAGGTCATGTACACGTTCATGTGCACGATCTGGACGCGGCAGAAGCCTTCTACCACGCGACGTTGGGGATGAATGTTACACTGCGGGAGTATCCTGGTGCGCGCTTTTTTGCAGCCGGTGATTATCACCATCATGTAGGCACCAACATATGGGCAGGGCAAGGGGCTCCGCCCCCGCCCCCTGAGGCGGTAGGCTTGGTCTATATGACAGTAGTGGTGCCTGATCACGCGGTGGTCTCCGCATGGAGTGAGCGGGTGAGGCCGGTACTTCACCGAACAGCCGAGGCCTTTCTCACCATGGACCCATCGGGTAATCCCCTTTGGGTTACCGCTCGGGATGTACCTGAGTACGCAACGGCGCTTTTCAGGCACGTTGTTCCGACGTAGGTTTCAGTATAGGTTGGCTCCCCACCGGCAAAAGGCCTTTGCCGGTATATCTCTAAAAAGGAGGTGAGGCCATGGCGGAGGTACAAAGTCAGGAAGGGCAGCATCCATTGACGACCGTCAAATTGCAGCCGGGTGAGAAGGTCGCGTTGTGCCGGTGCTTTGCCTCCAAGAATTTCCCCTTCTGCGACGGTTCTCATACCCAACATCCGGGCAAAGGGCCGGCAATTGTGGAAGTGGTGAAGACTGAGGAATAACCGAGCCAAGGGCCGAGGTGTGCTTCGCTAACAAGGGCAGGAGAAGCACACCCCGGCCACACACCCCCTTGGCCCACCGTTTTATTCCTCGCAGGCCTGGGCAGTGCCTGTTCCCTCCTGGCCATCTTGGGAGGAGCTCCGTGCTTTGAGCCACAAGTACATAAATACCCCACCGGCTACCGCTACGTTGAGAGATTCAGCTTGGCCGACAATAGGGAGGCGGACAAAGGTGCTCACGTGTGCGCGCACATCTGTGGACAGGCCGCGCGCTTCGTTGCCGAGGATGAGCGCGATGTTACCCTCCCACAGGCCGTTTCCCCACAGGACACCTTGGTGGGCGTCAGCTCCAAGGGGGCGAATATGTTGCTCGGCAAACCATTGGAAGAGCTGTGGCACATCCCGAATCCGCACTAGAGGAACGTGAAAGATAGATCCCATGGTTCCGCGTACCGTTTTAGGGTCAAAGGGGTCCACGCAAGGTTCAACAAGAAGGATTCCCCGCGCGGCTACCGCGTCCGCAGTGCGAATGAGGGTCCCCAAGTTGCCGGGATCTTGTAGTCGGTCCACAACGAGGTAAAGGTCCGTTCCACGGGGTGGAATGTCGGCGAGGTGGTGTTCGAAGAGGGCAAAGGTAGCGATGAGGCCTTGGGGCACATCTCGTTCGGAGAGACTTTCCAGCACGTGGGGCGCGACGGGAATCAGGGTTGCTCCCGCGGCCGCGAAGCGTTCCAGCAAACGTGGGGCCTCTGGACCGGCAAAGTAATCCTCACAGTAAAAGACGTCCAGGGGACGGGCTCCGGCTTCCAGGGCCATGTGGAGCAGCTGAAGGCCTTCCACTAAGAAGCGTCCCTCACGACGGCGGTATTTACGGTGGTGCAGCTTGCGGGCTGCCACCACCCGGGGATTACGCACACTAGTAATGCGGGGAAGCTGTCTAGCCTTCATGGTGGGAAGTCTGGCCCCACACTTCGTAGTACACCAGTTCGTGTAGCGGGCGTCGTCCTGTGACACGAAGAACACGCTCTCGGATGAAGCGGTGGATAGGCCCTTCCCCGGCGGGTGAGGGGTAGCCAAAGGCGATGGCTACCTGAATGTCGAATGTGTCCGGTATCCTGAGCACCTCACGGGCGGAAGCCTCGTCGTGAAGGGCTGTGACACATGAGCCTACTCCTTGGTCCCACGCGGCCAGGACCATGTTCTGGGCCGCGCGCCCTGCATCAAAGGCAGCCCATCGGCGGTGTTGAACGTCGGTGCAGATGACAATCACACAGGGAGCGTGTGCCAGGTGGCGGGCAAAGCGGCCGCACCGGCTGAGGCGTTGGCGTTGGGATGCTTCCCGCACCACGATAAACCGCCACGGTTGCGCGTTGCGGGCGGACCCGGCCAGTCGACCGGCGTTCAGAATGCGGTGAAGCACACGTTCAGGAAGAGGGCGGTCGTCGTAATCGCGCACCGCGCGCTTGGTACGGATGACCTCCCAGGTTTCCACGTGATTGTCCCCCTTCACCGCGCGTCGGGTTTTGACCTAATCCATATTTTACCTCAAGGCGCCGAGATTTGACGCATTAAGTTGGCCATTTCAATGGCTGCCAGGGCTGCATCGGCGCCCTTGTTGCCGGCTTTTGTGCCTGCCCTTTCAATCGCTTGCTCCACGGTGTCAGTGGTGAGGATACCGAAAATCACCGGCACGCCGGTAACCAAGCTAACGTTAGCCACTCCCTTTGCCGCTTCGGCTGCCACGTATTCAAAGTGGGGAGTGGCCCCGCGGATGACCGCGCCTACACAGATCAGCGTATCATACTGGCCGCTGGCTGCCAGTTGCTTTGCCACCAATGGAATTTCAAATGCGCCTGGTACCCACACCACATCAATGGCCTCATCCCTCACACCGTGACGTTGTAAGGTGTCCACCGCGCCGGCCACCAACTGGTCGGTGATAAAGCGGTTAAAACGGGCTGCTACAATGGCCACGCGCAATCCTTCCCCCCACAGGGTTGCTTGCAGGGTACGCACCATCGTGCACCTCCTTCTGGACTCCAGGTCTTAACGTTAGGCAGGAACGTTACTTTTCTCCGGGGTTTCGGTAATACGGGTTACTCGCGATCCTCCTCTGGTGGGGATACTTCTAACAGGTGTCCGAGCTTTTCCTTTTTGGTGTGCAGGTAGCGCCAGTTGTGGGCCGTGGGGGGTATCACCAGGGGCACACGTTCGACAACCTCAATTCCCCAGCGTTCCAGGTCTCGGACCTTTTGAGGGTTATTGGTCATTAGGCGCACCCGTTGGATGCCTAGATCGTGGAGGATGCGAGCGGCCATGATGTAATCGCGGGCGTCAGGGGGAAATCCCAGGTGCATGTTGGCTTCAACGGTGTCCATACCCTGATCCTGCAAGGCGTATGCCCGGACTTTGTTGCACAGGCCAATACCCCGTCCTTCCTGACGCAGGTAGATCACTACACCTCGTCCTTCTGCTGCGATCAGTTGGAGAGCCTTTGTTAATTGGGGACCACAATCGCATCGTTGGGAGCTAAACACGTCGCCGGTAAGGCATTCGGAGTGGATTCGGACCAAGGGAGGAGGGGCACCTGTGACTTGACCCCGGACCAGGGCAAGGTGATCGCGTCCGGTGGTGCGATCGATATATGCCAGCACCTGGAAAGGACCGTATGGGGTGGGCAATGTCGCGCGTGCACGGCACTCCAAGGTGCTCTCCCGCTCACGCCGATACGTCACCAAGTCCGCGATGCGAACGATGAGGAGGTTGTGTGTTGTGGCGAACGCGGTGAGCTCGGGCCATCGGGCCATAGTGCCATCCTCGGCCAGGATTTCACAGAGGACGCCTGCGGGCTGTAGGCCCGCCAGTCGCATGAGGTCTACAGCGGCTTCGGTGTGGCCGGGGCGTACCAGCACTCCGCCCTCCCGCGCGCGCAAGGGAAAGACATGTCCCGGCCGTACCAGGTCATCGGGTCGGGTAGACGGGTCGGCCAACAACCGGATGGTGCGGGCGCGGTCAAAAGCGGAGATGCCGGTCGTGATGCCTTCCCGAGCGTCTACGGAAACGGTGAACGCGGTATGGTAAGGCGTTGTGTTGTCCTCCTCAGGGACCATCATGGGCAGGCGCAACGCTTGCACACGTTCGGGGGTCATAGCAACACAGATCAAGCCACGGCCATGTTTGGTCATGAAGTTGATGGCCTCGGGTGTGGCGTGTTCCGCCGCCATTACAAGGTCCCCTTCGTTTTCCCGGTGTTCGTCGTCGACAACGATGATCATGTGTCCCGCTCGCAGCGCGTCCAGAGCTTGCGGAATGGTCGCAAGCATCATCTGCCTCCTCTTTCACCGAGACGTGATAAATTGCTCCACATATTTACCTAGAATATCCGCTTCTAGGTTTACGGTTGTGCCGGGTCGATAGTGTTGAGCAATGGTGTGTTGCAGGGTGTAAGGAATGAAAGAGACGGTGAACCCGTTGGCGTCTCGTGCAACCACGGTTAAGCTGACCCCATCTACTGCGATGCACCCTTTCGGCACCACGTAGCGCAGCACCGTGGGAGGGGCGTTAAAGGCAATGATGAGCGCCTCGCCCTCCGGGTGGAGGGAACGTACCGTGCCGGTAGCATCCACGTGGCCCAGGACAAAATGGCCGCCGAGGCGATCCCCGACAGCCAAAGCACGCTCCAGGTTTACGGGCATGCCCGGACGAAGTTGCCCCAAGTTGGTGCGACGGAGCGTCTCCGGCGCCAGGTCCACTGTGAACCGGTCTTTGTGGAGCGCGGTTACGGTGAGGCAAACACCGTTGATAGCCAGGCTGTCCCCCACTTGAGTGCCCTGAAGTACATGATGGGCTTGTACCGTCATCGTGGCCCCTGGACCTCGCCGCCGTGATTGGATAACGACGCCGATCTCTTCCACAATGCCGCTAAACATGTGTCCCTCCGGTGATCTAGCCGGTGTTAGTTCCATGAAAAAACCTCCTGCCCACCTTCAGGGCAGGAGGCACGCAACACCCTCCGTGTGGCGCAACGTGGTCGTCCTAGTTGACGCGGGCGACAACCAGGACGGTAGCATGCTTGAGGCACGTGTTTACCCTAACTCAATTCCCACGCGCGCCCACACCGCAACCTGCACGGTCGCGGACAACCGTCACGCGCCCCACCTTCTCCCATCCGGACTATACCGTCGGCTCCGGAATTGCACCGGATCAGCGGACACCCCGGAGTGCTTCTCCTCCGCATCAGGTACGCGGAAGAGCCGAGGCCGCTCGCGGGCTGAGGGGGTCCATGCCCCCATCACCGCCGGTCGGGAATTGCCCGGCACTACAAGCACGTGCCGAGCTCACCCTGCCCCGAAGGTGTGGCCGCTATTCAATTTGATTTCATTATAGTTGTGTCTTCCGTTTTCCCAAACTCGGGAAGGTGGGCTGCCCGCCGGGCGTGAATACCCTATCGGACTGCAGGGCACACGAGCAGTTATCCAGTGTTCGGGCCTGTTTGGCAGGACCTTTAGGCTATGGCGATATCCCGTCGATGCCGTAACTTTGTAACCGAGATATGCGTTGAGCGGAGTGGAAACCTGGACCGACCAGGTTTACTACATTATGTAGCACCGAAGACCTTGAAGGAGGGTGTAACGATGCGAGACAAACGGTATCGATGGGTAGGATTGATATTGCTGACCGTAGCGGCGCTGCTGTTCACCAGTGTAGGGGCTGCATTTACCACTTGGGCAGCGCCGGGAACGGTGATTTCTGTGGGCGTAAATGACGACCGGCCCGAGCCGCCGGAGACGCCGGAACCGCCGGAGACCCCCGAACCACCGGAAACACCGGAACCACCTGAGACGCCAGAACCGCCGGAGACCCGGACTCCTACGGTAACGCCTCCCTCGGAGACGCCGACGGTGACGCCGACGCGCGTGCCTACAGAGACACCGGAACCACCGGAAACACCGGAACCACCGGAGACCCGGACTCCTACGGTAACGCCTCCCTCGGAGACGCCGACGGTAACGCCGACGCGCATGCCCACAGAGAC
>WFWT01000124.1 GCA_015490995.1 Anaerolineae bacterium | reverse complement strand
CATTCCCTGTTTCGGATGCCTTTGCCCTCGCTGCGAGGCCGCCCGCCGTGGGGGCAAAAATCGCCGCCGACGCAATGCCATTGTTGTAGAAGCTGGCGATTACAAACTGCTCATTGATACACCTCCCGAGATCAGCAACATGCTCCAGGCCGTGGAGTTTAACGACCTGACCGCTATTCTCCTCAGCCATGAGCATTACGACCACGTTGGCGGCATTATCGAGTTTGAGTATTGGTGCGATCGCGTCCTGCACGTGTTTGCCGGATACGACGTGTTGCCCAAGATACAGTTCACGCCCCGGCTATCTACCCGTGTGTTGCCGGCTGTCTTCACCTCGCACGTCGTTCTCTCCTTTGGCCCCTTGCAGGTTATGCCCTTTAAAGTGCTTCACCACGTGCCCTGTTACGGCTTTTTGTTGAGAGAAGGCAGCACCCAGGTAGTTTACTTCAGCGACGGGAGTAACCAGATGAGCGAGTTTCACCTCCGCCTGCTTGCCCAGGCAGATGTAGCGATCTTCCACACCCCCACTTTCGACGCGGAGGAACACCACATCAGTGTGCAGGAAGTGGTCACCTTAATGGAGAGATATTCACCCCGCCAGATCATCATCACCCACATTAACCATCACAACCGACTTCATGAGGAGCTCGAGGCCTATCTACAACCGTATAACATTCGGGTAGCCTATGACGGCATGGAGGTAGACGTATGACGTATAAAGATGCGACAACACTTTTGGCCGGTTCAGGATGCTACCAGATGCCCAGCACTGCCAACACGATCTCGAACAAAATAAGGAGCACAATCGCCGCTTCCAAGATCATCAAGCGAGTATTGGTTGCTTCCTCCGCCAGCATGGCGTAAATATCCCGCAACGCATGGAGCTTCTCCTGCACTCCGGCGATCCAGGTGGGCAACCCCAGCACTTCCGATGCGCCGGTGTAAACCTGGGCGTAAAACACATCTTCCGTTATCTTTAACGCATTAATCACCCGCCCAGAAAGCTCGGTAACCTCCATCACCGTCATGGTCAAACGGTTCAGTACCCGGCGCATGTGTGCATACCGCCAAAACCCACCGCCGCGTTGGACGGCCTCCACATCGTCGTAAGCTTTTTCCAGCTCCTCGTCCAGGTACTCATCAAAAAATTCCAGCTCCAGCAACTGGGCGTTCGCGAACTCCAGCAAGTCCGGGACGTCCATGATCCCATCGGTATCGTAGACGAACGCCGCTTCCCAGGAGAGCACGGCCAGATCCTCAGGGGTGTAGGTGTACGCGTACCGCATGATGGCCTCGCGTACCTGGTCGCTGAGCGGGATCTCTTCCCCCATAAGCAACCGCGCAAAATCGTATTCCCGCAACAGCAGAGGGGCCCCCAAAGGCGCATCTCCTTCAAAACGGCGAACATACACCACCAGATAATCCTCATCCAGCCATTCTTCCCAATCCCACTGCGGCTTGTATAGCGCCGGGGCCACTTCGCGCAATGTGTCCAGTACCAGAGGACGACACACCGGGTCCGCGTCGATATCCAAGAAACTGCGCGTGAGATGTTCCACCTCCGCCATTGTACTTCCTTCGGGCAGAGGACACTCAAGGCGGACTGCCACCGCGCCAAAGGCATATAGACGCACGATGATCTCCGCTACAGGCAGGGGCCAATCCGACACTTCGATGCGATAGGGACGTAAGGGAAGGGTGAGGGGGGGATTAGCAAACCGTACCACCCGCGGGCGCAGCCGTTGCAGACGAAGCCGATACGCGGGATAGGAACGGGCAATTATGGCCTGGGCACGGTTCAGGTCAATCTCGTTGGCCACATCATAAAAGCGATAGATGAAGAGGCTCCCTGCCCGCACGCTCAGCACCGGTCAGCTCCCTGCCAACACGCGCTCGCTCATCTGATCCAGAGCTTCGACCTCCTCAGGTGAGAGACGCCAACCCAGTGCGCCGATATTCTCCTCTGCCTGACGACGATTCTTAGCCCCCACAATAGGTACCGCCCCCTTGCAGATGACCCAGTTTAGCGCTACTTGTGCCGGTGTCTTACCTCGCCCTGCCGCGATTTCCTTCAACAACGCCAACAAGGGTTGAATCCGGGCCAGCTGATGACGGTTGTACCGACGCCCCCGCACTCCCGGAGGTGGATTGTCCACGTCATATTTGCCTGTCAAAATGCCCATGGCTAAAGGACTATACGCAATAAGTGTGACCTGCCGCTCCAGGCACAGGGACAACAAACCCGAACGTTCCGGCTCACGATGCAAGAGGTTGTACTGAACCTGATTGGAGGCCAGGGGAATGCCCCGCTGAGCCAAGATCTCGTACGCGCGGGCCATTTGTACACGATTGTAATTGGAGACCCCGACAGCCCGTGTTAGCCCTTGTTCAGCCACCTCGGCCAAAGCCTGCACCCACGTGTCAATGGAACGGGGGCGAAAAGGCCAGTGAATCTGATACAAAGTCACCTGATGGGTGTTTAACCGACGCAGGCTGCCGCACAGTGCCCGTCGCAACGCCCCCTGCCAAAGTCGCCAAGGGTAAGGGAAAAACTTAGTGGCAATGACCAGCCCTACACCGCGCTCCCTCATAAAACGTCCCAACAAGCGTTCCGAACGTCCCCACCCGTAGATCTCCGCGGTGTCAAAAAACGTAATCCCTGCGGCGACACAGGTGTCAAATGCCTCCCGCAGGTCCTCATCGGTGTACTGCCGACCGTATCCCCAGACCAGTTTATCTCCCCAGGCCCATGTGCCTATGCCCAGCGGACGGATTCGAATATCGGTAGCCCCTAGGGATACGAGTTCCTGTTCGTGAGTTGCTTGGCCAAGGGTCATGATCTCTTCACCGTGGTTTATCGATAAGTTATCTCCGCTCAAACGCGCGCCCGTTCATTGTCAGAGCTCCGGTGGGTAAGAGCTCGGGGAGATTATACCCTGGAGTGAGAGGTTTCCCCAGTCCGGCACTTTCTTTCCAGCAGAGGCAAGGCAAGGAAACAGTGCATCAGGGGACATAGGGGGCAAGCTTTTGGTTATCCTTTGGGCCTTTAACGCCCACGGCTGAAGGAGGTGTTGGCCGGTGAGGGCGGGGGAGCAAACCGGCCTCCTCGATCACCTCGGCTACCAGTTCTTCCTGCGCGTACGCCATGACGTGAACTCCCGCCACCCCGGGAATGTCCTTCACTTGCTGGATGATCTCCACACAGATACGTTTGCCCTCCTCACGTTGACCTCGAGCCGACCCGGCCTTCCGCAAGCGCTCTACTATCTCATCTGGGATATGAATGCCAGGCACGCGGCGACGCATGTATTCGGCCGTCTTCACCGATTTGAGAGGACCAACTCCAACCAGAATAAACACCCGCTCATGCAACCCTATATCGCACACCTTGGCCATAAATGCCCGCAGTCGGGGAACGTCAAAGCACAATTGTGTCTGAATGAATTCCGCGCCTGCAGCCACTTTTTTCGCCAGTCGATATGGACGCCACTCGTATGGAGGCACAAAGGGATTGGCCGCCGCGCCCAAAAAGAACTTGGGCGCCACGTCCAGACGACGTCCACTCAGGAAAACCCCTTTCTCCCGCATGATGCGGGCCATCCGCAACAGTTGGATGGAATCCAGGTCGAACACGCGTTTGGCCTGAGGTTGGTCTCCGGCGCCCACATCATCTCCGGTAAGACAGAGCACGTTGCGAATGCCCAGCGCGGCAGCACCCAGGAGATCGCCTTGAAGGGCGATGCGGTTGCGATCCCGGCAGGTGATTTGCAGGACGGGCTCATAGCCGGCCCGCACAAGCAGGGCACAGGCAGCGATACTGGACATGTGTACACGAGCGCTGGCCGCGTCAGTCACATTGATCGCGTCGCACACCTCGGCGAGCACCAGCGCCCGCTCGTACACCGCCTCCGGATCCGCACTGTCCGGAGGATTCAGTTCCGCAGTGACGGCAAAGCGCCCTGAACGGAGTACTCGCTCCAGCCGAGAACCGGCCACCAGTTTCCCCTCAGTCATCCCACACCATCTCCAGGGCGTGCGCTCGTCCTGAGACCCAGTTCACCCACGCAGAAGAGCCTTCAAGACGGCGATCTAGAGGTGGCTGGATGTGGTGAATCTCCGGGCCGTAGATGGGCATTCGCAGTGAACGTTCATACGCCTGGACCCACACACAAGGCATGTCCGGGAAAACCTCACAATGTCCGTCAGCCCGCACGCCGCCACACGGGCCGTTCCGAAGATTTTTAGGACAGGTCATAGGGCACGTCATCCCGGTGGAATGGAGGGTACATTGGCCACACATCTGGCACCCAAAGAGGGGCTTTTTGGTCACGATTTCCAGGGGGATCATAACCCGGGCGACGCGTTCATAGCCTATACGTTTCCACAACGGGTTTAGCAGCCGGAACCAGAAAGCGGTGCACCGGTAAACCCATTCCAACAATTGTGGTGAGTCTTGGAGCATGGCGACCGGCCACCTTTTCATGCCATGTTCCTCCGCATAGAGACCATTTTCTTCCCCACTTCCACAGCAACCGCGGCATCCGGACAATAGGCGTCCGCGCCGATCTCTTCGGCAAAGGCTTGGTTGAGCGGCGCGCCGCCCACGAAGACCAGCAAGCGATCGCGGAGTCCTGCTTTCTCCAAGTTCTCGATCACCACCCGCATGTAGGGCATGGTGGTTGTTAAAAGCGCGCTCATGCCGAGAATATCAGGGGTGTGCTCTTTGACAGCGGCCATAAACGTGTCCACCGACACGTTTATGCCTAAATCGATGACCTCGAACCCCGCCCCTTCCATCATCATGGACACCAGGTTCTTACCGATATCGTGGATATCTCCTTTTACCGTCCCGATAACCATACGGCCGATACGGGGGGCGCCCGTTTGGGTCAGCAAGGGGCGTAGCACTTCCATACCCGCTTTCATAGCCCGTGCAGCCATCAGCACTTCCGGCACAAATAACACTCCGTCCCGGAAATCGACCCCGACGATGTCCATGCCGGGCACCAGACCTTTGGTCAGGATATCATAGGGTGTTTCTCCACGGGCCAACAATTCTTCTACTTCCTTTACGATTTCATTGGCCTCTCCGTAATACAGGTCCTCTTTCATCAGTTCGTACACTTCCTCCGTGCTTATCTGCTTCAGGTCCAGCTCTTCAGACATTGTGCCCTCCTTGATGCGTTTAAGTATATGAGCAGCACTCGTTTACCGTTATGATGGGCGATGGACGACAACAAGGTGTACGGTGATTAAGGAGACTCATGCGCTAACCAGTTACGATCCGTCTTTCCCCTGTTGCCTACGCCCCACCTCAAAAGCACGGCGGTAGATGCGCACGTATCCATCGTAATCCACATCCCGGGGATTACCGATGGTTTGAGGGTCCTTCACAGCCAGTTCTGCCAGCAAGGGGATATCCTCTTCGCGAAAGCCGAGCTCTTGCAACGTTGGGATTTCCAGGTCCTCTGTAAGGCGATAGACCGCTTCTACCGCCTTTTCGGCGGCCTGCCACACACTGAGGCCACGGATGTCCTCGCCCAGAGCCTGGGCAATGCGTGCAAACCTTTGGGGTTCTGCCATATAGTTGTACTCCATAACCGGTCCCAAAAGGCGCGCCGTCAGGGCACCGTGAGGCACATCCCGCACTCCTCCCGCCGTTTGACTCATGGCGTGAGCCGCGCCGGCGCTCTCCGTTCCATAGGCCAACCCGCCAAGCATGGCGGCCATGCACATCTTGTACCGTGCCTCTACGTTATGTCCTTGGGCATAGGCAATGCGCAGGTATTGCCCGATGTATTCCATAGCTAACAGGGCTACCGCGTCGGTGAACGCCTGGGCATAGGCCATGGTATAGCACTCGATCGCATGGGCCAACGCGTCCATGCCGGTCGCGGCAGTGATGGCCGCGGGCAAGTCCAACGTGAGCAGCGGGTCAATGAGCGCTACATGGGCGCCGATAAGGGACGTGCCCCCGACGTTGAACTTCACCTTTCGATCGGGATCCGTAATTACCGCCCAAAGCGTCACTTCACTTCCGGTCCCGGCCGTCGTAGGCACTGCAATGAGGGGAGGGATCCGTTTAGTGATCGGATTGGGATCTGCCCACTCGTAATCCCTGATGGACCCTCCGTGGACCGCAACGACGCCAATCGCTTTAGCCGTGTCCAGGGAACTGCCCCCTCCAAAGCCGATGAGACCGTCACACCCGGCTTCCCTGTAGAAAGCCACCCCTTCGTCCACCAAAGCGATGGACGGGTTCGGCATCACCTTATCAAACACCACCACGTCCACTCCACCCTTGCGCAGCACGGAAAGGGCCTCGTCCACCAGCCCCGCTTGCACGAGGCCCTTGTCGGTCACCAGGAGCGGCCGTTGGATACCTAGGGCTTTCACTTCGTCGGCCAGATGCTTTAATGCCCCCAGCCCATGTTTAATGGTCGTAGGCAAGGTGTACGCGCGCACCGTATGCGTGTCCAAAATCATCGGTTCACCTCCGCACCTCTTCGACCTCTTGATACCACCGCACTCGCGTGCCAATGCGAGCACGAAGCTTCCATCGCCATGTCTTCGGCGCGCCGTCTATCGCCCACTGAATGCGTTCTATGCGTTTGCTTACCACGTCTACCACGGGTTGAGAGAGTCCCTCTATCTGAGGAAGGATCTCGCGAATCTTGGCCAGGTTTAACCTAAGGGTGGTGTAAAGTCCCCAATCGTCGCCACACAAGCGGGAGATGACATCAATGTTCAACGTTTCCTCATCCTGAGGAGCGACGTCGTGTTCCGCCAGTAAGGCAACGACGTCCAGGATGTCCTTTAAGTTAAGCTCCACGATTTGCATCTTCGTTAAAAACAGCTCGGCCAGGGGAAGGGTAAAGGGCTCCACACACAGCCGAGCCTCCGTGACCGGGATCCGGTGACACATCTCAAAGTCACCCACAAATATATCTACCTGGCGATGAAAGTGTGTGTCAAAGTACTGTTTGCGCGTCTCGTGCAACGTGTTCATAACCTTGTTCGGCGTGTATCCCAGGCTGGTGAACAGATCGTCCAAGGTCGAAGCATCCCTGCGCCGAGCGATGAGATCGAGATCACCATATTCCCGTTGCAATGGGCTGAGAATCGCGTCACAGTGCAACTGGACGGCCACCCCACCAAGAACCCGAATGACCATCCCCTGTTCGGAGGCGGATGAGACGATACGCTTTGCCTCTTGTACAAGGTCTATCTGCATCGCGTTCATGTGTTCGTGCCCCTGCTCAACACAGATATCCTTAGATATCCTTACCATCCTTCTACTTTGACACCGTTTCAGGGGAGAGGGGCCTGTGGGCACGCCACAGCATCCCACAGGCCCCTGGAATATGGCCACCGTTACTCTACCGGAATTTCGGCGTGAATCTTGTCGATGGGAATCCCTTGACGCATGCGGTACGCGCGGAAACCTAGGTAGATCAACAAGGCCAGCGCGTACAGGAAACCCATAAGAATCACCGAACTGGTGTTGGCCAGACCGATACCGTACAGCTGGTACGGGTCGAACAGCCAGAGGTAAAGGAGGAACACGAGAAACGCGCCAAAAATAACACCGGCCACGGTGATCAGCGGCACCCCGGCGACCGTGTACTTAGCGATGGGCGAGGCGTGGTACAACTCTGGTTTGCGGTAAGGGAGGAGAATGGCGGCAATGGTCGAGCCGAGGTACGTCACCGCGATGACCAGCGTGGCGTCCAGCGTCAACGTCTGGAAGCCGCCCACATCCCAGGCAAAGAGGGCCGAGATCAGCAGAGACGGAATGACCATAAGCAGGAGAGCCACATAGGGGGTATGCGTGCGGGGGTCCACATCCGCCACCCGCTCCGGCAACAGGCGATCGAAAGCTGCAGCAAAGATAACACGCGTGGAACTCAGGAACACGGTGCCCGACCAGCCGAACCACCAGGCACTCATGGCAAGGACAATGAGCAACTGCACCAGGCGGTTGGGGACCATGAAGGCAGCCAACAAGGCAGGATAGGGCCAGATGGGCAAAGGCGGGGGAGTATCCGTGTAGCCCCAGGCGTAGTTCCACCAGGCCCCATTGGCCTTGACGAAGAAGTCCCAGGTAAAGGTCTTCGCGATAAGAAGCATGAAGATGACGGCCAGGATCGCGGTGATGACGAGAGCCCCAGCCATGCTGTAGAAGTTCCGCTTGAAGTCGCTGGCCCCGCGCACCTCGCCGTAGAGGGTAGCCCCCCAGTTAGGCCAGAGGTTAAAGAAAACCACATACGGGATGGCCAAGAAGATAGGCCAAAGAGGGCTGGTTGTGAGAGGCTGTATCGCTCCCGCCTCTTCTCCCGCCTTCAGCATGCCCTCATACACGGGACCTGTGGCCCCAAACATAGCAGTAGCCTCCCGCTCCAGGCTCTGGCGGAACGTGTCCACGGAATTCACCAAAAGCAGCAGAAGGACCACCATCAAACCCACGAGCGAGATGAAGAAGCTGATCCTTTGGATCTGCGCGTAACGGCGCATCCCCAAACCAACATAGATCGAGACCACCAGACACACGATAACGGAGGAGATGAACAACCCCGCGGGTGTCTGAATGAACCAGAGTGCCAGACCGCGAGCACCCAGGATGCCTAACACCGGCGTGAAGAACATTTGCCGCAGCATGTCGCCGTACAGTGGCACCCATAGCCATAGAATGAACCACCACCCTGTCACGGCCAGCACGAAGCCGATGCCAGGCCCCAAAATGCGCGTTTGCCACACGTAGTCGCCCCCCGCACGAGGCATAACCGCAATCAAGCCGGCGTAAACGATGCACTCGAACAAGATGAACGCGGTGCTGATGAGAATGGCCGGTATCAGCGCGCCTTCGAGGAAGTACATCTGGCTGATAATGTAGAGCCCTAGCGTCACCAGGTTGACCGAAAAGAAGGCGTAGATGAAGGCATCGAACATGGACCACGCCCGCACCAGACCGGTGGCCTGACGCACAAACAAGGTGGCAGCAGAGGCATTCCGTTCCATCATGACTCCCCTCCTGGCTACAAATGCACACCACGGATTCCTCTTCGCCTTTGGCCATTCGAGGTACCTAATAACCTTTCCCACCTCCTTCCTTGTAAAGTCCGTTTGGGGGATGGAAGGGTGTTATCCCATGGTGAGCACGTAATGCTTCACCCGATCCGGTGCCAGCGTGACCAGCGCGCCGAGAAGACGCCCCTGCTCATACGCGCTTCCCGGGTTAATGCACAACGTGCGCCCTATGCGGATAACCCCTCGGGCTTCGTGGATGTGCCCAAAAAGTCCCAGCAGGGGCTGATACGTCTCAATCACCTCACGTGTGGCAGTACTCCCTACCGGCACCAGAGCTCGGCCTGCGTATCGCGGCTGCAAGTCCTCGGTCAGTTCAGGAGCTTCATCCAGAGTAGACCGGTATGGTGGCACGTGGAAGTTAAAAACACCTGTCTCCGGTCGTTTCATGCGCCGAATCATATCCTCATATCGACGTCGTAACTCCTCTTCGTCGGCTTCTCGGAAGGTACGCCATGGTGTGCGATTGCTCCAACCGGAACTGACCATTTCATGATATGCACTCAATTCGACAACCTCACCGTCTGCCAGGCATACATGACGAGACGCCCGGATCAACTCGTCGATCTCGAAGAAATCGTCATTGCCCGGCGCTACGTAACAGGGGATACCCATCTGAGCCAGCTTTTTATCCGCGTACGCCAGCCATTCTTCAAGGCGTTTCATTACTTCCTGCTTGAAAAGCGCGTTGACCATTTCCGGATTTTCCTGAAAGGTTTGGATCTCGTCCGGAGTAGTCACGTAGGGATAATACCCTCGATTCGTAATCTTCTGTTTCATCTCTTCCAGCGCTTCCTGGCCTTCAACGGTAAACTCCTGCTCCAGAAACGTGACCCGGTAACGATCCCCATTCTGACGCACAATCGGCACCAGCGCTTTGCCGGTCATATCGCCACCCAAAATGAGCACATCCGCGTTGTAGAACTTCGCCGCGTTAATGAATTTTTTCCAACAGATGGTGGAACCATGCACATCTGTGGCGAAGAAAAGGGTTAAGGTGGGCTTCTTTTGACGTTTCCAGAACATGCGTTATACCTCCGGAGGCTGTTTTCGGATTTCCTCCCGCCGACGGGCAATGTAATCCTGCAAAGCCTCTTCAATGCCGGGATCCAACGGTGGCGGCGTATATTCTCGCAACCACCGCCGAACCCATTCGTGGGCACGGTGGTACGCGTCTTTCTTCCCTTGGCTCTCCCATTGTTCTGCCGAGCTGTAGTCGAAGAGCGGTGCCTGATAGAAGGCCGTGCGATAATGACGCAACGTGTGGGGCGTGTCCAGATGATGGCCGCCGGGAGGTACCGTGCGAATCGCCTCTTCGGCCCACGCGTCCTCGGAGGTGTCCAACCCCTTCAGGAAGGTGTCAAACATGCCCAAAACATTGCAGTCCAGCACGAACTTCTCATACCCGGCGGTTAGGCCGTTTTCTAACCACCCGGCCGCGTGCAGGATGAAGTGCACGCGAGCGAAAATAGCGGGCAACATGGACATAACCGACTCATATCCAGCCTGGGCATCCGGAATTTTGGCGCTGGTCAACATGCCCCCGCTCCGGAAGGGCACGTTGTACCGTCGGGCCAACTGTGATCCCACGAGGAGCGCAATTTGGCTTTCCGGCGAGCCAAATACCGGTGCCCCACTGCGAAGGTCCACGTTGGTCTGAAAGGAACCGTAAATGACCGGCGTGCCCGGGGAAATCATCTGGGCCAGCACAATGCCCGCAAGAGCCTCCGCGTTCATTTGGACCAACGTGCCCGCAATGGAAACGGGCGCCATTGCACCGGAGAGAATGAAGGGCGTGATTAACAGGGCCTGCCGCGCTTCCGCGTACACCCGTAGCGCGCCCAGCATGCGCTCATCAAAGCGACGAGGGCTGCTCACGTTGATAAGAGAAAGCAACGCCGGCTGCTCACGCATCCGCTCCGCGCCAAAGACGATTTCCGCCATGCGCACGCTGTCAAGGGCATTTGCCCCCGAAGTGACGGAGCCCATAAAGGGCTTGTCACTGTACTTGATGTGAGCAAACACCATGTCCAAATGCCGCTCAGGCACCGGAACGTCATTGGGCTCCACGAGAGTACCACCGGAGTGGTGGAGATAGGGGCTCATGTACGCTAACTTGACAAAGTTGTGGAAATCCTCCAACGTGGATGCCCGCCGCCCGCGTTCCCAGTCCAACACATAAGGGGGGCCATACACCGGCGCAAAGCACACGGCACCGTCACCGATGTGAACGTTGCGTTCAGGGTTGCGTGCCAGCTGAGTAAAGGAAGCAGGCGCTTTCGCTACGTACTCTTCCACCACGGCAGGATCGAAATAAGCGATGTCCTCCCGCACCGTAACGCCGTGCGCCTTCAAGATGGCCTGTGTTTCCGCGTCGTAAAAAGCGATGCCGACTTCTGCAAGCACTTGCAAGGATTTTTGGTGGATGGTTTCAATAACCTCCTCCTCGGCCAGGGCATACACCGGAACACGACGCAAAGGCTGAACGATTTTCTCGACGAGCGCCATTTCCTCACGGCCTTCCCGACGGCGTCGGCGCCGCGTACGCCTTGCCATGCTCCCCTCCCGGTAGGTGTGCCGACTGCGAAACGCTTAAACCGATGGGACGGCCAACATGACCTTCTGTATCTTCTCATGAAACGCCCGGATATGGCGTTGCAACAGCTGCGCAGCCTGATCGCCATCACCGGAGCGCAGCGCGTGCAAGATGCGCTCATGTTCCCGGATGGCTTCGCGCATGTCCCCGATTTCAGACAGCGCGTAGTACCACAGCCGCAGGCTTAACGCGTACAGCATCGATAGGATATCCTGGAGGTACACGTTGTGTGTTGCCTCGTAAATGATGAAATGACATTCCTGGTCAATTTCTATCCATTGCTCGTTATCCGTCACCGGCTCATTCCAAGGTGCACGGGACAACACAGCTTCCATGCGGCGCCAATGGTCTGCAGTACCCCGCTGGGCTGCCAATCGTGCGGCCAAGGCTTCAAGGGTAAGGCGAACTTCCGCCAGGTGCTGCAAGTCCGACAGGCGCACGTCGCTCACAAACGTACCTCGACGGGGTACAATGACCACCAATTTCTCCAGGGCCAAGCGCTGCAACGCCTCCCGGATGGGCGTACGGCCAATGCCGAGCTCCTCACGCAAAACGGTCTCATCAATAATGCTGCCGGGGGGCAGCTCTAAGGCCACGATCTTCTTTTTAAGCATCTCATAAGCCCGTTGACTCAATGAGGATGAGCGTGCACTCTCCGGTTTCATGGGAAAATCCCCTCCTGTTTCAAGAAGTCAAGGATGACGCGTGCCGCCTGCTGTGGCGTTCCTTCGAAGAACTTCGAGTCCTGGGAGCCACGGCTTGCGCCTGTCCCTCCGGCCAATAGGGCGGCCAACCGATCGGCAGCCGACATGGTACTCGGTGGGACATATAGCTTACGTGGCCGAGGACGGGCCTGCACACGGCTCAGCTCTCTCACCGTCCATGGAAGGGAAAGCAACGCCTCACGGGATAACCCCCAATCACCTAACGTTGTCCGTCGCACGCGCGCCTGATGCGCACGACCTATCGCGCTGTACCGGGTCAAAGGCGCAGTCTCGGCCACACTCACAACGCAAGGCAACGGCGCGGCCAGAACTTCCCGGTAACCTCGCTCCACCACGCGCTCCACCTGTATCGTTTCCTCGCGAAGGCTCGTTTGGGCCACGCCAGGTAACACCGGCCACGCGAGATACGTGCCAAGCAAGAAGGGCACCCACCCTGTGCCAATGCCGTTGACACAACGCTCCCCACAAAATATGACCTGAGGCCGCAGTGTACGCGCGACGCTGGCCAACACGCGCGCCACCTGGGGCGGCGTCCATTCCGACAGCCCCGCTTCCTCAACCCGAATGCCCTCCTCTGCCCCCAGACCTAAGTAGTACTCCCACACCTCTTCCGACATATTCCCCACACTGACCAACACTACCTTACCCCCATATTGTTCCCGCAAGGTCGTTGCCATCTCAACTGCCCGTTCGTCCAAGGGATTCGGCATCGGCAACGGTGACTTTAGCGCGTTCATCACCGGCAACGGACCGTTGGTGACAATCCCCTCGCTCACGCAGACCATCCATACAGCCATCCGAACGCTCCCGTTCCTGAACCAAAGTCCGCTGAATCGTCCGAAATCTTCGACCGTACTTCACATCCTATTTCCCGCTGCCAGGGGCTCCCACGTCCAAGACAGCATATTACGGTGTTCCCACCGGTGGAACGGCTGCAACACGCTCCTTGCGCACTTCGTCAATGAGCGCTTGCAGGACCGCATGGGCGTCTCCAATAATGGCCAGGGAGGCCAGATCGTGAATCGGCGCGTGTCGGTCCGTGTTAATGGTGATCACAATCTCCGAGTTCTGCATGCCGCGCACATGTTGAATGGCACCTGAGATGCCCACGGCAATGTAGCACCGCGGGGAGACGATGGTCCCGCTTTCCCCGATCTGTCGGGATCGCTCAAGTCGTCCATCGTCACAGACAACGCGAGACCCTCCCACCGCCGCGCCGACCAGATCCGCGAACTCCCAGATCAGGCGGAAATCCCGAACGCCGTTCCCTCCGGCTACAATGAACTCGGCCTGTTCCAAGGGCACCGTGCGTGGATCTGCCTTCCGGACTTCCACCAGGAAGACGTCCGGAGCGGGAATCTCCCCTTCAGGGAGAGAACTCACCCGCAAGGGCCGTGGGGCCGGACGCACCCGATAGGTGTCTGGGCGCAATATGACCACTTCCACGCCTTGCACCGTGCATTGCACTTTGCCCCCAAATGCCAGATGGTCGCACACAATGCCATTGTCATCCCACCGGACACGCACAACGTCCGACACGCCCCCTACACCACGGAAGGCACCGACCCGCAGGCCGATTTCCCGGCCCATCCGCGTGCCCGGACAGAAGAGGACGCCGGGCGGCGGGACAACGTGATCCCAGGCCCAGGCGAGACGGCGACTAATGCTCAGGGGCGCGTACCCTCCTGGCTCAGGAGCGACATACACAAGGTCGGCACCGTACGTGGCCAGCTCCGCGAGGACTTGTTCATCCTCCTGCCCAAAAATGACCGCCATCACCACTGCGCCCCCGGCCTCATCGGCCACCCGGCGTGCCACGATGAGCGCCTCGCGGGACGCTTCCAAGATTCGTCCCTTTTCATGGGCAACCCACACCCAGACGGCCGACAATGCATTTTGGGCCATAAGGATTACTCCTCCGTGATAGCAAGCAGGATCTCCGCAACGTCTTGCACGTGCACCCCTTCCCTGTGTGGACTGCCCTCGAACATAACGGCGCAATAGGGGCAAGCGGTCGCCACCGTTTGAGCGCCGGTCTGTCTTGCCTCCTCTAACCGGATGTCCGGAATGCGTCGCTTCGCGGGGACGTCATAGAACACGCCGCCGCCTCCACCCCCACAGCACAGGCTTCGCGGGCCATGACGGGGCATCTCCTGATAGTCCAGATGGGCAATATAGCGTAATATGTCCCGAGGTGCTTGAAACTCGCCGTTGTGTCGCCCCAGGTAGCACGGGTCGTGAAAGGTCACGCGGCCATCGAGGCCATTATTAATCCGCAACCTTCCGGCAGCTAAGAGATCCCGGAGAAATTGCGTGTGGTGTACAACCTCTACCTTGTCACTCAAGCCGTCGGCCTCGTTACGCCACACGTTCCAGCAGTGAGGACACGAGGTTAGCAACGTCCGAAAGCGATACTTCTGTAAGGTCGCCAGATTCCGCTGTCGGCATTTGTGAAACAGTGCCTCCTCGCCCATACGTCGTGCGGGATCTCCCGTGCACCACTCCTCGGGGCCCAAAATGGCCACATCGACCCCAGCCCGCTGGAGAAGGCGGGCTACCGCGCGCGCAATGTTCTGTCCGCGCGGGTCAAAGCTACCACTGCATCCCACCCAGTACAGCACCTCGGTCTCCTGGACATCGGCCATCAAAGGCAAGCCCGTGTCCACGGCCCAATCCCCCCGCTCTTCAGGGTTTTCTCCCCAAGGATTGCCGGTAAACCGAATATGACGTAAAACCTGTCCGGCCCGTGCAGGTGGCCGCCCTTCTGTAAGGGTCAAGTATCGCCGGATGTCTATGAGGTCATGCATCGGTTCGTTGCCGACCGGACACACTTCCACACACGCGGCGCACGTCGTGCAGGCCCACACGCCGTCTTCAGGCATTACCGCGCCTGTTAAAGGTCGCGAACTGGAGCGACCGGTGGCCAGGGCGACCATTGTGTCCCGGAGTTCGTAACGTTTGTTAATCTCCAACACTGCGGGTGAGAGCACCGTCCCCGCCATAGTGGCAGGACACACCTCCTGGCACCGGTAGCACATGACACAGGCAAAGGCGTCCACCAGCCGGGCCCAGGGTAACGTCTCCAAGCGAGCACTGCCCAACTCCCTCGCGGCAGGCGATAACGGGATAGGCGCAGGTGTCCCCAATGCTGGCCGCTGGGGTGAAATTGCTAGGTTGATAGGAGCCATCACCAAATGGAAATGCTTGCTGTACGGAAAGTAAGGGAGAAAAGCCAGAATAAGCCCCAGTGACAGCCACCACGCTATGTGTTCTGCTACTGTCAATGTGCCCGGTGCCATACCGCCCCAGAGAAGGGCCACCGTGCCGGCAAAGGGTTGCCAGGGATCACCCCCGGCCAACGCAATGCGAAAGCTCTGTCCCAGAAAGCGCGCGCCCACGTGAGTTCCGATAAACCCCAACACAATGGCCGAATCCCGCGGGATACCCTGACGAGCCTTTGGGTGCAACCGTGCGGAGGCAGGGAATGCGAGTGCCTGAGGCTTTTGGATAAACCTTCGGTACGCCAGGTAAACGACGCCCACCAGGACGCCCACGCTAAGCACGTCGGCCCCAAGGCGATACAGCCCCCCCAAAAGTCCATTACCCAGGAAACGATAACGGGGTATGAACCCCTCCAGGAGATCACCGACATTAACCAGGCCGTAGTAGAGGAAGCCCCACACCACCAAGAGGTGAAAGAAGCCGACCAGCGGCCGGTCTCGGAACGTACGCCGTTGCAACACAAGTTGCGCCAGCGCGCTCAGCAACCGCGACACGCTGAAAGTGGCACGTTCATACCGCGCACCACGTCGGATCGTCCCCACAACGCCATACACCCCACGGGCTGTCAGCCCAACCGATATCAGCAGGCACACCAGAAACAGCCAGCGTTCTACCGACGTGAGCATCTCCCCTCCTAAATTTTGCGCGCGGCCCGTGTGGCATCCAGCATCGCCTGATGGATACCCCGTGGAGCCAAGGCATCGCCCACCAAGTGGAGCTCCTCCACTTTTCCTTTCAACGCCCGATACAGACCGTCTTCTGAAAGGTTCCCCAGCCAGACAACCACGTGATCCACGCCTGGAAGCACCTTTTCCTCTTGAGTGTACACGTTTGTCAGCACCACTTGTCCGTCTTCAACCCGTTTTAAGCGGTGGTCGGTGAGCATTTCCACCCCTTGACGGTACAGGCGCTCATACATTACGGGAAAACTGGTATCACCCAGCTCAAAAGCCACTCGCGGATCTGGAGTCACCAGCACCACCTGCGCACCTCGGGATGCAAGATAATCCGCCGTGCTCACGCCAGCCCAGTCCCCCATCTCGTCGTAAAGGCACACACGGCCCGTCAGGGTTTCCTGACGGGCCAGCACGTCCACGATGGATAGAACTCTCCCGTTCAACCGGGTAAAGTTGAAGTCTGGGTGGTATTCGCCCATGTGCGGCCGTCCACCTGTGGCAATCACCACCGCGTCTGGCTGTTCGGCCAGGACGATTTCTACAGTGGCTTCTACTCCCAAGCGGACGTCCACGCCCAGCTTGCGGCACTGTAACTCCAACCAGCGGGTAATGCCCGCCATATCTGCCCGCGCGGGCGGCTTAGCCGCAAGGGTCACTTGGCCGCCCAAGTGGTCAGACCTCTCAAAAAGGACAACTTCGTGACCGCGGAGTCGAGCGACCCGCGCCGCTTCCATACCGGCAGGTCCTCCCCCTACAACCACGACCTTCTTTCGGTGCTGGGCTCGTGGTATGTCGGCCAGTTCGGCCTCTCGGCCGGTAACGGGATTCTGGATGCAATATATCGGTTTGCCCGCGTAAAGACGGTCGATGCAATAATTGGCCCCCACACACTGGCGAATGTCCTCCAACCGTCCTTCCTGTGCCTTGCGCGCCAGATGCGGGTCCGCAATATGGGCTCGCGTCATGCCTACCATGTCCACGTG